>JAFWQU010000026.1 GCA_017508975.1 Clostridia bacterium | reverse complement strand
GACCTATCTGAACCATCTGCTGTCGGTGCTGCCGGAGCGGTTTGCCGGTGATCCACAGGCAAAGGTGGATGACCTGATGCCTTGGAACGAGGATATGAGAAGTAGGTTTCGGGCTTAACGTGGAGTTATTGAGCGGTTACGCTGCTGCTGCGAAGACTGGTGCGATTATGGCAGTTAAGGGTGCGGCAATGGGTGGTGTTTCTGCTGGTATTGTGACGTATATCCATACTGGTGGAGATATGGACGAATCCATTAAGGCTGCTGCTGTCGCTGGAAGCGAAGGGTTCAAATGGGGTGCCATCAGCGGTGCGATTTCTGGAGGTGCGAGTGAAGCTATTGCACTGAAGGGTGCTACATTAAATGGTCTAACCATGAATGAAGCCGCCGCAATTCAAAAAGAATCAGGATATCCTTTGGATGTCATAAAAAATTTCCGCAGCGTAAAACAATACGAAATCTGCAAAAAAGCAGGTTTGAAGACACTTATGATCAATGGTAAAGCTTCACTTGTCCGTCCGATTGATCTTGACTATTTAGACGAATTTGGCCGGACAAATTTGCAAAGAATGCAGCAAGGCCTCGCCGCCTTGGACCCAGCAACAGGAGAAGCTTATGAGCTTCATCACATAGGGCAGAAAATGAATTCAACTCTGGCAATTTTGACGAAAGCAGAGCATATGCAGGAGGGTAACAATAAGATTTGGCATCTCTTTGGAAATGAATCAGAAATTGTTCGACCTACATTCAACAAGCAACGTCAGGAATTCTGGAAAACCATGGCGGAAGTACTGCTATCTGGAGGTACTTGATCATGAAGAGCTTCACAGAATTATTAAAAAGCAGCAAGAATTTTGTTCATCTTAAGCCAGCGGATCTACGTGATATAGAGATTGCTGAAAAGAAGCTGGCACTATTGTTTTCAAAGGAATATCTTGAGTATCTAGAAAGGTATTCTTTGGCGTCGGCAGATGGTCATGAATATACAGGTATAACAACTTCTCCGCGACTAAGTGTTGTTGAAGTCACACTTCGTAATTGGGAACAGAATCCATATGCTAGCAAATCACAATATGTTGTTGAAGAAACAAATATGGATGGTGTTGTAATCTGGCAAGATGCCAGTGGTGCAGTCTATCAGACAAGCCCAAATATATCGCCAATTAAGATAGCAGAGAGTCTTAGAGAATACATAGAACAGTAAATCAAAACCCCCGCTCCCTGCAATAACCGCAGAGAGCGGGGGTTCTATCTGAAAACCCTTACAGCGTTCCGGCCGCGTACCGGGCTTCGGCCTCGGCCATGATCTTCTCGGTGGCGGAGACACCGCAGCGGTCGGCGCCGGCGGCGCGGGCGGCGAGGACGGTGTCCAGGTCGCGGATCCCGCCGGAGCCCTTGACGCGCACCTTCGCGGAGACGGCGGCGCGCATAAGCTTCAGGTCGTCGATGGTGCAGCCGGCGGAGCCGTAGCCGGTGGAGGTCTTCACAAAGTCCGCGCCGGCCTCCTCGGAGAGCTCGCAGGCGCGCTTCTTCTGCTCGTCGGTGAGGTAGCAGGTCTCGATGATGACCTTGACGATCGCGCCGGCGGCATGGGCCTTGTCGGAGATCAGACGAATCTCGTTGCGGACGTAGTCCTCGTCGCCGCGCTTCATCCGGCCGATATTGATGACCATGTCGAGCTCCTCGCAGCCCTCAGCCAGGGCGAGCTCCGCCTCGGCGACCTTGATGGCGGTCTCGTGGGCGCCGTGCGGGAAGCCGATCACGGTGCAGACCTTGACGCCGCTGCCGCGCAGCATCTGCGCGAGGATCGGCACGTCGCAGGGGCGCGCACAGACGGACGCGGTGTGGTACTTCAGCGCGACCTCGCAGCCGTGGCGGATCTCCTCCTCGGTGAGGAAGGGCTGCAGGGTGGAGTGGTCGAGCATCGCGGCGATGTCAGCGGGGGTGAGTTTCATAAATGTTCCTCCTCCTTGATGTGTGCGGTCTTTGCGAAATACTTGAAGGTCATCGGCCACAGGCAGCAGGCGGCGCCCATGCTGATGAAATTGCTCAGCGCGGAGCCCGGGCCGTCGGACCCGAAGACCTTTTTGCCCAGCGTGCGCAAGGCCAGCACCAGCGCGGCGCCGCCGGCGATCTTGATGAGCTGCGCCCACCAGGCCGCGCGCGTGTCGTAGTGCAGCCAGCGCTCGTCGACCTCGTAGGCCAGCCAGATCGCGGCGTCCGCGCCGACCAGCTGCCAGAGGTTGACGATGCCGCTCGTCCAGTTCGCGGCGTCCTCCGCGGTGGGGGCCGTGTAGCGCTGGAAGCTCATGACGGCCATCAGCACCGCCGCCAGCAGCAGATTCAGGGCCAGCACGGACCGCACGGCCGTCGTCCCGCTTTTGCGGAAGAACCCGCGCAGCCCGAAGACCGCGATCAGCGCCAGGCCGGCGCCCAGCGCGATGTCCAGCGGCGTGTGCACGCCCAGGTACATCCGGGAGAACGGCACCAGAATCGCCAGCGCGATGCCCAGCGCCCGGACGCCCTTGTGCTTGAACCAGGCGGCCATGCCGCCGTAGGTGCCGACGGAGACCAGCGTGTGTCCGCTGGGCAGCGACCATCCGTCCGCCCCGGGCCGCGCGCTCTCCACGATCCCGAAGCCCTCCTCGAGAACCCAGGGCCGCGCCACGCGGAAGAGCATCTTCAGCGCCTGCCCCACCGAGGAGATCGAGAAGCCCACCGTCAGCATATACAGTCCGCCGCGCTTGGAGAAGCACCACAGCACGATCAGGCCGATGATCACAAACACCTTCTCGTCACCCAGATAGGTGATGAGCCCCATGACGCTGTTCAGCGCGCCGCTGCGGATTCCCGCGAGCGCATGCAGCACCGGCATCGTCTGGGCAGCCAGTTCCGTCATATTTCCACCTCCGCCCCTATGTTACCACATTTTTACGCACGGGGCAAGATGGCGGGCGGGTTTGACAGTCCATGGGTTCTGTGGTACTATTTACAATCATGACAGAGACAGGCGAGGTGGGCTTTCATGGGCCAAAAATTCGAATACCCGGGATTCTCGTGCAATATCTGCGGTGCGCCGAATTCTTTTGAACTGGTGCCCGGCGTGGAGGATCAGGTTCGCTGCCTGTATTGCAGGAACCTACACTGGCGGCCTGACAAGGAGCCGGACGACCAGAGCCGGCGGCTCCTGCAGCGGGCGGACAGCTGCTGTGAGGAGCTGCGTTTTGACGATGCCCAGGGCCTCTACCGGCGCGTCCTGGAGAACGACAAAACCAACGCGGACGCCCTCTGGGGCGTGATCCGCTGTGCGTATCATGTCCAGATTCTCTACGAGGACGGGACGAAGAAGACCGTCGCGGTGTGCCTGAAGCGCGTCGCGCGGGACATCGAGAAACTGCCCGAGTACCATAAGCTGCGGGAGACGCCCGAGTACCCGAAGAGGTTCGCGTCCTTCGTGGAGAATGTCCGCCAGCAGCAGGAGACGCTGAACAAGCTCTGGCGGAGCCTCGCCGACTCGGACGAGAACCTCTACGACGTGTATATCTGCTACAAGGAGACGGAGCGCTTCGCCGACGGACACACGGCGCCCTCCGCGGACCGCGGCCTGGTGCGGAATCTCTACCGGCAGCTGACTTCGCAGATTGAGCGCGACGGGAAGCGCATCCGCATCTTCTACGCGCCGGAGTCGCTGCGGAACCTGTCCGGCGCGCCCTACAGCGCCGGGATCACCCACGCGCTGTCCACGAGCCGGGTCATGCTGCTCATCGCCTCGAAGCCCGAGTATCTGCAGACCACCTGGGTGCGCAGCGAGCGGGAACGCTTCCGGGAGCTGATGCAGGAGGACGGCGTAGACCGCGCGCTGCTGCCGCTGGTGGATCCGTCGCAGCCGCAGTCCGCCTACGCCGGCGATCCCGGCATCCAGTACATCACGATCCAGCATTCGCGGGACGCGGTGAACCCCGGCTCCGTGCAGGAGATCCTCCGGCGGATCGAGAGCGTGCTCGCCCGCGACGACCGGAGCGATCCCTACCGCCGCACCACGGAGCGCAGGCTGCGTGAGATCCAGATTCAGCAGGAGCAGGAAAAACGGGAGCGCGAACTGCAGCGGGTCCGGGAGGAGGCCGAGCGCCGCGCCCGGGAGGAGGCCCGTCAGGAGGCGGACCGCCGCGCCCGGGCGGAGGAAGAGCGGCGGGCGCAGGAGGAGCGGGAGCGGCAGATCCGCGAGGAGACCGAGCGCCGCATCCAGCAGGAGGCGGATCGCCGCGTCCGGGCGGAGACGGACCGGATTGCCCGCGAGGAGGCCGCGCGGAAGGCCCGGGAGGACTCCGACCGCCGCGCCCGCGAGGAGGCGAGCCGCCGCGCCCGCGAGGAGGCGGACCGCCAGGCCCGCGCCGAGGCCGAGCGGCGTGCAAAGGAGGAGGACGAGCGCCGGATCCAGGAGGAGATCGACCGCCGTGTCCGGGCCGTGTTCGAACAGCGCGACCGCGAGGAGGCCCGGCGCAAGGCCGATGAGGAAGCCCGGCAGCTGGCCGAGGAGGAGGCCCGGGAGGAGGAAGCCCGGCGCAGAGCCGAGGACGAAGCCCGGCGGCGGAGCCGCGAGGAGGCAGACCGCATAACCCGCGAGGAGGCCGACCGCAAGGCGCGGGAGAACGCCGAGCGGATAGCGCGCGAAGAAGCTGAGCGGAAGGCGCGTGAGGAGGCCGACCGCAAAGCGCGTGAAGAGGCCGAGCGGAAGGCGCGGGAGGAGGCGGAGCAGAAGGCCCGCGAGGAGAACAAAGGAAAGAGCCGGGTACTGAGCGAGCAGGCTGCAGAGCAGGAACAGCTGCCCAGGCCGAATCCAAACAGTCAGGCTGCACGGGAGCTGAAACGCTATCACAAGAGCCTTTTGCGCCACGAACGCGCGCGCTGTCTCCTGGTACTGCTGGCGGTGACTGTGGTTTTTGCGGTGGCCGCGCACTTCCTGCTCAAGTATGCCGAACCCGTAAAACAGTTTTTTGCGAAGCCTTCCGCGCAGCCTGAGATCGTCCGGACGGTGCTCTCCGATACCGATGGCACCGGACAGTGGCTCACCAACCAGGCTGCGAACGCAGGTCTGGATGTGTTCAATGCCCTGGGCTACAGCCGAACCGTGCGCAGTGGCGTCTATTTCGCGGCAACGGTGCTGGCGATCTTCCTGCTTTGTCTGCTCGTCAAACTGATCATATTGATCTTTACAAGGGCGTCGGCGGATCCCTACGAGGCGGACAAGCAGCGCAGGCGCGCACACAAAATCGGCGTGATCGTGACGATCGCCCTGGTGCTCGCGGGCGCGATCCTCTATGTGACGGTCCTGCATCCGTCGCTGCTGGGCTGAGCCGCCGGACCACCGGCGAAAGGAAAGGAGGGTTTGACCATGGCAAAACGTATCATGATGCTGGCCTACGTATGCATACTGCTGCTGGGCTGCGTTCCGCTTCCCGTCCGGGCTGCAGACGGGATGTTCAACGTCCCCTTCCGGAGCGACGAGGGGGTCATCATCACGCCCCTGAGCATCCGCGTGAGCGACGGGAAAGCTTCCCACAGCGATCCGGGGACGGGTAAGGTTTTCGTCCTGGTGGCTCTCCAGGTGACCAACCAGACCGGGGGCACCTATTTCTTCAGCGACATGAACCTGGCTGCCCGGGTGGATGGGAAGATCCTGGGCATGGGGAACATGTCCAATGTGATGCTGGACATCATGTCCAACCAGATGTACCGCGGGGGGTATGGCGTGCTGCCGGCTGAGTTCATGCCGCAGGGGACAACCGCCGAGGGCGAGATCGGCTGGGTGGTGGACGCGGACTGGAAAAAACTGGAGATCGACTACTCTTTCGAGGAGTTCGGCACCCCTGCCAAGACCTTCACCTTCACCCGGGAGGACGCGGAGGGAAAACCCGCCGCCGGCAGCGGCATGACGGAGCTCTACCGGGCGGACTTCGACAAGCCAGGCATGGACGGCTGGTTCACGAACGGCTGCAGCAGCCGGGTGACCATGTACAAGGAGATGATGGTTGCCGGCCGTACGCAGGACTGGAACGGCCCCAACCGGATCTTCAACCTGAAGCCCGGGGTGGAGTACCGGGTCTCGGTGGAGGTCTACCAGAGAGGGGCCGCCTCCGCCACCTTCCTGGTCACCGTCGCGCAGGACGGCGCCAACTGGGTGAATCTGGCCGCCGCGGTGGTGCCCAAGGCCAAGTGGACCACCCTGGAAGCCACCTTCATGCTGGACCGCTACAACGAGTATGACCTCTACGTGGAGACCTACGGCGCCCCCACCCTGAGCTTCTTAATCCGGAATTTTACCATCCATGGGCCGAAGGGCGGGCTGTGAGTCCCATCCCCTGAAAAACCTCTTGCAAACCACCCCAAAACCGGCTATAATCCTCCCACAGGCTGTGAAGGGCCTGAGACACGGGAGAGCCTCAGCGAGCGCGCGGACGGTGGAAGGCGCGCGGCAGGAGCGTGTCTCTCCCAGCCCGGAGCCGCGGCCAATCCCCGCCGGATCATCCCCGTGAACGGATGCTGAATGAAGTGGGCCCCACGGGGCCAAGCCGGGTGGTACCGCGAAGGACAACAAGCCTTCGTCCCTGCGAAAGACAGAGGCGGAGGCTTTTTCAGACCGAAGCCGGAGAGATCAGGAGGGTTCGAGCATGGCTAAGAACAAGGACAAGCAGGAGTTCGTGAGCTTCATCACACCGCGGGATCAGGACTTCTCGCAGTGGTACACGGACGTGATCACGCAGACGCAGCTGTGCGACTACGCGCCGGTGCGCGGGTGCATGGTGGTCCGGCCGTACGGCTACGCGATCTGGGAGCGGATTCAGGCGGAGATGGACGCGCGGTTCAAGGATCACGGCGTGGAGAACGTGTATTTCCCGATGCTGATCCCGGAGAGCCTGCTGCTCAAGGAGCAGGAGCATGTGGAGGGCTTCGCGCCCGAGGTGGCCTGGGTGACCCAGGGCGGCGGCGAGACGCTGACCGAGCGCCTGGCGGTGCGGCCCACCTCCGAGACGATCTTCTGCTCGATGTTCTCCAAGTGGGTGCAGACCTGGCGCGACCTGCCCATGAAGTATAACCAGTGGTGCTCCGTCATGCGCTGGGAGAAGGCCACGCGGCCCTTCCTGCGGACCAGCGAGTTCCTCTGGCAGGAGGGCCACACCCTGCACGCGACCCCCGGGGAAGCGCAGGAGATGACCCTGAACATGCTGGAGGTCTACCGCGAGTGCGCGGAGGACGTGATGGCGCTGCCCGTGTACGTCGGCCGCAAGAGCGACAAGGAGAAGTTCGCCGGCGCGCGCGCGACCTACTCCATGGAGGCCATGATGCAGGACGGCAAGAGCCTGCAGGCCGGCACGAGCCACAACTTCGGCACCAACTTCTCCGAGGCCTATCAGATTCAGTTCCAGAACAAAGAGGGCAAGCTGCAGTTCGCCGAGGAGACCAGCTGGGGCGTCTCCACGCGGCTGATCGGTGCCATCGTGATGACCCACGGCGACGAGCGCGGCCTGCGGCTGCCGCCCCGCATCGCGCCCATCCAGGCCGTCATCGTGCCCATCGCGGCGCACAAGCCCGGCGTCAGCGAGGCCTGCGAAAAGCTCTTCGTGGAGCTGAAGGCCGCGGGCATCCGCGTGAAGCTCGACGACCGCGACCAGGTCTCCGCCGGCTTCAAGTTCAACGACTGGGAGCTCAAGGGCGTGCCGGTGCGGCTCGAGGTCGGTCCCCGCGACCTGGAGAACGGCGTGGTCACGGTGTTCCGCCGCGACACGCTGGAGAAGAGCACGCTGCCGCTGGAGAACCTCGCGGAGAGCGTGAAGACGCTGCTGGACAGCATTCAGCAGGGCCTCTACGACCAGGCGAAGGCCTTCCGCGACGCGCACACCTATCCCGTGGAGACCCTGGAGCAGCTCGGCGAGGCGGTCGAGCACGGCTTCGCCAAGGCCATGTGGTGCGGCGACCGCGCCTGTGAGGATGCGATCAAGGAGCGCTTCAACGCCACCAGCCGCAACATGCCCTTCGACCAGGCCGCCCACCGCTTCGGTACCAAGTGTGTCTGCTGCGGCAAGCCCGCGGAGACGGTGATGTATTTCGCGAAAGCGTACTGAGAGAGAACTCGGAATTCGGAATGCGGAATTCGGAATTGAGAGCGTGTGCGTCTTTGATTCCGCATTCCGAATTTATCATTCCGAATTGAGGACGGCCCCTCTGTCGCTGTGCGACATCTCCCCAGCAAGCTGGGGCGACAAAGAGATTCCGCGCCTGCGGGCGCGGCCAGAGGCTTTCCGATCGCCTCTGGACTCTTCGGGGATGCACTCTTTTGGAGAGCTCGGGCATTTTTGTAGGAGACCGCCCCACTGTCGCTACGCGACATCTCCCCAGCAAGCTGGGGCGACTGCGAAGAGGTTCCGCGCCTGCGGGCGCGGCCAGAGGCTTTCCGATCGCCTCTGGACTCTTCGGGTGCACTCTTTTGTAATATTTGGGTCAGCATTGTCCGGTAACCTGTGCCGCCCCAGCTTTGCAGGGACTTCATAAACCAGTATTGCTTCGAAAATGGTCCTTATTTCTCTCGAAACCCCAGTATTCCCGCGGCTTCCGGCGTGATCTCGGTCACGCCGTTTCTTGTTCCATCAGCTCACGGATTGGGATGAATCCGATGCCGTTGTACTTGATGTGGACGTGCTGCACCCGCATCCCGCTGCTCTTGTCCGGCGCGCCGACTTCGATCCGATCGATCAACTCGTGCAGGATGGTGCCGTCCAGGTGATCGATCTCCATCGCGTGGTCCTTGATCCGCCGGATGTACTGTTCCAGGGATTTCGTCTGCTTCTCCTGGGCCGTAAGGGATTCCCGGATTCGGATGTCCTCGGCTTCCAGCTGCTTCTGCTCCGTTTCATAGGCAGCGCTGAGCATCTCGTAGCGATCATTGCTCAAGCGGCCGGCGGCGTTGTCCTCGTAGATCTTCATGAATAGCCGCTTCAACTCGGCGATTCGCTTCTCGGCCCGGCTTTGCTGACTGCGGAGGCTTCGGATCTCTTCCTGACTTTGCGCTTGGCGCTGTGTATACAGGACCTTCCGGAAATACTCTTCATGGAAGAGTATGCAGCCGGTCACGGCCTGGATGTGCTTCAGGACAATCTGACTGAGCACGGACTCACGGATGTAGTGCCCGCTGCAGCCGCCCTTCCGCTTGTTGTGGTGGGTGCTGCAGTCGAAGAACGCCTGGTCGGTCCGGCCTGCGCCTGTAGCGCTGAAGTTCATCCGTGCGCCGCAGTCCGCGCAGTACACCAGGCCGGAGAACATGGTGCTGACGCCTGTTCCCGTCCGCCGGTGGCGCTGCTGGCGGATCTCCTGCACCCGGTCGAAGATGGCCTTCTCGATGATCGCCTCGTGGGTGTCGGGAAACACCGCCTGTTTCTCTTCCGGGTTCTCCCGCTTTTTCTTATCCCAGATCGAGTTCCGGTATGTGCGGAAGTTCACCGTGCAGCCTGTATACTCCCGCCGTTCCAAGATCATCTGGACGGTGCCGCTGCCCCAGTAGCAGGGCTTCTCCGGCGTGGGTCCGGGGGTGTTCAGCCCCTGCCGCTGCTTGTAGGAAGTGGGGTTCAGAACGCCCTCCGCTGTCAGCTGCGCGGCGATCTGATGGGGGCCTCTGCCCTCCATGCACATCCCAAAGATTCGCTTTACGACAGCAGCTGCTTCTGAATCCACAAGCCAGTGTTTTGGATCTACCGGATCCTTTACATAGCCGTAGGGCACGTTGGATGTCAGCGGGACGCCCCGCTGGCCCTTCGCCTGGTTGATCGCTCGGATCTTCCGGCTGGTGTCCTTCGCGAAGAACTCATTAAACCAGTTCCGGATGCCGGCCATGTCGTTGCCAACACTG
>JAFWQU010000025.1 GCA_017508975.1 Clostridia bacterium | reverse complement strand
AGAATAGCCCGTTTACGGGCGACCGGAACAAGCCCCTCGCAAGTGGCAGACCGTATTGCGCCTGCGAGGGCGCCAGCTAGTATCCTAGGGCTATGCCCGCATATGAAAAGCCACCGGCTACGCCGGTGGATGTTTACTCTTGAGATTGGTATGACAAAAGAAAAGCCCCCATATTCCAGCAGCCTATCCCGCTGAAATATGGAGGCTTTTTGTCTGGGTTCGGTTTGTTTATCCCCCAAACGCGTTCTTGATCTTGTCCATGAAGGTTTTGCGGCCCTCGTACTCGCGGCCGGTGGCGGAGGCCTCGAATTGGCGCAGGAGGTCTTTCTGCTTCTCGCTCAGGCGCTTCGGGACATCCACGTGCACCGTCAGGACGAGATCGCCCTTGCTGCGGCCGTTGAGGACCTGGATGCCCTGGTTCTTGATGCGGAACTGGGTGCCGGTCTGGGTGCCCTCGGGGATGCGGTATTTCACCGTGCCGTCGAGGGTGGGGACATCGAGCTCCGCGCCGAGCGCGGCCTGGGTGAAGCTGATCGGGAAGTCCAGCAGGAGGTCATACCCGTCGCGCTGGAAGACCTTGTGGGGCTTGACCAGCACGGTAACATAGAGGTCGCCGCTGGGGCCGCCGCGCATGCCGGGCTCACCCTGCCCGTTGATGACGATCGTCTGCCCGTTGTCGATGCCCGCGGGGACGCGGACATTCGCCGTGCGCCGCATACGCTTGCGGCCGGAGCCGCCGCAGGCGGAGCACTTGTCCTGCACCATCTTGCCAGTGCCCTGGCAGGTCGGGCAGGTGCGCGCCATGGTGAAAAAGCCGTTGCCGGTGCGGATCTGGCCGCTGCCGCGGCAGGTGGTGCAGGTGACGGGCTTGGTTCCGGGCTTCGCGCCGGTGCCGCCGCAGGTGTCGCACTCCTCGCTGCGGTAGAAGTCGAAAGATTTCTCGCAGCCGCGCGCGGCTTCCTCGAAGGTCACCCGCAGCTCATAGCGCAGGTTGTTTCCCTGCACCGGGCCCGCGGAGCGCCGTCCGCCGCCGCCGAACATGCTGCCCATGCCGCCGCCAAAGAAGCTGTTCAGGACATCCTCGACGTCCATGCCGCCCGCGCCGCTCCAGCCGCCGCCCATGCCCTGCATGGGATCCTCGAAGCCGAACTGGTCATAGCGGGCGCGCTTGTCCGGGTCGGACAGCACGTCGTTGGCCTCGTTGAGCTCCTTGAAGCGCGCCTCGGCCTCCGGGTCGTTGGGGTGCGCGTCCGGGTGGCAGTCCTTCGCCTTCCGGCGGAAGGCGCGCTTGATGTCGTCCGCGCTGGCGTCCCGGCTGACCCCCAGGACCTCATAATAGTCTCTCTTTTTCTCGCTCGCCATGTTGATCCTTCCATTGCCCTTTCTTTATGCGGAAACTTCCTGCGGAGCCCGGGGCACCGCAGGAAGGAAAGAGCGAATCAGTGGACGTCCGCGTCTCCCTGCACGGTGCCGTCGGGGTTCATGCTGCCGGGATTGGGCTGCGCGTCCGCGGCCTGCCCGCCCTGCTGCTGATAGAGCTTGCCGAAGATCGCATAGACCTTCTGGGTGAAGCCCTCGATGGCGTTCTTGATCTGGTCGGCGTCGTTGGTCTCGCGGATCTTCTTGAAGGCGTCAATCTCGGACTGAAGGGTGTTCTTGTCCTCGTCGGAGAGCTTTTCGCCGTTCTCGCGCAGCTGCTTCTCGGTCTCGTAGATCAGGCTGTCGGCGCGGTTGATGGTCTCGACCTCCTCCTTGCGCTTCTTGTCCTGCTCCGCAAACTGTTCGGCCTCCTTCACGCGCTGCTGGATCTCCTCCTCGCTCAGGTTGGTGGAGGCGGTGATCGTGATATCCTGCGCGTTGCCGGTGGCCTTGTCCTTGGCCGTCACGTGCACGATGCCGTTGGAGTCGATGGAGAAGGTGACCTCAATCTGCGGCACGCCGCGGGGCGCGGGCGCGATGTTGGTCAGCTGGAAGCGGCCGAGGCTCTTGTTGTCGTAAGCCATCTGGCGCTCGCCCTGCAGCACGTTGATTTCCACGGTGGTCTGTCCGTCGGCCGCGGTGGAGAAGATCTGGCTCTTCTCGCAGGGGATCGTGGTGTTGCGGTCGATCAGGCGGGTGAAGATGTGACCCTCGGTCTCCAGGCCCAGGGACAGGGGCGTCACGTCCAGCAGCAGCACGTCCTTGACCTCGCCGCCCAGCACGCCGCCCTGGATGGCCGCGCCGATGGCCACGCACTCATCGGGGTTGATGCCCTTGAAGGGCTCCTTGCCGGTGACGCGCTTGACCGTCTCCTGCACGGCGGGGATTCTCGTGGAGCCGCCCACCAGGATGACCTTGTTGATGTCGGCGAAGGACAGCTTCGCGTCCTGCAGCGCCTTGCGCATGGGCTCGACGGTGGCCTCGACCAGGTCGCGGGTCAGCTCGTCGAAGCGGGCGCGGGTCAGCGTCATGTCGATGTTCTTGGGGCCGGCGGCGTCCATGGCGATGAAGGGCAGGCTGATCGCGGCGGTCATGGTGCCGGACAGCTCGATCTTCGCCTTCTCGGCGGCCTCCTTCAGGCGCTGCGCGGCAGTGCGGTCCTTGCGCAGATCAATGCCGTGCTCCTTCTGGAAGGCGTCGGCCACCCAGTCGATGATGCGCTGGTCGAAGTCGTCGCCGCCCAGGCGGGTGTTGCCGTTGGTGGACATCACCTCGAAGACGCCGTCGCCGATGTCCAGGATGGACACGTCGAACGTGCCGCCGCCGAGGTCCAAGACCATGATCTTCTGCTCGGACGCGTCCTTGTCCACGCCGTAGGCCAGCGCCGCCGCCGTGGGCTCGTTGATGATTCTCAATACCTCAAGCCCCGCGATCTTGCCGGCGTCCTTGGT
>JAFWQU010000023.1 GCA_017508975.1 Clostridia bacterium | reverse complement strand
TTGTTTCCATTGAACGAGGTATCTCCCCAGCTGCTCGATGTCGGCAGCTTCACCTGCCACTGATAGGTCAGCTCATCGCCTGTCGCCGTGACTGTAAACTCTGCAGTTTCTCCTCTGATTACATCCGCGTCCGCAGGCTGCTTCGTGATAACTACGCCCGTCCCCGCCTCCGCGCTCTCAACCTCTACGATTTCATCACCGTCATCGTTCTTTTCATCAACGCCAGTAGTATCTTCAGAAGCCTCAACCGGCTCATTCTCCGCCACATTCGCCTCGATTTCCACCTTCTCGAGGAATCTCAGCATGATGTAGCCTTCACCCTCGGCTGCGCGAATCTGAGCCCATTCGCCCTGTTCAGACAGCACGGTGACCTGCTCGCCCTTGACAGCTCTGAAAACCACCTCATTGCTATGCGTGGACGCGGTGCTGCGAACGGGGATGGAATTCTCAGTCTTCAAAGCAACGATGGCATGCCAGGTCTGATAGACCGGGGCGTCGCTGCTTTCGGTGTCGTCCTCTGGGGTTTCCTCTTCCACAGGAACCGCTTCCGTGTTAACAACCGGCATGTCCTCGGCCGCTGTCTCGGTCACGATCTCTTCAGCGATCGTCTCCTCGACAACCGGCTCTTCCGTGATCGTCTCTTCAACAGTTTCTGCCGCAGGCTCTTCCGCCACGGCTGCCGTGAAGGCAATCGGATCCAGCTTGATTCCGCGATAGTCGATGCCTTCGGCATGTTCATCGTTCTGATAAGCGGCGGTCTGATCCGCGTCCAGATAGGTCAACCGGCTACCCTTGACAAACAGAGCCGTAGCCTCGCCATCGACATTGGCGATTATCCGGATGACATCATCGGTCACACGGTCAGTCGCATATACCACAGCCTCCTGATCCACGGAGCCAGCCTTGTTCTTCAGATGCTCGTCCGCGAAGACATCGCCCGCGGTCAGCTTTGCCAGGCCGGCAACAAAAGCATCCTCGACAGCCTCTTCTTCGGTGACCTCTTCCGCAGGCTCCTCATCAGAAGGATTCTCTTCTTCCTCGGACTCCTCAGCAGCAGGTTCCTCGTCCTCGATCTCCTCAACCGGAACAGTTTCTTCGGCTTCCTCCGTCGGAGCGGACTCCTCCTCGGACGCTTCTTCCGCGGTCTCCTCGGCAGCCGGGGTTTCTTCCTCAGCTTCCGGAGCGGTCTCTTCCTGGGTCTCTTCCACCGCAGGCTCCTCCGCCGTGGTCTCCTCAACCGCCGGGGCAGTTTCCTGCACAACAGGCGCTGTCTCTTCGGCAACGGTGTCCTCACCCTCAGCAAACATCCCCACCGGGATGCAGGTGAACAGCATCGTCAAAGCCAGCAGCAGGCTCAGACATTTCTGATTTTTCATGCTTCCTCCAATTCTTGGCTGCATGTTGTATTTACCGGGATTTGCTCATTCTCGGCTCATGCAGCCATGTCAATATGGATTATGCATGAGTCGGAGGCGAACGTCCCTGAATGTGGTAGGCCACGCCCTCGTGGCATCGATGATCCCTGATCTCACCGACAGTTTGTCCTGTCGGATTCTGTCTGTCTTTTTCGCTGTCACCAAGCACTTCGCCCGCCTGGAGAGTCTCTGATCTGCGAACGGACACTGTCACAAACTGTACCGTCTGGGCACTCGCGCTTATCACCATGAGCGGCGCAAAGGGAACACCGTTTTCTCTCGCCCATGCCCGGGCGTAGCTTCCGGGCGCGCCTGTCAGCGTCAGCTTCGCGCTGCCGGCAAAGGCCGTCCCGGCTATGAATTTCGTCTTCTCCGGGATCTTCACATGGAGCAGTGTCGGAATATCCGCAAAGGCTCTCTCGCCGATTCTCTCGACGCTTTCCGGGAGCTCGACGGAGACGAGCGCGGTTCCCTCAAATGCCTCATCCTCAATGATCTGCAGAGAGGCGGGCAGTTTGAAAACCGTTGCGGTTCTGTCTTCCAATCTCGCCGCAGCGGTCTGTTCAAAAACAGCTGATTCCGTTATAGGGAGGATCTGCTTGTCGATTTCTCCCGGGCGATCATCGTTGACCGCAGCATCCGCACAGACGAACACCATGAGCATGGCCGCCATCAGGATCAGCAGTGTCATAATTCGCATTGAAGAACCTTGTCTCACGGTGTTCACCTCCTTAATCTGTCAGAGTTTCTTATCTTTGTCTTGCCGCGGCTCTGCGCCGCATTATAGCCTTGTATATCCCCGTCATCCCCACGACCGCGATCGCCGCGCCGAGCAGATTGAATCCCAGATCCCGGGTCTCAAAATGTCTTGTTGGGAGAAGCGCTTTCAGGATTTCATCCGCCAGGCCGACCAGGCTGGATGAAGCCAGCGTCAGCAGGCTCACCTTGAAGCGCGAAGAAAACAGTGAGCTGAATCCAACAAAAAAACAGCACCCCAGTATACAGTACTCCGGGATGTGTGCCAGGCTTCTGATCAAGTGTTCGTCGCGGACCCAGCCGGGAGCTGCTCCCTTGGGCCAGAGGGAGAGAAGCCAGCGCTGGAATCCCCCGCTCAGGGCTGTGGTTTCCTGTGGGGACTGCAGGGTCAGGCAGAGCATTGCGCCGATGGCTATGGCTGTCGGGAGCCAGGGGAGCAGTCGGGTCATCGTCTTATGCATCGGTGTAAAAGCGGCCGCGGCGGTGCGCGGCGCCTCCGTGGACTTATTTCAGTTTATTGATAGATTTTTGTAAAGGGGATTTCGCGCCTGCGGGCGCGACCACGCTTTCCGATCGCCCTGGACCTTCGGGCGCCCCTGCTTGGTGTGTTATTTCCAGTGGATAAATTACGCTTGCGAGTCGTTTGCGTTTTCCGAGGGTTTCTCGGGCTCTGTCACCTCGATGACATCCAGTGCCGCCCAGGTGCTGCAGTTGAGGCCGCTCATCACGAAATCGATCTTGGCCCGCTGCTTGCGGTTGTCGACCTTGGTGATTCTGCCTTCGCAGTTGGCAAACAGAGGGTCTGTCAGATGCACCCGGTCACCGATGCGAACCGCTTTGACCGCGTTCACGATTCCCTGACGCTGATACAATTGCAGCGCAAAGTCCGCGTCGGAGCCCTGAAGCTCCCGGTTGGTCTCCGCCGTACCCAGCAGACGGACCACCCCGTCGAACCGCCAGAGCACGGAAAAATCCCGTATGCCTTCCTCGGAAAACAGGAAAACATATCCCGGCAGCAGGTCTCGAAGAACCTCCCGGTTTTTGCCCTCTTTCCGTTCGCGCATGGTAATCTTCGGGTATACCGTCTCGCAGACACCCGTTTTCTCCAGACCGTCCGCGATCACTTCACACCGCTGGGTCTGACAGAATACACAGTAGATGTGCATTCGTTCCGCCTCCCCCGAATTTTGGGTAAGCTTCGCCATGCGGGACCTCAGCGGATTACTCCGGTGTCTCGCTTTCTCTTCCCTCTGTTCGGCAGCTCAGAATCTCAGCAAGACACTGATCATTCCGGCTCTGCATGCCTGATGGTCTCGGTCTCCGGCCGTGCGATTCCCTTGTCTTACCCATAAGCCAAGGGAGCAGACTGGCACACTGCAACCAGTTTGCTTTAGGATTATACCATTCTTTTTACCATAAAGCAAGAGAGCGGGCATGTTTTCGCGCTGCATACTATGAAGCTTTTTGACGGAGCGGTCCTCTTGGGGAGCTTTATATCCAGTTTTTCAGCACATCGGTGCCGGTCTCCAGCATTTGGAAGGCAGTTTCCCGCAGTTCCGTGAGGCTGTCGTAAACCGCGTCCTCCGAGAAAACGCCCGCCTTGAACCCCTCCGGCAGCTCGCTCTCACGGTCCGCATACCACGCCTCGCTGCCGTAATAGGCAAAAAGGCGGATCGCCTTCTCCCGCAATTCTTTCATCCGGTCTATCTGTTCCCGGAGCAGACGAACCGCCTCGTCGCACTCGTCGAGGCAGTTCTCCATCTCCCGAATCCGGGCCAAGTCAGACATAGGCTATCCTCCTCGTTGGATATTTGATACTGATCTCATACTAATCTCAGTTTAGAATGCTTATTGTCAGCAGTGGGATTTCGCGCCTGCGGGCGCGACCAGGGCTTTCCGATCGCCCTGGGCCTTCGGTTACATGCCTTTTCTTGATTCGCAGTTTTACTTGAGATTAGTATGAGGACTCTACTCATGAATTTCGATCGGCAGTCCGTCCGGGTCGTGGAAGAAGGTCATCCGCTCGCCGGTGTAGGTGTCCTTCCGGACCGGTTCGCAGGGGATGCCTCGCTCCGTTAGGGCTCCGACTGTCTCCTCCACGCTCTGTACGCGAAAAGCCAGATGCCGCAGGCCCTGCGCTTCCGGGTAGGACGGTCTCCGCGGTGCCGATGGGACCACAAAAAGTTCCAGTTCGCAGTCCGCCTCCACGATGGGGCCATGCATGGAGAGGTCGATCTTCCAGTCTTTGCGGTCAGCCCGGTAGTTTTCTCGGATCACGGGAAAACCGAGCTGATCCCGGTAGAAGAACAGAGCTTTCTCCCGGTCGGAGGCGATAATGGCGATGTGGTGGATCACACGGAATCCCCCTATTCTGCTCTTGGAAATAAAGAAAGAGGTTTCGCGGCCTGCAGGCCGCGACCAGGGCTTTCCGATCGCCCTGGACCTTCGGGCATGTCTCTTGCTTGATTTGTAGTTCTTATATCACAGTTTCGTATGCTTATGTCGAGCATGAGGTTTCGCGCCTGCGGGTGCGACCAGGGCTTTCCGATCGCCCTGGACCTTCGGGCGCGCTTCTTGCTTGATATGCAGTTCTTCTTGACTTTGGTTTTATTTCAGAAAGGCGTATTGCAAAAATCACAATGCTTTCACGAGCGCTCAAAAGGATAGACCAGTCCGATCTGTCTTCTGCACTCGTCCAGGATCTCCATCACGTCCATTGTCGCCCGGGGCGGGATATAGGCGCTCTCCGTCCTGCCGTCCAGGATCTCCTGTGCGGCGAGGTCGAACTCGTTCAGCAGGGTTGTTCTTTCGGTCACAGTTTCGATAATCTGTCCGTCCGCGTCCCTCAGCTCCGCCCGGTCGGCGTAGTGGAAATGGTCCGCGAAGATCTCCCCCGTCGTGCCGGTCACGCGGATGTACTCCTCGTTCCGGGGATCCACAATGGAGAGGTCGATGCGCAGCGTACCCACGCCCTCGAAGGTGAGTTCGATCTCGTCGCTCAGATCGACGCCGCCCTCGATCGTGCCCGTGCAGCGGATCTCCGTCGGCTTCCCAAACAGCCGGTAGAGATAGGTCACGGGATAGACTCCCGAGTCCAGCAGCGCGCCGCCAGCAAGCTGCGGGTCGGACAGCCGGGGCGCGTAATGGATCACATGGACCAGGTACTTCGTCGTCACGTCCCGGATCGTGCCCAGTCTTCCGGACGCGACCCACTCCGCGATCTTCCGCGCGACCGGCGCAAACCAGGTCCACATGCCCTCCACGATGTAGACGCCCTTCTCCCGTGCGAGCGCAAAGAGTTCCCGTGTCTCCGGAGCCGATACCGTGAACGGTTTCTCGCAGAGCACCGGTTTCCCGAGCTCGATCGCGCGCTTCACATAGGCGTAGTGGGAGGTGTGCGGCGTCACCACGTAGACCGCGTCCGCCATCGCGATCGCCTCGTCCGCGTCGGCGCAGGCTTTTCCGCCGTACTGCTCCGCAAATTCCACTGCCTTCTCAAAGCGTCTGGAGACCACCGAGCAGAGGACATGCCTGCCGGATTCCGTGATTTCTTTCGCCACCTGGCGGGCCAGGGTGCCGGTGCCGACAAAGCACCAGCGGAAGGGTGTTTTCTGTGTCATCTTGAGCCTCTTTTCTTTTATAGGTTCCGCGCCTGCGGACGCGGCCAGAGGTCCGCAACCGGACTGGCAGCTTTCCGATCGCCTCCAGACTCTTCGGGTGCGAACGCTTGCTTTCCCTGTTGCCTGCGGGATCAGGATCTGTCTTTCTCGATTACATATGTCGTCACGGAATAAGGGGCAAGCTGAACTGTGAGTCCGTCCTCCTCCAGGGTCAGATCCGGCAGTTCCACCCAGTGCTCACCCCGGGCGATGCTGCCGCTGGTGCGGATGACGCGGACACGGCTGCCCGCGGGGAACGCGCCGCCGAAGGCGGAGAGGTCCAGGCAGGCCGACTTTTCCTGTTCTTCCTTGTTATAGAGGACTACGGTCAGGCGGCTTCCCGTGCTGTCCAGGGCGGCCACCGCGGGACCGGACACGGCGATCAGCCTGCTGCCCGGGCGGATAAAGCGGGTATACTGCCCCAGCACGTAGTATTTCATGGTCAGGACCAGTTCCTCGCGGTCGTGGTCCGCCACGGCCGTGCCCCAGTAGCCATCGGAGGTGCGGACCATGCCCGTATCCCGGCGGCCGAGATAACCCTCCCGGCTGATGTGGCTGTCGATGACCTGCCAGAGGATCCAGGCGGAGGGCGTCAGTCCGTTCAGGTCCTCGGTGATCCGCTGGGCCAGCCAGAGGCCCGCGCCCATCTCCCCGGCGTTTCTGCCGAGGGTATCGCCGCCGTCCACCTCCGACATCCAAAGGTTTTTGCCGTGCTCCAGCGCCATCTTCCGCAGATACGCGCGGTTGGAGCCCCCGTAGGTGTGCGTGTCCACCCGGCCCAGCACGCCCCAGGCCTCGTCCGAGAGTTTCATCAGGGACGTAATCTGTCTGTCGATGCTGGTCTCGTCCGTACCGGCGATCACGGTATCGCCCAGACCCCGCTGCTCCAGCTCCGCCGCCAGGGCTGTCAGAATCCGCGACTGCGGCTCGCCGGGGTCAAAGTGGCAGCCCTCCTGCTTGTTGCTGTACGCGCCCCAGTAGTTGGTGTCCGGCTCGTTCATCGGGGAGACGCTCTGGAAGCGGACGCCCCACGCCTCAGCGTAATGCTCCATGACCTCCGCCAGGTACCGCGCGAAGCTCTCGTAGGCGTCGTCCCGCAGGTTATTCTGGTAGGCCTGCTTCGCGCCGGAGGAACAGCCGGAGTTCGTCAGGAAGTAGGGCGGGGAGTTCGAGAACGCCTCCACCAGCAGGCCGTCCCCGTAGACCGACATGCAGCGCAGCAGCACGTTGCGCTGGTTGGCGTCCTGGCTCCAGTCGTACTCCCAGCTGTACTCGCCCGGGTTCTCCCCCGTCCGGGGATTCTTCCAGAAGCCGGGCATCATCGAGTCTGTCCGGGTGATGTGACCATGGGCGGGGTCGTCCCCGCCGCCAATGTTGTAGCGCAGGATGTTGAGCCCCAGACCTTTCTCCGGGTCGCAGAAAGCCTCCGCCGCCAGCTGCGCCAGCGTGTCGGAGTAGCCCACCCGGTTTGCCCACCAACACAGGCTCGTCCCCCAGCCCTCAAACACGCCGCCGTTCACCAGCGACTGCTCCGCCGGGTCCACGGTCAACCGGAAGTCCGGGTTCGCCGCCGCGCAGACCGGCGACAGCGCGAGCACGCCCGTCATCATCAGGGAAGCCCAGCGAAGAGAGCTGCGCATGGTTTCATTCCTCCTCCTTGTTTATCAGAAAAGGGATTTCGCGGCCTGCGAGCCGCGACCAGGGCTTTCCGATCGCCCTGGACCTTCGGGGACATACCCCTTACTATACCCATTACTGTACTCACTTTGTTTCTGAAAGGATTATACTATCCGGCAGAAAAAAACGCAAGGTGGAACACGGCTGCTTGTGTGTTTGGCGGCATTCCCGAAAAAAAAACAGTAGCATTCTTCGCAAAATCGGTTATAATAGAGGGGAAGGCAGACGGAAATCGGATCCAGGAACGGAGGCGCGATCGATGGGAAAACTGGTCATGGCGTATTGGGACTGCCCCTCCTGCGGCTCCAAGGGGCTGCGGGGCGATCAGCAGGCCTGCCCCAACTGCGGACGCGCGCGGGGTGAGGTCAAGTTCTACCTCAAGGGCTACACCGAGGGCGAGACCCGCGAGGAGAACGAGCGCGGCGACATCGAGTACGTGGACGAGGAGCGCGCGAAAAACGTCAGCCGGAATCCGGACTGGTACTGCTCCTTCTGTCACTCTCTCAACAGCGACAACGCGCCAACCTGCAAGAGCTGCGGCGCCTCGCGGGAGTCGTCGGAGGCCAACTACTTCCAGATGCACGAGAAGCTGAAGGCCCGTCAGGAGGCCAAGGCGCAGCCGGAGACCGCCGCGCAGCCGGCAAAGAAAAAGCGCTCCCTGCTGCCTTTCCTGCTCATCGCCGCCGCGATCATCGGTCTGATCATGTTCATGACCTCCAACAAGACCCGCGGCGACTACCAGGTTAAGTCGCTGAGCTGGGCGCGGGTCATCGCCGTCGAGCAGAACGTCGAGTGTCAGGAGTCGGACTGGAGCGTGCCCACCGGCGGCACCATCACCCGCCAGCAGCGGGAGATCCACCACTACAACAGCGTCATCGACCACTACGAGAACGTCCAGGTCCAGCGCTCCCGGCAGGTCATCGACCACTACGAGACCTACTACACCTACACCGACCGCGGCAACGGCTACTACGAGGAGGTCGCCCACGAGCGTCCGGTCTACGACACCGAATACTACACGGAGACCGAGAGCCGCCCCGTCTACCGGCAGGACCCCGTCTACGCGACCAAGTACTTCTATACGATCTGGCGATGGAAACAGACGCGCACTGCGGACGCCTCCGGCGAGGGGCATAACGCCGAGTGGCCGGATCCCAACCTGGCGGAGGACGAGCGCGAATCCGACCGCAGCGCCGCCTACCGCGTGACCATTCAGGATCTCAAGAACCAGTCCATCGCCACCTATCGTATGAAAGAGGAGGACTGGCGCGCCATCAACGAGGGCGACAAGATCTTCATCACGGCCACGCGCACCGGCTCCAACCCCTATATTTCCGACCAGAAGGGCGAAAAGCTCTACGACCTGTTCCCGGACAGATAAACAGCGTAACAAATGGCCCCGCAGGGAAGCAGCAATCTTCCCTGCGGGGCCTCTCTTGTTCTGATCTCAACTGATCTCAGTATCGTGTGCTAAATGCCAACAGGGAGATTTCGCGCCTGCGGGCGCGACCAGGGCTTTCCGATCGCCCTGGACCTTCGGATACATGCTGCTGCTGGATTTGCAGTTTTCCTTGAGATCATTTTTATTGCCAGCATCGGGATTTCGCGGCCTGCGGGCCGCGACCAGGGCTTTCCGGTCGCCCTGGACCTTCGGATACATGCTGCTGCTTGATTTGCATTTTATCTGAAATATGTACTACACCAGCCCGGAGCGCAGGTCGACCCAGATCGCCGGGCGGACCATCGCAGCGGCGTAATCGACGTTGGTATCGAACAGCAGCCCGCCCATCATGACATAGGCGGCGCGGTTCTGGGATTCGCCGGGCGAGCGCAGCCACCACCAGCCCGTCGCGAGACCGTCCAGGAGGTTCTCGTGGTCCTCGTAGGCGCCCTGCTTGTGCGCGTACCGGGTCGGAATCACCATCGCCTTCACATTGGCATCCCCCTGCCAGCTCACTTCGAAGTAACGTTTCGCCTCCGCACAGCTGAGCAGGAACACCTTGTCCTTTGTGTCAGATCCGCCATCTGTATCCCACGCCCGGAAACACTCGCTCCTCTGGTTGCTGATGTCCGTCGTCTGAATGGCGGCCTGTTCAAACTCCAGGAAGGCTCTCTTCAGGAAACTGTCGTTCAGCCATTCCCGGATCGAGCTCCGTTCCCAGGTGACACCCTCCCGGGCCGTGTGGTAGGGCTTTGCGTCCAGGCCGAAGCGGCTGACCAGCAGCGCGCACTCGTCCTGCACCTCCAGTACCAGCCACTCAATGGCGTGTTCGGTCCCAGTGGGGTCCTGCGGATAGCGTCCGAACGCCACGATGTCCCCGGGCTCGTAGGTCCGGACGGGTTTCGGGGCCGGCTGGGGAATCGGCTCAGGTTCAGGCTCCGGGAGCGATTCGGGCTCCGGCTCCGGAATCGGTTCGGGCTCCGGCTCAGAAATCGGTTCAGGCTCAGGCTCCGGGATCGGGTCAGGCTCAGGCTCCGGAATCGGTTCAGGTTTGGGCTCCGGAATCGGTTCAGGTTTGGGCTCCGGAATCGCTTCAGGCTCAAGCTGCGGTACGGCCGCAGGCGCTGCAGCCCGTCCGGCCGCCGCCTCCCGCAGTGCCGCCAGGAACGAAACCGCGTCCGGATAGCGGTCCTCGGGATCGTCCGCCAGCGCCTTCTGCAGGAACGCGTTCAGCGGCTGCGGGAGCGACGCGATCTCCGGGATCGCGTCCATCCCCTTCAAGCGTCTCAGGCAGGCCTTCTTCCGGTTTGTCTCCGTGTTTTCGAAGGGCATCTGTCCCCCGTTCAGATATTGGTAGAGCACCAGCGCCAGCGAATAGAGATCCGCGCGGTGGTCGTAGATGTCGTCGTCGCCGAATCCGCGGGCTACCTCCGGCGCCATGTACAGGTCGGTCCCGACGCCGTGCGACATGCTGCTCGAGAGGCTGCCGGACGCCCGCGCCAGGCCGAAATCGCCCAGCTTGAAGTGTCCCCGATCCGTCACGAAAAGGTTGCCCGGTTTGATATCCCGGTGCAGGATCTTCTCCTGCTCGCAGACCTCCAGCAGCTCCCCGATCTCGAGGCCCAGACGGATCGTGTCCTCGCGGCTCAGCGGGTTGTCCGGCCCGTACTTTTTCGTCAGCGGCGTCAGCAGCTCCATCCGGATCAGCACCCGGTAGCTTCCGTCGTCCTCGAAGCGGTACAGGCGGCAGTCCTCCAGATGCACCGCCGCGGGCTCGCCATGGATCGCATCCATCGTCCGCACCTCGCGCTGCACCCGGGCAATCTGCCGCTCCAGCTCCTGCTGGTAGGCGCTCTCGGTGGTAAACTCCTCGCGGATGGACTCCGCCTCCGACTCGTCCTTCGGGATGTCGATCACCTTCAGCGCGCAGTGCCGCTCCATCAGGCCGCCCATCCGGATCTCATACACCGTCGCCTGTCCGCCGCCGCCGATGCGGGAGACGATCTCCCAGTTGTCGTCCAGCACAAACTGGCCCGGCGCGATCCGCTGCTCCTCCCGAGAGCCGAGCACCGTGCACTCCAGCTCCGCCATGACCCTCTCCTCCGTTCCTGTGGTCCGGTTTTCATGAAGCATGCTACACCAAGCCCGCCAAAAAAGCAAGCCGGAGCCCTTCTTTTCCGCTGTTTCGCACGGGTCTGAAAAAAAGTTCTTGACAAATAAAAGAATCTGCTGTATGATGTGCAAGCGCTGTGAGAGCGGCGTGCGATCAACGGCCGATGGCCTGGGGAACGGGAGCATAGCTCAGCTGGGAGAGCATCTGCCTTACAAGCAGAGGGTCACAGGTTCGAGCCCTGTTGTTCCCACCAGATCTATATGGCCCGGTAGCTCAGTTGGTTAGAGCGCCAGCCTGTCACGTTGGAGGTCGAGGGTTCGAGCCCCTTCCGGGTCGCACTTGCCTTGGTAGCTCAGTAGGTAGAGCAGCAGACTGAAAATCTGCGTGTCGGTGGTTCGATTCCGCCCCAAGGCACACTCCATATATGCGGTAGTAGCTCAGTTGGTAGAGCGCCACCTTGCCAAGGTGGAGGTCGCGAGTCCGAGCCTCGTCTACCGCTCCATTTTCTTTTCAGGGGGCAAGGCAGCCCACCGCACCGTCCTTCCTTCCCAGGACAGACCCGACGGCCGGTGAAACCCCGGATGTCCTCTGACAGAAAATTCGGTGCCATAGCCAAGTGGTAAGGCAAAGGTCTGCAAAACCTTCATTCCCCGGTTCAAATCCGGGTGGCACCTCGAAAAGCCCTTGCAAGCCAGCGCTTGCAAGGGTTTTCTTGATGCTGAAAGGCGGGTCTCGCTCAATGAGACCCGCCGTTTTGTTCATCGCTGTATTTTTTTCCATCCCTCTGATCAGGATCATCAGATAGTCTGAACTTTCAAGCAATCATGGGAGGTTTCGCGCCTGCGGGCCGCGACCAGGGCTTTCCGATCGCCCTGGACCTTCGGCCGCATGCTGTTGCTGGATTTGCAGTTTTTACTTGAGATTGGTATTACGCGTTCTTCCCCATCACAAACGCCTTCTTGTTCAGCTCCAGGAACTTCGCGGGGACAACCGCCTCCAGAGCGGCCATCCAGGCCTCCTCGGGGAGGTCGAAGTAGTGGGACAGGCGGCCCATGAGGACGATGTTCACGGCCTTGGCGCTGCCGGCCTGCTTGGCCAGGGAGAGGCAGTCCAGGGCGTCGACCTTCGCGCCGGCTGCGCGCATCTTCTCGATCAGGTTCTCCGGATAGGCCATCACGCCGGTGATGACCGGCATGGGATCGATCTGCTGCGTCGAGGTCACGATCTGTCCGCCGGGCTTCAGGTACTCCAGCCAGCGGGCGGCCTCCAGCTGCTCGAAGGAGACGATGAAGTCCGCCTCACCCTTGTCGATCACCGGGGAGGCCACGCGGTCGCCGTAGCGCACATAGGTCACGACGCTGCCGCCGCGCTGGCTCATGCCGTGCACCTCGCTGACCTTCACGTCATAGTTCTGCGCGACCAGCAGCTGTCCCAGGAGCTTGGAGGCGAGCAGGCTGCCCTGGCCGCCCACGCCCACGATCATGATGTTCTTGGTCTCCATGGCTCAGCCCTCCTTCTCCGTCGTCTCCAGCGCGCCCACGCGGCACAGCTGGCTGCACACGCCGCAGCCCACGCACAGGGTCTCGTCCACCCGGGCCTTGCCCTCCTTGATGGAGATGGCCGGGCAGCCGATCTTCATGCACTGCTTGCAGCCCACGCACTTGTCCGGGTTCACCCGCAGCGGAGCCTTGTGCTTCACGTACTTGAGCAGGGCGCAGGGGCGCCGCGAGATGATCACGGAGGGTTCCGGCGCGGCTAGCTCCTCCTTCACCGCGCGGTCGCACTCCGCCAGGTTGTACGGGTCAACCACCCGCACGCGGCGGATGCCCATCGCGCGGCAGAGGCTCTCCAGGTCGATCTTGCCCGCCGGGTCGCCCTTGATGTTGTAGCCCGTGGTCGGGTTCTGCTGGTGGCCGGTCATGCCCGTGATGGAGTTGTCCAGGATAATCACGGTGGAGTTGGACTGGTTGTAGGCGATGTTCGCCAGGCCGGTCATGCCGGAATGCATGAAGGTGGAATCGCCGATCACGGCGACGGTCTTCCCCTCGCTCTCCGCGCCCAGCGCCTTGTTGAAGCCGTGCAGGCCGCTGACGGACGCGCCCATGCAGGCGGTCATCTCGATGGCGGACAGCGGCGCCACCGCGCCCAGCGTGTAGCAGCCGATATCGCCCAGCACCGTGCAATGGTTCCGGGTCAGGGTGTAGAACAGCCCGCGGTGCGGACAGCCGGCGCACATCACCGGCGGGCGCGCGGGGATCTTCTCCTCCAGGGCGGCGCCCTTCACCCGCTCGACGCCCAGCTTCTGCGCCACGAGGTTCTGGCTGAACTCGCCCTCCAGCGGGAAGAGCGACTTGCCCTCCGGGTTCAGCCCGATGCAGCGGCAGTGCTCCTCGATGAAGGGATCGAGCTCCTCGACGACCACCAGCCGCTCCACGCCCGCGGCAAAGCGCTTCAGCGCCTCCACCGGCATGGGCCAGACCATGCCCAGCTTGAACACCGGGTGCCTGTCGCCAAAGACTTCCTTCACATACTGGTAACTCGTGGAGGAGGTGATGAAGCCGACGCTGTGATCCGCGCCCTCCTCCACCCGGTTCAGCGGGCAGTCCTCCGCCCAGGCGGTGAGGCTGCGGGTGCGCTCCTCCACCAACGGATGGCGGCGGATCGCATTGCCGGGCATCATGACATACTTCGCGATGTTCTTCTCATAGGGCCGGACCGCTGGCTCCACGCGCGCGTCGGTCTCGGTCAGGGACTGGGAGTGGGCGATGCGGGTGCACATCTTGTAGAGCACCGGCGTGTCAAAACGCTCCGAGATCTCATAGGCCGCCTTCATGAACGCCCGGGACTCCGCCGCGTCCGAGGGCTCCAGCATGGGGATCTTCGCCGCCTGGGCGTAGTGCCGGGAGTCCTGCTCGTTCTGGGACGAGTGCATCCCGGGGTCGTCCGCCACCGCGATCACCAGGCCGGCGTTCACGCCGGTGTAGGAGATCGTGAACAGCGGATCCGCCGCCACGTTCAGTCCCACGTGCTTCATGCCGCAGAAGGCGCGCTTCCCGGCCAGCGAGGCGCCGAAAGCCGTCTCCAGCGCCACCTTCTCGTTCGGCGCCCATTCGCAGTAGATCTCGTCGAATTTCGCCGCCTCCTCGGTGATCTCCGTGCTGGGGGTTCCCGGGTAGCTGGAGACCACCGCGCAGCCCGCCTCATAAAGTCCGCGGGCCGCGGCCGCGTTGCCCAACATCAGTCGTTTCATTCCGATTCTCCTCCGCTTGTCTCTTGATCTGGATCCTCCGCCAGGCCCAGCCGCAGGATCATCTCCCGCATGGCGCCGCCTGTCTCGCTCTCGAGGATATTGCGGCGCACACGGCTGATGGTGGCGCTGCTCGAGCCTGTCTTCTCCAGGATCTCCGCGTAGACCTTGTCCTGGAGCAGATACACCGCCACGTCGAAGCGCTGCTCCATGCTGCGCAGTTCCGTGGGCGTGCACAGGTCGTCAAAAAACCGCCGGCACTCGTCCATGTCCCGCAGCTGCAGGATCGCCTCATAGAGCGCATTGCTCCGGGGTTTCTTTCCGGTTCTCGCCACTGTCCTCTCCTCCTGTCCGTGTGCGTTCTTTAGCATTTTAACACACTAGGGCGCGAAAGTAAAGAGCGGAATTTGCTTATTCGTTCTCCTGCGGCAGCGCGTGGCCCCGCAGGTAATCCCTGGCGGACATCGGCTTGCCGCCGGGCGCCTGCAGCTCCGTGATCTCCACGGCGCCCGCGCCGCAGGCCAGCACCAGGCCCGTCTTCGGATCGGCCCGCAGCACGCTGCCCGGCGCGCCCTCTCCCTCGGCCGGCTTCGCGCGCAGGAGCTTGATGCCCCTCCAGACGCAGCAGGGCCAGGGATTCAGCGCCAGGATCCGGTCCGCGACCGTCTTCGCGGAGGCCTGCCAGTCGATCTGCGAGAGCTCCTTGGTCAGCATCGGCTCATAGGTCATGGCGGACTCGTCCTGCGGCGTCGGCTGCAAAGTGCCCGCCTCCATCGCGTCCAGCGTCTCCAGCAGCAGCTCCGCGCCGATCCTCGCCAACCGCTCCGTCAGCTCCCCGCAGGTCTCCGCCGGCTCCCGCCGGGTCTCCCTGCGCAGCAGCATCGCGCCGGTGTCGATCCCCTTGTCGGTCAGCATGGTGGTGACGCCCACGGTCTCCTCCCCCATCAGCATGGCCCAGACGATGGGCGCGCTGCCGCGGTGCCGGGGCAGCAGAGAGGCGTGGACGTTGACCGTCCCCCGCGCGGGGATGTCCAGGATCTCCTGGGAGAGGATCTGTCCGAAGGCCGCAGTCACGCAGACCTCGGGCGCCAGCGCGCGCAGGTCCTCCACGCCATCCCGGCGGATCTTCACCGGCTGAAGCACCGGGATGCCGTGCGCCATGGCCAGCTCCTTGACCGGCGAGGCCTTGAGCTTCTTGCCGCGCCCCGCGGGCCGGTCAGGCTGGGTGATCACCGCCGCGACCTCGTGACGGCTGTCCAGCAGCGCCTGCAGCGAGGGTACGGCAAACTCCGGCGTGCCCATGAAAACGATTCTCATGCCCGCCACCTCATTCTTTGGACTGGCGCTTGTTGTCCGCCTCGATCTCCTCCGGCGTCATCTCGCGTTCCATCTCGTCGATATAGAGCACGCCGTCCAGGTGGTCCAGCTCATGACAGATCGCCCGGGCCAGCAGGCCTTCGCCCGTGAGCTCGAACTCCATGCCGTGGCGGTCCTGCGCCCGGACCCGGACCCGCATGGGCCGGGTGACAATGCCCGCGCGGCCGGGCAGGCTCAGGCAGCCCTCGCGGCCGCACTGGGTCTCCTCGCTGCGCTCGATAATCTCCGGGTTGATCAGCTCCAGCAGCTGATCCTGGTCCTCCGAGATGTCGATAACCACCACCCGGCGCAGGATGCCGACCTGCGGCGCGGCCAGGCCGACGCCCTCCGCCTTGTACATGGTGTCCGCCATGTCCTTGAGCAGGTTCCACAGGCGCAGGTTGAACTTGTCCTGGGGCTTGCAGACCTTGCGCAGCGCGTCGTCCCCCAGCTTCATGATTTTCCGGATCGCCATTTGTTTTTCCTTCCTCTCTGTTTGATACGCTCATTGTGTTTGAGAAATGTCGGCTAATACTGATCTCAGTATCGTGTGCTAAATGTCAACAGGGAAATTTCGCGCCTGCCGGCGCGACCAGGTCCGCAGCCGGACTGGCGGCTTTCCGATCGCCCTGGACCTTCGGATTCACCCTTTGGGAGATATCCTCATTTCTTATAAACTGGATACTACATCATGGTCACGGGGTTGTATTCGAAATAGGTATCGACCTCGGGCGGGGATTCTTCGGCGGCCAGGTCCGCCAGTGCGCCGCAGAGGGCTTCCGCCTCGCGGGAGGCCGCGAGCTTGAGCAGCACATGCCATCTGGCGTGCCCCCGCAGCAGCTGGACGCCGGGCCGGTCGAGCGAGCAGAGCAGCACGCGCCGCCTCCAGTCCGGATGGGTCTCGAGCAGCGCCTGCACCTGTCCGTGCAGCGCCTCAGCCCGCCGGCGCGCCTCCGCCTCCGAGGGCGACTCCACCAGCAGCCGGGCCATCACCGAGAAGGGCGGGTAGAAGCTGGCGCGCCGCCGGGCGAGCTCCGCGGCGAAGAACGCGCGGTAGTCCTGCCGGGCGGCCGCGAGGATCACCTCGTCCTCCGGCTTGTAGGTCTGGATGATCACCTGCCCGGGCTTCTCCCCGCGCCCCGCGCGGCCCGCCACCTGGGTCAGCAGTTGGAAGGTGCGCTCCCGGGCGCGGTAATCCGGGAGGTTCAGGGTCATCTCCGCCGCCACCACGCCCACCAGCGTCACCTGGGGGAAGTCATGCCCCTTGGCGATCATCTGCGTGCCGACCAGCAGCCGCGCGCGGCCCGAGCGGAACTCGTTGAGGAGCTTCGCGTGCCCCTCCTTGCCGCCGGTGGTGTCCACGTCCATGCGCACGATGCCCGTGTCCGGGAACAGGCGCCGCAGCTCCTCCTCGATCTTCTGCGTCCCGACGCCGAAATAGCGGATCGCCCGGCTGCCGCAGTTCGGGCAGGTCTCCGGCACCGGCTGCGTCACGCCGCAGTAGTGGCAGTGGAGCGACACCCCGCGCTGCCCCACGTGGTAGGTCATGGAGACATCGCAGTTCGGACATTTGACCGCCTGCCCGCAGCTTCGGCAGGAGACGAAGGAGTGGTAGCCGCGGTGGTTCATCAGGAGCATCGCCTGTTCGCCGCGGCGCATGCAGCCCTGCAGCGCGTTGCGCAGCGCGTCGGAGAAGACGGTCCGGTTGCCGCGGTTGAGCTCCGCGCGCATATCCACCACCTGCACCTGGGGCATCGGCCGGTCGAAGACCCGCCGGCTGAGCTCCACCAGGCGGTAGCGCCCCTGCTGCATCCGCGCGAAGCTCAGGATCGAGGGCGTCGCGCTGGCCAGCACCAGGCCGGCTCCCTCCCGCTCACAGCGCCAGGCGGCGATATCCCGGGCGTCATAACGCGGATGCCGGTCGGAGAGATAGGTGCTCTCGTGCTCCTCGTCTACTATAATAATGCCTGGATTCTCCATCGGCGCGAAGACCGCCGAGCGTGCGCCGATCACCACCCGGGCATCCCCCCGGCGGATCCTGCGCCACTCGTCGAAGCGCTCGCCCGGGGAGAGCCGGGAGTGCAGCACCGCCGCCTCCTGTCCGAAACGCGCCCGGAACCAGTCCACCATCTGCGGTGTCAGCGCGATCTCCGGCACGAGGATGACCGCCCCGCGCCCCTCCGCCAGGCAGTGCCGGACCAGCCGGATGAAGACCTCCGTCTTGCCGGAGCCGGTGACGCCGAAGAGCAGGAAGCGACCGCGTCCCTGTTTCACCTCGGGCAGCATATGTTCCAGCGCCTCGCGCTGCTCGTCGGTCAGCGGCGGATCCTCCCGGGCGGCGTCCCCGCCGAAGCTCCGGGGTCGGCGCAGCACCTCCAGCTCGCCCAGCTCCACCAGTCCCTGGTCCCGCAGCTGCCGAAGGGCGGGCATCGGGTCCCGCACCAGCTCCGCCAGCTCCGAGACCGGGTGCACCTCCCCGCCGCTCAGCAGGGTCAGGAGCAGCTGCCGTTTGCGCGAGCGCCCCTGCTGTTTCTCCTCCTCGGTCACCGGCCGGAGGAGGCGCGCGGAGGGCTCCGTCTTGACCTTCACGCGCCCGCCCCGCATCTGCGCCGGCAGCATCAGCCGCAGTGTCTCCGCCAGCGGCGCGTGGGTCTCCTCCGCCATGTGCCGCGCCAGGTCCAGCAGCGGCGGCAGCACGGCGGGATAATCCTCCAGGACGGAGAGCAGCGGTTTCAGTTTTTCCGGCGGCACGTCGCTCTCCCCGCCGAGGGAGACGACGATGCCCTCCATCTGCCGGCTGCCGAAGGGCACGCGGACGCGCCAGCCCGGCCGCAGCCAGCTCTCCCACTCCGGCGGCACCAGATAGGTGAAGGTGTGCGCGACCCGCTCATGCACGATATCCACGATCACCTGCGCGAACACAGCCCCACCTCCGTTCTTTCCTGTCTATTATACGCAATCCGGCAGACCGGATCAAGATGCCGTTTTCTTCCACTTATTTCCAAGAAAGAACAGGATAAAAACAACATCTTTCAAAAAAACTATGGTATGATCAGCGCATGGCTTGCGGCGGGATATTCCGGCCGCCGGTCCGCGGATACCGCAGATCCGACGCTGTCAAAAAGAGAGGAAAATGCCTATGGAGCGCTATTATCAGCCGGAAATCGAAACCGCGCCGCGGGAAAAAATCCGGGCCCTGCAGGACGAGCTGCTGGTCAAGCAGGTGCGGCATGTCTGGGATCACGTCCCCTACTACCGGAAGCTCATGGAGGAGAAGGGCGTCACCCCGGACGACATCCGCTCCGTGGACGATCTCCGCAAGCTGCCCTTCATCAGCAAGCATGACCTGCGGGAGGCCTATCCCTACGGCATGCTGGCGGTTCCGCTGAAGGACTGCGTGCGCATCCACTCCACCTCCGGCACCACCGGCAAGCGCGTCATCGCCTTCTACACCCAGCACGACATTGATCTCTGGGACGACTGCTGCGCCCGGGCCATCACCGCGGCGGGCGGCACCGACGAGGACGTCTGCCAGGTCTCCTACGGCTTCGGCCTGTTCACCGGCGGCGCCGGCCTCAACGGCGGCAGCCACAAGGTGGGCTGCCTGACGGTGCCGATCTCCTCCGGCAACACGGAGCGGCAGATCATGTTCCTCATGGACCTGAAGGCGACCATTCTCTGCTGCACCCCCTCCTACGCGGCCTACCTCGGCGAGAGCATGAAGGAGATGGGCCTGACTCCGGACCAGATTCCGCTGAAGGCCGGCATCTTCGGCGCGGAGGCCTGGAGCGAGGAGATGCGCCAGTCGATTCAGGAGACGCTGGGCATCAAGGCCTACGATATCTACGGTCTGACCGAAACCAGCGGCCCCGGTGTCGCCTTCGAGTGCTCCGCCCAGAACGGCATGCACATCAACGAGGACCACTTCATCGCCGAGATCATCGACCCCGATACCGGCGAGGTGCTCCCCGACGGCCAGGAGGGCGAGCTGGTCTTCACCGCGCTGGACAAGGAGGCCTTCCCGCTGCTGCGCTACCGGACGCGCGACGTCTGCGTGCTCAGCCACGAGCCCTGCCCCTGCGGCCGCACCCACGTCAAGATGTGCAAGCCGCGCGGCCGCACGGACGATATGCTGATCATCCGCGGCGTCAATGTGTTCCCGTCCCAGATCGAGACGGTGCTCCTCAACCTCGGCTATCCGGCAAACTACCAGATCATCGTCGACCGCGTCAACAACACCGACACCCTGGACGTGCAGGTGGAGATGACCCCGGAGATGTTCACCGACAGCCTGGCCGAGATCACCGCGCGGCAGAAGCAGCTGGTGGACGGCCTGCGCTCCATGCTGGGGCTCACCGCCAAGGTCACGCTCGTGGCCCCCAAGACCATCACCCGCTCCGAGGGCAAGGCGGTCCGCGTGATCGACAAGCGCAAAATCTGACAGACAAGGAGGCTTCGGACATGAGTGTCAAGCAGATCTCTGTTTTTCTGGAGAACAAGCCCGGCTGCCTGCTGGCCATGACCAAGGTGCTCGCGGAGCACGAGATTGACATGCGCGCCTTCTCCCTGGCCGAGACCAGCGATTTCGGCATCGCGCGGATCCTCGTGGACGACGTGATCGCCACCGCGACCGTTCTCAAGGACGCCGGGTTCATCTCGAGCGTGACCTCCGTGCTGGCCGTGGCGGTGCCGGACGTGCCCGGCGGCCTGAACCAGGTCCTCACCGTGCTGGCGGAGCAGAACATCAACGTCGAGTATATGTACGCCTTTGTCGGCAAGGGCACCGGCGCCTACATGGTCTTCCGCGTCACCGACAACAGCCGCGCCACCGGCGCGCTCGTCGGCAAGGGCATCCGCCTGGTCAGCCAGGAGGAGCTCGCGGAACTGTAATCTTCTTTGCAGCTGTAAAAAACAGCCAAAATACAGCGCGGCTCCCTTGACAGCCCGCTCGGCCGATGGTATCATTCAGCTAAACCGTTGAGGAAGTGTGAGTACATTCGGGTCAACTGTTTCCAGAGAGCCGCCGGGGGTGGAAAGGCGGCAGCAGCCCAGGGTGGAATGGACTTCTGAGGGCGAGCGGAAAGGGCGGCAGCCCGAGTATGCGAGCCGGAGCAGACCCTCCGTCAGCAAGGTCAGCACATGGTGGTGTGCGCAGAGTGGCCGCTTTACGCGGCAAGCCGGGTGGCACCGCAGGATCTCCCGATCCTGTCCCAGCGAATCACACTGGGACAGGATCGTTTTTCTGTCCCCGACCGACAGAAAGGAGCATTCCCATGACAGCACGCGAAATCCCGTACAAGATCTACCTGGACGAGTCCGAGATCCCCACGGCCTGGTACAACGTCCGCGCGGACATGAAGAACAAGCCCGCGCCGCTGCTGAACCCGGGCACGCACCAGCCCATGACCGCGCAGGAGCTCTCCGCGGTCTTCTGCGAGGACCTGGTAGCCCAGGAGCTGGACAACGACACGCGCCTCTTCCCCATTCCGCAGGAGATCCAGGACTTCTACCGCATGTACCGTCCCTCCCCGCTGGTGCGCGCCTACTGTCTGGAGAAGAAGCTGCAGACTCCGGCTCACATCTACTATAAGTTCGAGGGCAACAACACCTCCGGCAGCCACAAGCTGAACTCCGCCATCGCCCAGGCTTATTACGCGAAGAAGCAGGGCCTCAAGGGCGTGACCACCGAGACCGGCGCCGGCCAGTGGGGCACGGCGCTGTCCATGGCCTGCGCGTATCTCGGGCTGGACTGCAAGGTCTTCATGGTGAAGGTCTCCTATGAGCAGAAACCCTTCCGCCGGGAGGTCATGCGCACTTACGGCGCGTCGGTGACGCCCTCCCCCTCCGAGACGACGCAGGTCGGCCGGAAGATCTTGGCGGAGCACCCCGGCACCACGGGCTCCCTGGGCTGCGCGATCTCCGAGGCGGTGGAGGTGGCGGTCGGCACCCCCGGCTACCGGTATGTGCTGGGCAGCGTGCTGAACCAGGTGCTCCTCCACCAGTCCGTGATCGGCGTCGAAGCCAAGACCGCGCTGGACAAATACGGCGTCAAGCCGGACGTCATCATCGGCTGCGCGGGCGGCGGCAGCAACCTGGGCGGCCTGATCAGCCCCTTCATGGGCGAGAAGCTGCGCGGCGAGGCCGACTACCGCATTGTCGCCGTAGAGCCCGCCTCCTGTCCGAGCCTGACCCGCGGCGTCTACGCCTACGACTTCTGCGACACGGGCATGGTCTGCCCCCTGGCCAAGATGTACACCCTGGGCAGCGATTTCATCCCCGCGCCCAACCACGCCGGCGGCCTGCGCTACCACGGCATGAGCCCGATCCTCAGCCAGCTGTACGACGACGGCCTGATGGAGGCGGTCTCCGTCCCGCAGACCCGCGTGTTCGAGGCCGCGGAGCTCTTCGCCCGGACCGAGGGCATCCTCCCCGCGCCCGAGAGCAGCCACGCCATCTGCGCCGCCATCGACGAGGCGCTGAAGTGCAAGGAGTCCGGCGAGGAGAAGACGATCCTCTTCGGCCTGACCGGCACAGGCTATTTCGACATGGTGGCCTACGAGAAATTCCACGACGGCAGGATGGACGATTACGTTCCCACCGACGAGGAGCTGGCCCAGTTCCGCGCCCGCCTGCCGAAGATCGACTGAGCAGCCCCTTTTCTCCCCCGCCGGTCCGTCCGGCGGGTTTTTTGACGGAATTCCTTGCAATGCGGAAAAAAGGGTGATAAGATGAGAGTGCTCACGCGGCCGGTTGCTGGGTGAAGTATTGTTTTCGGAGGGATTCCCATGGACAAGGAGATGTATCTGAGCCTCTACCGCCACTCGCTGGCCCACGTGCTGGCCAAGGCGGTCATTGAGCTGTACGGCAAGGAGGTCCAGTACGCCATCGGGCCGCAGATCGCGGACGGTTTCTACTACGACTTCCTGCTGCCGGTCTCGGTCACCAGCGAGGACTTCGCCAAGATCGAGGAGAAGATGAAGGAGATCCTCAAGCGGCGGGAGACCTGGACGCGCAGCGAGATCAGCCGCGCCGACGCGCTCGCGCTCTTCGAGGGTCAGAAGTACAAGACCGAGCTGATCCGGGAGCTGCCTGAGGACGAGACCATCACGATCTACCATACCGGCGAGGACTTCGTCGACCTGTGCCGGGGCCCCCATGTGGAAAACTCCCAGGAGCTGATGAGCGCCGCTTTCGAGATCCACGCGGTCTCCGGCGCCTACTGGCGCGGCGACGAACACAACGACGCCCTGCAGCGCATCTACGTCTGGGCCTTCCCCAGCCGCGATGAACTCAAAGCCCACAAGGCCCTGATCAAGGAGGCCATGGAGCGCGACCACAAGAAGCTCGGTCCGCAGCTGGATCTGTTCATGATGGATCCCTCGGCGCCCGGCATGCCCTACTGGCTGCCCCGCGGCTGGAAGATGTACAACGTGCTGCTGCAGTTCTGGCGCGGCATCCACGAGAAGCACGGCTATCAGGAGATCTCCGGCCCCGTTCTGTCCAAGAAGGAGCTGTGGGTCACCTCCGGCCACTGGGACCACTACATGGACGGCATGTTCATCATCCCCGGCGAGACCGTCGACAGCCCGGACACCATGGCGCTCAAGCCCATGAACTGCCCCAACGCCATCAAGGTCTTCATGAACCGCGGCCGTTCCTACCGTGAGCTGCCCTTCCGCATCAACCAGGTGGACGTCATCCACCGCAAGGAGAAGAGCGGCGAGCTCAACGGCCTGTTCCGCGTGCAGGAATTCCATCAGGACGACGCGCACATCCTCGTGAGCGAGGAGCAGATTGCCGATGAGATCAAGGATATCATGGCCATCGCCACGGAGATCTACGGCACCTTCGGCCTGACCTACGCCGCGGAGCTCTCCACGCGCCCCGACGACTACATGGGCGATATCGAGGTCTGGAACAAGGCGGAGGAGGATCTCAAGAACATCCTGCTCGACGTCTACGGCGAGGGCAACTTCGAGATCAACGAGGGCGACGGCGCCTTCTACGGCCCCAAGATCGACTTGAAGATGAAGGACGCCCTGGGCCGCGAGTGGCAGATGGGCACCATCCAGCTGGACTTCCAGCTTCCGCTGAACTTCGACATGAAGTATGTGGCCCGCGACGGCATGCAGAAGCGCCCGGTGATGATTCACCGCGCGATCTTCGGCTCCTTCGAGCGCTTCATCGGCATCATCATCGAGCACTTCAAGGGCGCCTTCCCGTTCTGGATGAACCCCTACCAGGTCGCCGTCGTGCCAATCCGCACGGAGCACAACGACTACGCCCGCAAGGTCGTGGAGTCCCTGGCCGCCGCCGGCATCCGCGTGGAGGTTGACTACGCCGACAAGAACATGAACGAGAAGATCAAGGCCTTCAAGACCATGAAGCACCCCTACATCGTCGTGGTCGGCGACAAGGAGACGGCGGAGGGCACCGTGTCGGTGACGATCCGCGGCTCCAAGGAGCAGCTGCACGGCGTGCCGCTGGACGCCTTTATCGCCCTGTGCAAAAAACTCAACGAGAGCCGCGCGCTGGAGCTCGCGACCCGCGTTGACTGATTCTTCGCTTTTCAGCCCTGCCGGTTTGCCTCCGGCGGGGCTTTCCCTTTACCACGCCGCGGGCAGCTTTGTCTCCCCGGTCATCTTCTCCCGGTACTCCCGTGGGCTCATCCCCATGAGTTTGGTAAAAATCCGCAGGAAATTCGAGTAGTCGGAGAACCCGCTGCGCTCCGCAATTTCCCCCAGCGGGGCCCCGGAGAGAATCATCTGCCGCGCCCAGACGATCCGGCGGAAGAGGATGTAGTCGTACACGCCGCGGTTGGTGTAGCGCGTGAACTCATGGCTCAGCGCGGACTGGCTCAGATTGAAGTGGTCGCAGATGTCCTGCAGGTGGATCGTCTCCCGGTAGTGCTCATTGATATAGGTAATGACCTGCTGCATCCGGTTTGGAGCCGGCACGGGCTGCGCGTCCGCGTCCTCCTCCCGCACGGTTCGCAGCACGCAGTTCAGGAACTGCAGGATCACCGCGTAATCCTCGAACTCCGCTTCCGGCGTCCGCAGGTACTGATTCACCGACACCGTCTGTATGCAGGATCTGCACATCTCCGCGTCAGCCGCACCGAGCAGGAAGGCGTACCCCTTCTCGCTCAGAGCCGTGCGCAGGGTATAGTCCAGGTCGATCTGTCCGCAGCTGGCGCGCTGCAGCGTGTCCGTCGTGCAGTACAGGTACGCGCGCTCGTAATTCTTCAGCTCGGACTTGCAGACCAGGCCGTGCACGCAGAACGGCGGGAAGATGAACAGCTGACAGGGCTGGAGCTGAAAAACCTGATCATTGCAGGCCATCTGGGACCCGCCCGCGTAATGGATATAAAACTCGTAAAAATCGTGGGTGTGCGAGCCCCAGTAGCGGTAGGAGGAGCTCACGTCATAGAAGCCCTCGTAGTCCGATCTGCCGTTGTTCATCCCGCTGAAGCCGTTGAATTCCGGAGTGTTTCTGATTCTCATGGGTCTCCCTCCGCTCGTCTTTTCCCCTACAGGATAATGCAGGATTTGCATAAAATCAAGCATTATTTCTGTATTCTCGCAGAAATCTGTTTGCTATAATAAAATCGACTAAAAGGTGTCCGTCATCAGTTTCCACGAAATGTGAAAGGAGCGGATCCTCATGCAGTTTGACAAGCAGGCCCCGTCCCTGCGGAAAACCAACCGCATGGCGGGATTGGCGCGGGATTGGCGCCTGTATCTGATGCTGGCACTGCCCATCTTCTGGTATCTGCTGTTCTGCTACAAGCCGATGGTCGGCCTGATCATCGCCTTCCAGAAGTACAACCTGTTCAAGGGCATGTGGGGCAGCAAGTGGGTCGGCCTGGAGAACTTCCGTTTCACCATGCAGATGTCGGACTTCTCCTACGCGCTGGTCAACACCCTGTGGCTGAACCTGCTGGGTCTGGTCTGCGGCTTCCCGGTCCCGATCATCCTGGCGATCATGCTCAACGAGATGCGGAGCGTCGGCACGAAGAAGGTCTTCCAGACTCTCCTGTACCTGCCGCACTTCCTGAGCTGGATCATCATCGGCGGTATGGTGCTGCAGATCTTCTCCCCCACCAGCGGCATCATCAACGCCACCCTGCTGCGGTGGGGCTGGATTGACAAGAGCATCCCCTTCCTGACCGACGGCCCGCACTGGCAGGCGACCTACACGCTGGTCGGCGTCTGGCAGGGCATGGGCTGGGGCACGATCCTGTACCTCTCCGCCATCACCGGCATCAACATGGAGCTCTTCGAGGCGGCCAAGATCGACGGCGCCAACAAGATGCAGCAGATCTGGCACGTGACGCTGCCCGGCATCCGCTCCACCATCGTCGTGCTGCTGATTCTCAACATCGGCCAGATGATGAACATCAGCTTCGACCGTCCGCAGATTCTGGGCAACGCGCAGGTCCGCAAATTCTGCGACGTGCTCTCCACGTTCGTGTACCGCACCGGTATTGAGAACCACAAGTTCGAGCGCGCGACCGCCATCGGCCTGTTCCAGTCCCTGGTGGGTCTCATCCTGATCTCCGGTGCCAACTTCATCACCAAACGTCTTGGTGAAGAAGGCATCTGGTAAGGAGGGAGGAGTGAGCATGAGTATGCAGCATGTGATTCCGCAGAAGCGCACCCGGATCTGGACTGCTCCGCAGATCATCCTGACCGCGATCATCGCCATCGTCAGCCTCTCCTGCGTCCTGCCGTTCATCAACGTCGCGGCGATCTCCTTCAGCTCCAAGTCCGCGATCCTGCGCGGCGCGGTCTCCTTCTGGCCGGTGGAGTTTGAGACCACCGCCTACCAGGCCATCTTTGCCGATCCGAGCATGATCCGCAGCATGATCTTCACGGTCATCATCACGGTGGTCTACACGGCCTTCTCCATGGTGCTGACCATTCTGATGGCCTACCCGCTGACCAAGAAGCGCCTGCAGGGCCGCAAGTTCTTCAATATGCTGGCGCTGTTCACCATGTACTTCTCCGGCGGAACCATCCCGATCTACCTGAACATCAAGGAGCTCGGCCTCCTGGACACCCCCTGGTCCCTGATCCTGCCGGGCATGCTGTCGACCTACAACATGATCATCCTGAAGAGTTTCTTCTCCGCGCTCCCCAATGAGCTGGAGGAGGCCGCCATCATCGACGGCGCGAACGACTTCCAGGTGCTCCTGCAGGTCTACCTGCCCCTGTCCATGGCCTCCCTGGCGACGCTGACCCTGTTCTACGCGGTCGGCAAGTGGAACAGCTTCCAGGACGCCCTGTACTACATTCAGACCAAGGCCTACCAGCCGCTTCAGCTGAAGCTTTACCACATCATCAAAGGATCGCAGGCGGTGGATATCGCGGCCATGGAGGGCGGCTCCCAGACAGTCGCCAGCGCGGTCTCCGAGTCCATCGAGCCGGCCACCATCATCTACGCCACCCTGCCGATCCTGATCGTCTATCCCTTCGTGCAGCGCTATTTCGTGGCCGGTGTGACCATCGGCGCCGTGAAGGGCTGATTGCGTAACCTGCCGCCAGGTTGGCGGTGAATTATAAGGAGGTATGACAACATGAAGAAGATCTTGGCGCTCCTGCTGACCCTCGCGCTGCTGCTGGGCATGACCGGCACCGTGGCTGTGGCGGATGACGACTGGATCACCCTGCGTGTCGAGACCTACGATCGCGAGATCACCGGTCTGGACGTGACGGATTGCTGGCAGCTCCATTATGCGCAGGAGCACTTCGGCGATCCCAACCACATCAAGCTTGAGTTCGTCTCCTACGCCCGCTGGACGGAAGGCGACCTGCTCACCAACGCGCTGGCCGGCGGCACCGCCCCGGACATCTGCGTGACCTACAACGGAAGCCTCGTGCAGCAGTGCATCGATGACGAGGGCATCTGGCAGCTGGACGACCTGATCGCTGAGTACGGCCCCAACCTGCGCGCCTTCCTGGGCGACGAGCTGCTGGGCTATGGCCAGAGCGACCATGACGGCGATGGCACCAAGGAGCAGTGGTTCATCCCCGCCCGCCGCATCAGCGTCGCCAACGTCGGCAACTTCATCCGTGAGGACTGGCTCAAGGCCCTGAACATGGAGAAGCCCACCAACGTCGAGGAGTTCACCGCCTATCTGCGCGCCGCGAAGGAAGCGAAGCTGGCCGGCGAGAACACCATGCCCTTCTCCTTCGGCATCTATGTGCCGGATCCCCTGTACAACGTGCGCCGCTTCACCGACGCCTGGGTCGACTTCTCCCAGGTGACCGAGGAAGACTGGTTCGCCTATGCGCGCAACCCCGAGATGCTGCCCGGCGCCAAGGAAGGCTTCCGCTGGCTGAACACCCTGTATCATGAGGGTCTGCTGCCGGACACCTTCGCTCTGAGCGACAACGACAAGGCCAACGACACCGCGCTGATCATGGGCTACAACGGCTTCTTCTCTCAGCAGCCCGACCAGCCCTGGCGCACCGACAAGAACTATCAGATCGAGCTCGAGAAGAACGTTCCCGAGGGACACTGGGTCACCGTGAACCCCTTCAAGAACGAGAGCCTGGGCGGCAAGACCCTGCATGACATCTATGCCGCGAACGGCCTGAGCATCATCATCCCGCTGACCACCGACGAGAAGACCGCGGTTGCCGCCATGAAGTATCTGGACTGGATGGCTGTTCCGGAGAACATGTTCGCCATGCAGAACGGTATCGAGGGCATCAACTACGAGGGCATCAGCCCCGAGCTGGGCATCCCCTACGGTGTGAAGAGCGCTGACGCTGTTCCGAACGAGAACAAGATGCACGCCGGCGACATCTGCTTCATCTCCAACGGCCTGTACTATGGCTCCGACGAGAAGAACTCCGCCGCGCTGGCCCTGCCCTTCGCCGGCTATGAGGAAGATGTTGTGGCCTCCTATGTGGACGCCCTGACCGACGCCTGGACGCAGATCAGCTTCACCGTGGCCATCCAGGCCGAGACCGACTACGGCTCCACCATCAAGAGCAAGCAGGGTGAGTTCCTGGCCGCCGTGGTCAGCTGCGATCCCGCTGAGTTCGACGCTGTGTACGACGCGGGCGTGCAGGACATCCTGAACTCCGGCGCGCAGCAGATGATCGACGAGTTCCGCGAAGCCTACAAGGAAGGCAACTATCGCGGCGTGTTCCCCGGAAACCTGTAATTCCAAGCCAAGCCTGCGGGCGCCGGCCTCCGGCCGGCGCCCGTTTTATCGGACGGAGGATGCCCCATGCGCGAGCTTTTGAACCACGGCTGGCAATTTGCAAAAACCGGCCCCGGCGGAACGCCGGAATGCTGGCAGGAAGTCACCCTGCCCCACGACTGGATGATCGGCCAGGAGCAGGATCTGTACGAGACCGGCGACGGCCACTACGAACGCCGCCTGACGGTTCCCGAGGAGGCGGCCGGCGACACCTGGATGCTGCGCTTCGACGGCGTGTACATGGACTGCGACGTGTCGGTCAACGGCCGGGTCGTCCGGACGCACCGCTACGGCTACACCGCCTTTGACGCGGATCTGACCGGCCGGGTGCGCCCCGGGGAGAACGTGCTGCGCGTGCTGGTGCGCTACCGTTCGCCCAACACCCGCTGGTACTCCGGCGCGGGCATCTTCCGGGATGTCACCCTGTGCCATTTCTCCGGCGCCCATCTGGTGACGGACGGCGTCTACGCGGCCGCCCGCCCGGAGGCCGGGGGCATCTGGACGCTGGAGGTCTCCGCGGAGACCGTTCACGCGGAGGGGCAGACGGTTTCCTTTGAGCTCTCCCGCCAGGGAAAGCCGCTGGCCCGGCTGGAGGCGCCCTCCTGGCGGGACTCCGCCCGCGTGTGCTTCCGCGTCGCCCACCCGCTGCGCTGGTCGCCGGAGGAGCCGAACCTGTACACGCTCACCGTGCGGCTGGGCGGGGACGAGCTGCAGCACCGCATCGGCTTCCGGGAGACGGTCTTTGACCCGGACCGCGGCTTCCTGCTCAACGGGGAGCCCCTGAAGCTCCACGGCGTGTGCCTGCACCACGACCTGGGGCTCCTGGGCAGCGCCTTCCATGAGAAGGCCGCCCGCCGCCAGCTGCGGGTGATGAAGGCGATGGGCGTCAACGCGCTGCGCACCTCCCACAATCCGCCCGCCTCCCGCCTGCTGGATCTGTGCGACGAGATGGGCGTCCTGGTGGTGGACGAGGCCTTCGACATGTGGCGCCGCCCGAAGACCGCCTACGATTACGCGCGTTTCTTCGACGAGTGCGCGCAGGAGGATGTGGCCAGCTGGGTCCGCCGGGACCGCAACCATCCCAGCGTGATCATGTGGTCCGTGGGCAACGAGATCTACGACTGCTTCGCGGACGAGTCCGCACCGGCGCTGACCGCGCAACTGCGGGACTGGGTGATCTCCCACGACCCGGCCGGGAACGCCCGGCCCACCCAGGGCAGCAACTACATGCCCTGGGAAGGCGCCCAGCGCTGCGCCGATGAGCTCAAGCTGGCCGGCTACAACTACGGCGAGAAGCTCTATGACAAACACCACGCCGAGCACCCCGACTGGGTGATCTACGGCAGCGAAACAGCCTCCTTCCTGGCCTCGCGCGGGATCTACCACTTTCCGCTGGGCACGAACATCCTCTCGGAGGAGGATCTGCAGTGCTCCGCGCTGGGCAACAGCTCCACCTCCTGGGGCGGCAAGAGCATCAGCCAGCTCCTGTCCGCCGACCTGAACAACCCCTACAGCATGGGACAGTTCATCTGGTCCGGCATCGACTACATCGGCGAGCCCACCCCCTATCAGACCCGCTGCTGCTATTTCGGGCAGACGGACACCTGCTGTTTTCCCAAGGACAGCTACTACCGTTTCCAGGCCGCCTGGACGGAGAAGCCCATGGCCCATATCGGCGTGCCGTGGGACTGGAACCCCGGCCAGCTCATCGACGTGCCGGTGATGACCAACCTGGCGGAGGCGGAACTCTTCCTGAACGGCGTCTCCCTGGGCCGGAAGCCGGTGGATCAGCGGGTGGAGGATCTGGCGCTGCCGGTGTGGCAGGTGCCCTTCCAGCCCGGTCTTCTGCAGGCCAGATGCTACGACGCCGACGGGCATGTCCGCGCCCAGGCCGTCCGCTGCACCCCCGGCGAACCCGCGCGCCTGGTGCTCTCCGCCGAGGAGACCGCTCTCAGTGCCGACGGACGCGACCTGACCTTCCTCACGGTCCGTGCGGTGGACGATCAGGGACTGCCCGTGGAGAACGCCGCGAACCGCGTCTGGGTGAAGGTCGAAGGCCCCGCCCGGCTCATCGGTCTGGACAACGGCGATTCCAGCGACGCGGACGGCTACCGCCAGGACAGCCGCTGCCTCTTCTCCGGCAAGCTCCTGGCGATGGTGGGCTTTGCCACCCGCCCGGGCGAGACCCGCGTGACCGTCACCTCCCCGGGGCTCACGCCCGCCAGCCTCACCCTGGACTGCCGGATCAGTGCGGACGTCCTGCCCACCGTGCCCCCCCGGATCCGTCCGGTCCCGCTCACGGAGAAGCCGCTCGCCCGCCGCATTGAGCTGGAGGCGCTGGGAGACCGCGCCCTGACCCCGGAGCATCCCTCGGTGGATATCCTCGCGCGGGTGCTGCCCGAGGCGGCCGTCGGGGAGGAGATCCGTTTCCGGGCGGTGAACAGCGCCGGCATCGAGGTGCCCGGCGCGGTGCTGGCCCCGATCCCCGGGGGCGTACGGGTCACCGGCACGGGCGACGGCGCCTTCTGGCTGCGGGCCGGCCTGACCAACGGCGCGGACCACACCCGCGTGCTCTCCCACATCGAGCTGTCCGCGAGCGGTTTCGGCAGCGCAGCGCTGGACCCCTACGGCTTTATCACCGCCGGCCTGTATGACCTGCACGAGGGCGACATCGGCACGGGCAATGAGCGGGGCATCAGCTTCGCCCGGGACGGCTACAGCATGGCAGGCTTCACCCATGTGGATTTCGGCCCCGTGGGCTCGGACGAGATCACCCTGCCCATCTTCGCCCTGAGCGGCGACCGGGTGGAGCTGACCCTCTGGGACGGGGATCCCCGGGAGGGCGGACGCGCCATCACGACCCTGTCCTATCAGAAGCCCTCGATCTGGAACACCTACCAGCCGGAGACCTGGACGCTGCCTGAGCGGCTGACCGGCGTGCACACCCTCTGCTTCTCGATGGAGGAGAAGGTGCACCTGCAGGGCTTCTCCTTCACCCGGCAGAGCCGCGCCTGGCTGCCCCTCTCCCCACTGGAGGCGGACGAGGTCTACGGAGACGGCTTCACCCGCACAGACCGCGGCATCGAGGAGATCGGCAACAACGTCACCCTGGGCTTCGGAAACATGGACTTCGGCGAGGGCGGCGACGTGCTGCTGTGCCTGCGGGGCGTCACCCCGCTGGACACCTGCGCGGTCAACGTCCGCGTCACCGACGCGCAGGGCCGCGAGGAAACCCACATCTGCGCGTTCCGCGGCACAGAGGAGGGCACGCAGCCCTTCCAGCTGCACGTCCCCGCCGGGGTCTGCCGGGTGGATTTCGTTTTCCTGCCCGGCGCGCAGTTCAACTTCTACGGCTTTCAGTTTTCATGGGAGGAATGAGCATGGAAGGCTTTCACGCGGAGACGCTCCGCCCGGGCGTGATCCAGATCACCGACAATATGGGCGTGTGCATGACCCTGCTGGCGGGCTCGGAGAAGGCGCTGCTGATCGACACCGGCTACGGTCTCTCCAGCGTCCGTGAAGAGGTGGATGAGCTCATCGGGGCGGACAAGCCCCGCAGGCTTCTCCTGACCCACGGCCACCACGACCATATCCTCGGCGCCGACGAATTCGGTTCGGACGGCGTCTGGATGTTTCCCGAGGACATACCGGTCTGCAGCATCTACTCCGGCATTGAGCAGCGCCGGCGGGTTCTTGATTCCGCCAGGGCCCGGGGAATCCCCCTGGGGCTTCAGTGGCAGCAGCATTATCTCAGCTTTCCGATGCCCGGCACCGTCCCGCCGCCGGAGGAGACGGATCTCGGCGGCATGGAGGTCCGGATTCTGAAGATCCCCGGACACACCCCCGGCTCGGCGGTGGTCCTGGCCAACGGGGAAACCCTGATCACCGGCGACGACTGGAACTGGACGACCTGGCTGTTCTTCCCGGAGTCGCTGCCGGTCCGGGAGTACCGGGAGAACATGCGGAAGCTCTTGGCGCTCCCGTTCCGCTGGGTCATCTGCTCCCACCAGCAGGGCGTGTTCCCGCGGGAAGCGCTGGAAGCCTTCGTCAACGGGCTGACCGACGAAGCCCTCGCCCACGCGCAGCCCTGCCCGGAGGGGGACGAGCGGGGCATCGTCACCCGCTGCGTCGAGCCCGCGCCGGGACAGCGGCTTGTCTTCGACGGCGCAAAACTCTGAGGAGGTCTTGAACCATGGCATCGAGCATCACCATCACCCCGGATGAATCCGCGAGCTTCGTCAACAACGCCGCCTTCTGCGTCGGCACCGGCCGCATCGGCCTGGGCCTGCAGGCGGAATACCAGGAGCAGCTGCGGCAGGTGCAGAAGCTCTGCCACTTCCGCTATATGCGCGGCCACGGCCTGTTCCACGACGACATGAGCATCTACCAGGATTTCACCACGCCCGACGGCGTCCGTCACAAATACTACTGCTTTACCTACCTGGACCGGATCATGGACGCCTACCGGGAGATCGGCATCAAGCCCTTCCTCGAGCTCGGCTTCATGCCCGGCGCGCTGGCCTCCAGCGAACAGACGCTCTTCTACTGGAAGGCCCACACCGTTCCGCCCAAGAGCGAGGAGGACTGGGTGGACCTGGTGAAGGCCACCCTCGCACATCTCCGCGACCGCTACGGCGAGGACGAGGTCTCCACCTGGCCCTGCGAGATCTGGAACGAGCCGAACCTGCCCGGCTTCTGGGAGCACGCGGACAAGGAGAAATACCTGCGGCTCTACGAGATCACCTCACAGGCGGTGAAGGCCGTGCTGCCCCGGATGCAGGTCGGCGGCCCGGCGGTCTGCGGCGGCCCCGTGACCAACGACTGGGTGCGTGACTTCCTAACCTTCTGTCTGGAGAAACAGCTGCCCGTGGACTTCGTCACCCGCCACGCCTACATGGCGAAAACGCCCGACCACCGCGGCCGCTACATCTACCACGAGATGTGCGAGGTGGAGGAGACGCTGGAGGAGATGCGCGGCACCCGCGAGGTCATCGACAGCTTCCCGGAATTCCGGGGCATGCCCATGCACATCACGGAGTTCAACACCAGCTACAATCCCCGCTGTCCGATCCACGACACGCCCGAGAACGCCTGCCATATCGCTGGGCTCCTGGCCTGCCTGGGCGATGTGGCGGCGAGCTACAGCTACTGGACCTTCGGCGATGTGTTTGAGGAAACCGGCGTGCCGGTGACGCCCTTCCACGGCGGCTTCGGCATGATGGCCGACCAGTGCATCCCCAAGCCCACCCTCTGGGCATTCTCCTTCTTCAACAACCTGTCCGGCTCCTGCGTTCACCGCGACGCGCACAGCGTGGTCATGCGCCGCGCGGACGGCTCCTTCGAGGGCGTCGTCTGGAATCTGCAGCGCAAGGGCCGCGAGGCGCTGGGCGTGACGCTGGCGCTCCCCGTCGCCGGCCGCGCCGTCCTGCAGACGCGCACGGTGGACGAGGAACACGGCAACCCGCTGGCCCTCTGGCACGCGATGGGCGAGCCCGCCTCCCTCACGGAGGAGCAGCTTTCCTTCCTGCGCGAGAGCGCCCGCCCCTGGGCGCAGGCTCGCACCGGCGAGGATCAGGCCTCCTGGACGCTGACCCTCGCGCCCAACGCGATCACCCATTTCACCCTCTCCCCCGCCCCGCTGACCCCGGACGAGGGCTATGACTACCGCTGGTACTGCGCAGAGGAGGAATGAGCTCCATGCCGAATGATCTGCATCCCGCCTGGCTTTCCTGTCTGCCGGCCCCGGTTCCCGCGGAGCTGACCACCCCGGCGGAGGTGGCCGTCTTCGAGCTGCGCCAGGCCGGGATCGACGTCGAGGTCCGGGAACAGCCCGCGCTGTCCCGGGAGGCCTGGTCCCTGCAGGGGAACATCCTGCACGGCGGCCACGCGGGCGTCCTCTACGGCGCCTACGAGCTGATCCGGGCGAAGGAGCTGAACCGCCCCGTCCCCGGCGGGCTGTGCAAACCCTATTACGACGCCCGCATGATCGACTGCTGGGACAACATGGACGGCACCGTCGAGCGCGGCTACGCCGGGCGCTCCCTGTGGTTCGAGGGAAACCGTTTCTCGTACGATCCGGCGCGCATCCGGCAATTGGGGCGCATGCTGGCCTCCGTGGGGCTGAATGTCCTGTGCATCAACAACGTCAACGTGCACCAGCCCGCGCAGGAGCTCATCGACGGTCTGCTGCCGGAGACGGCGGCCTTCGCCGCGCTCCTGCGGCCCTTCGGCGTGCGGCTGATGCTCAGCGTGGACTTCTCCCAGCCGATGCAGCACGGCATCCCCACCGCCGATCCGCTGGATCCCCGGGTGCAGGCCTGGTGGGCGGAGCGCGCGAAGGCGATCTGGGAGCAGATTCCCGACTTCTACGGCTTCCTCGTTAAGGCAGACAGCGAACACCGTCCCGGCCCCTTCACCTACGGCCGCAGCCACGCGGAGGGTGCCAACATGCTCGCCCGCGCCGTCGCGCCCTACAAGGGCTTTGTGGTCTGGCGCGCCTTCGTCTACAACTGCCAGCAGGACTGGCGCGACCACTCGGTGGACCGCCCCTGCGCCGCCTGCGACACCTACCTGCCGCTGGACGGGCAGTTTGATCTGAACGTCATTCTGCAGGTCAAGAACGGCCCCTACGATTTCCAGATCCGCGAGCCCATCTCCCCCACGCTGCTGGCGCTGCACAAGACCTGCACGGCGGTGGAGTTTCAGCTGGCGCAGGAGTACACCGGCCATCAGATCGACCTGTGCGCTCTGGCGCCGGTCTTCCACGAGTTCTTTGAGGACATCCACCCCTCCGGCATCGTGGCCATCGCGGCGGTGAGCAATCTCGGCCGGGACTGGAACTGGTTCGGGCACCCCTTCGCCGCCGCCAACCTCTTCTGTTTCGGGCGGATCGCCTGGAATCCCAGGGAGGACCCGGTGACCTGCATCCGCGAGTGGGCGCGCCTGAGCTATCCCGACGCCGCCGAGGCGCTCACCGGCATCCTGTCCCGCAGCCGCGCGGTCTACGAGCTGTACACCGGCACCCTCGGCCAGTGCTGGATGGTGAACCCGCACGAACACTACGGCCCCAACCCCGGCGGCTATGAGTTCGACCGCTGGGGCACCTACCACCGCGCCTCCCGCGACGCCGTGGGCATCGACCGCACCGCCGCCGGCACGGGCTATGTCTCCCAGTATCCGCCGGAGCTGCAGGCCCGCTACGGGGATCCGGGCACCTGCCCGGACGAGCTGCTGCTCTTCTTCCACCGCCTGCGCTACGACTTCGTCATGCGCGACGGCCGCACGCTGATCCAGCGCATCTACGACGACCACTTCGCCGGCGCCGAGGAGGCGGAGAAGATGGCTGAGGTTCTGAAAGCACTGCCCCTCCCCGAGCCCGACCGGACGGAGGCCTTGAAGCGCATGGACCTGCAGGTCGCCAACGCCCGCGAGTGGCGCGACGTGATCAACACTTTCTTTCACCGCCTCAGCGGCGTCGACGACGCCCACGGCCGTACCATATACGACTGATACTGATCTCAGTTTAGAATACTTATTATCAAAAGTGAGATTTCGCGGCCTGCGGGCCGCGACCAAGGCTTTCCGATCGCCCTGGACCTTCGGTTACATGTTCTTTCTTGTTGTAGTTTTTCTTGAGATCAGCATGAACGAAAAAACTGCCGTTCCACCCCGGAGCGGCAGTTTTCTTTTGCTTTTTCCTATTTCTGTTCCGTCACCGCAGCTTCTCCGCTGCTCTGCACCTCGCTGAGCACCGCGGATCCGATAATCATCACCGCGCCGAGGATTCCCATCCCGCTGAGCGGCTCCCTCAGGAAGAGCGCGGAGAACAGCAGGGCGGCCACCGGATCGACGTAGCTGAAGATCGCGATGGACTGCGCCCTCAGGCCGTCCATGCACCCGAAGTACAGCAGATAGGCGATTCCGGTGTGCACAATCCCCGCCACCAGCAGCAGCGCAGCCGTCGTTCCGCTGAAATCCCCGCCGCCGAATCCGCCCGTCAGAAGCAGATACGGCACCATGACCAGCCCGGCGGAGAGCAGCTGAATGACCGTCTTTCGATAGGCGTCGATCCCGCTGATGCGCTTGTTCATGATGACCACCGTGGCGTACAGCGCCGCCGCGCCGAGCCCCAGCAGGATGCCCCGGAAATCCCCGCCCCGCGCGTCCGCTCCGCTGGCCACGCCGGAGACCAGCACCATCCCGGCAATCGCGATTCCCGCGCAGACCGCTTTTTTCGCGGTCAGTTTTTCTTTGAACAGCAGCGGGGAGAGCAGCACGACGATCGTCGGCTCCATGTAGTAGCAGAGCGTGGCGACGGCGACAGTGGTATAGCTGTAGGCTTCGAAGAGCAGGATCCAGTTCAGTCCCATCACCGCGCCGGAGACCGCCAGCCACAGGAACTGCTTTGCCGTGGGCTTCTGCCCAGGCTCGCCCTTCCGCAGCCTCATGAACGCGAGAATGAACAGCCCGCCCAGCGTTCCCCGTGCGAAAGCCAGAAACGCCGAGGAGAGCGGGATCGACCGTCTGACCACGCCGATCGACCCGAAAATCAGCATGGAGGTAATCATCATCGCCAGGGATTTGGGATCGTTTTTTCTATCTTTCATGAAAGAATACTCCTCTGCGGCATTCTTTGGAACCGCACCCATCGTACCACATGTATGCCGCAAGATCCAGAACAGCGATTGGAAAATGCAAGTAAAAAGCAGCCGGTACAAATCCATTCCGAACCGGCTGCCATCAACTCATATTGATCTCATTTCAATATGCTGATTGTCAGCAGCGGGGTTTCGCGGCCTGCGGGCCGCGACCAGGGCTTTCCGATCGCCCTGGACCTTCGGCCACATGCTGTTGCCGGATGTTGCATTTTTCCTTGAGATTGGATTCACGCTTTCCCCCGCTGTGCCGCTTTGAGCTCCTCCGCGGCCTCAATCAGATGCCGGGCGTGCTGCAAGGCGCTGTCGCCGCTGCCCTCGGCGCCGCCGAGCATCCGGGCGACCTCCTCCGCGCGCTCGGCCATGTCCAGCGTGCGGACATGGGTCTGCGTGCGTCCCTCCGCCGTGGTCTTCTCCACCAGCAGCTGCACATCCGCCATCGCGGCCAGCTGCGGCAGGTGCGTCACGCACAGGACCTGCCGGTCCCGGGCGATATTCGCCATCTTCTCCGCCACCGCCTGCGCGATCCGGCCGGAGATGCCCGTGTCGATCTCGTCGAAGACCATGCAGTCCACACCGCCGCGCCGGGCCTCCAGATTCTTCAGCGCCAGCATCAGCCGGGAGAGCTCTCCGCCGGAGGCGATTTTCGCCAGCGGCTTGAGCGGCTCCCCGGGGTTCGGGGAGATCAGGAAAGAGACCTCGTCGTCCCCGGTGGGGCGCGGCAGATGCGGTTTCTCCGGCTTCGGGGCAAAGGCGGCGCGGAACTCGGTGCGCTCCATGCCCAGATCGCGCAGCTGCTCGACCATGCCCTGCTCAAATCGCGCGGCCAGGCGCTCACGGGAGGCCGTCAGTTCCCGGGCCAGGCTCCGGTAGTGCTGCAGCAGCTGCCGGTCCTGCGCGGCGAGGCTCGCCAGCTCGCTGTCCATCGAGGTCAGGCGGTCCAGCTCCTCCTCCATCCGCTGCTGCTCCGCCAGCACCGCCGGAATGTCCGCGCCATAGCGCCGCTCCAGGCGGGCAATCAGCTCCAGCCGGCTCTCCACCGCCTCCGCGCGGTTCGGATCGAAGGCGCCGCTGTCCATCAGCCGGGCCAGCTCATAGCCCGCCTCCTCCAGCTCGAAAAACGCGGAGCGGATGCGGCCCGCCAGCGCGCGGTAATTCTCCCCGAGCGGGGCGATCGCGTCCAGGCACTCCGCCGCGGCGCGGATCCGGCCCAGGGCCGCGTCCGGCTCGCCGGTCAGCTCCTCGCGGGCCTCCCGCAGCGCCGCGTCGATCTTCCCCGCGTGGCGGTTGCGCTCGCGCTCCTCGCGCAGCTTCTCCTCCTCGCCGGGACGCAGTTTCGCCTGGCGCAGCTCCTCCAGGCTGCGCTCCAGCTCCGCCATGCGCGCCTGCTTCTGCTCGTTCTCGCGCACCAGGTGCGACCAGCGGCGATGGCAGCCGAGGAAGGCCTCGCAGGCCTCCTCCGTCTCCCGCAGGAGCCGCTGGTGCGCCTCGTCCCCGGTGCCGTCCAGCACCTGGAGATGGTAGCGCTCGTCCAGCAGGAACTGGTTCTCGTGCTGTCCGTGGACGTCCATCAGCAGCGCCGACAGCTCCCGCAGGGCGGTCAGCGGCACCGGCACGCCGCAGACCCGGCAGGTGCTGCGGCCGCTCGCCGTGATCTCCCGGTAGAGGGTAATCTGCCCGTCCGGCGCGTCGATCTCCTGCTCCGCGAGCCACCGGAGCGCCTCCGGCCGGTCTGTGGAGAACTCCGCCTCCACCGCGGCGCGGTCGGTGCCCGTGCGGATCAGCCCGCGGTCGCCCCGTCCGCCCAGAACCAGGTTCACCGCGTCCACGATGATGGATTTTCCCGCGCCTGTCTCGCCGGTCAGCGTGTGCAGGCCCCGCTCAAACGGGATCGTCAGCCGCTCGATCAGCGCGACATTGCGGATGTTCAAACTCTGCAGCATGTGTTCTCCCCCGCGCGGCTCAGCGCATTAACTCCCGCAGACGCCGGACCACCTCCGGCGCCTCCGACGCGCTGCGGGCCACCAGCAGAATCGTGTTGTCCCCCGCCAGCGTTCCCAGCACCTCGGCCCAGCCGAGCCCGTCCAGCGCCTCCGCCGCCACATTGGCGGAGCCGGACAGTGTCTTGATCACCACCAGGCTCTCGGAGGAGGAAACCGACAGCATGGACTCCTGCAGCATGCGGTGCAGCCGGTCGCCGATGGAGCGGCTGCTCCCGCTGGGCAGCGCATAGCGGTACCGCCCGCTGGCGGAGAGCGACTTGATGAGCTTCAGCTCCTTGATATCCCGGGAGACGGTCGCCTGGGTGACCTGGATGCCCATTTCGCGCAGGGCGTCCGCCATGGCCTCCTGCGTCTCCACCTCCTGGCGCTCGATCAGGTCCAGGATCGCCAGATGCCGCTGGGATTTCATCATCACTTATTCACTCCCCGTCTGTCAGCGCGTCCATTCGGTCAGCTTCCGGCGGACGACCCCGAAAAAGTCGAAAGGTTTCATGCGGATCAGCCGCACATGCCGTGCGCCGCGCAGAATCTCCACCCGGTCCCCGGCCGTCACGCGGCCGAAGTCCACGCCGTCCACCTGCAGGGAGGCCTCGATGGGCTCCTTGGCGCTGACCTGCAGCTGGATCACGGCGTCCCCCGGCAGGACCAGCGGCCGGTGCTGCAGGCTGTGGGCGCAGATCGGCGTGACCAGCATCGCGTCGACGCCCGGCGCGACAATGGGGCCGCCGGCGGAGAGCGAATAGCCCGTGGAGCCCGTGGGCGTCGCCACCACCAGGCCGTCCGCCCGGTAGCCGCCCGCCTCCTGCCCGTCCACGAGGACCTGCAGGCGGATCATCCGCGGATAGCCGCCCCGGCTGATCACCGCGTCGTTCATGGCCAGGACGCTCTGCGCGCCGTGCCGGACCTCCAGCAGGTTTCGCCGTTCCTCCGTGAAATTTCCCCGCAGGAGCCGCCGCATCGCGCCTTCGAGCCCCTCCGGCTCAACCTCCGCGAGAAAGCCCACGGTCCCGAGGTTGACCCCCAGCAGCGGCACGTCCCGCTGCACCGCGGCCCGCGCCGCGCGCAGCACCGTGCCGTCCCCGCCCAGGGCGACCAGCACGTCCACCCGTGTATCCGTCAGGGGAAGCGCCCGATCCGAGATCAGCTGCGCCAGCCGTTCCTCGCAGGCCACCGCGGCCCCGCCGGCAGACAGCTCCCGGGCCGCCACCCGGACCGCCTCCGCGGCGTGTTCCAGTTCCGGCGCTGCCATCAGTCCCACGCGCAGCATCCGCATCCCCCCTATCCATTCCGTTCCAGTATACCACAGGCGTCCGCTTCCTGCAAGAAAATGGGCTTGAGCGGCCGCGCGGTTTTTGATACAATAGGAATGAAATTCAAGCGGAGGGACAGCCATGTCGGAATACAGCTATGAGATCGTCTCCTCCCGGTCTGAGCAGCCCATCGAGCCGGGCTGCACGGTGCTGGACGGATGGGAGATCGTCCGGAAGATCGGCGAGGGCAGCCAGGCGAAGGTCTATGAGATCCGCTCCACCGGCCTGACGGAGCTGCGCTGTGCCTTGAAGGTGATCGACATCCCGCAGAATGACGCCGAACTGCAGGCCCTGCAGGAGCGTTCCGTCAGCGAGAGTCATCTGCAGCGGGAGCTGGAGGAGCGGGTGGCTCATGTTCAGCGAGAGGTCCGCGCCATGGCCGCGATCCACGACGAGCCCGCCTCCGTGCGGCTGGAGGACTGCCGGCTCTACCGCTTCGAGGAGGACGGCACCTGGCGGGTGCTGATCCGCATGGAGCTGCTGACGCCGCTCCCGGCCTACGCGAAGCAGCATCCGCTGAGCCCGGCGGACGTCTGGCGGCTGGCGGAGGAAATCGGCGGCCTGCTGGCTGTCTGCCGGCAGGAGGGGATCCTGCACCGGGACATCAAGCCCGGAAACCTCTTCGTCACCGGCCGCGGGCGCTTCAAGCTCGGCGACTTCGGCCTGGCCCGCGCCTCCGGAAGTGTCTCCTCCGACCTGTCCAACCGTGTGGGCACGGAGAGCTATATGGCGCCGGAGGTCTACTCCGCCCCGGACGAGGCGGGCGGCCGCTACGACCACCGCGCGGACCTCTACTCCCTGGCGCTGGTGCTCTATCAGTATCTGAACGGCGGTTTCCTGCCCTTCGAGAGCGAGAGTACCACCCGCCGTCAGGCGTTTCTCCTCCGGATCCGGGGCACGGACATTCCGGCCCTCCCGAATGCCGCTCCGGAGGTCAACGCGTTTCTCCGCAAGGCCCTTGCCTACCGTACGGACGACCGTTTTCCAAACCCGGAAGTCTTTCTCGACGCGCTCGCGGACATCAAAAAGGGCCTGCAGACCGTCCGGAAAAATGCCGCTCCCGGCGCGCCTGTCCGACAGGATCTGATCACGCGGCTGCAGACGTTCCGGCCCTCGTTCCAGTCGGTCGGATACAAGCCCTCGGAGGTGGATGCCTCCTGCGCCCGGATCGCGGCGGTGCTCGCGGCTTCCACGGAGAGCATGGAGACCATCAAGACCATTGAGGAGGAGTTGTTCACCCTCTCCAAGCGCGGCTATGACAAGCTCGAGACCGACCGGTTTCTGGACGATGTGTGCGATGGCATTGAAAAACTCCTTCTCCATAAGCCCTACCGTGCCCAGTTCTTCTTCGATGAAAAGAAAAAGCAGGAGATCCTCTCCATGCTGCAGGCGCCTGTGCTCCGCACCGCTGTGATGGGATACAGCCGCGCGGAAGTGGATGCCTATCTTCAGGAATTGTACACCCGCATCCGTATGGACGCGATCGACGGCCGGACGATTCCGGAGATTGAGGTCAAGCAGTTTTCCCGCGAGAAAGGCGGCTATCACGCCGCCGACACAGACACATTTCTGGACGATGTCTGCGACAAAATCGAGGTCCTTCTGGAGACTAAGGAGTAAAGCCAATCTCAGTATCGCTGAATGACAGCAGAGAGATTTCGCGGCCTGCGGGCCGCGACCAGGGCTTTCCGATCGCCCTGGACCTTCGGTTGCATACCCTTTTCTGATTTGTAGTTGATACTGATCTAAGTTTCGTATGCCTATTGTCAGCAGCGGGATTTCGCGGCCTGCGGGCCGCGACCAGGGCTTTCCGATCGCCCTGGACCTTCGGTTGCATACCCTTTCCTGATTATAATGCAAAAGCCCGCCATACCCGCACAGTCGGGTACGACGGGCTTTTCTCACGCGTTCAGGATTTCCGCCAGTCTGGCCATGAGCTCCTCCTCGCCGGAATAGGGACAGATGTTGAAATACGGATCCCCGGTCAGCATGGCGGAGAGGCTGGTCCGGGAGGCATTGTAGAAGATGTAGCAGGGAATCCCCCGCGCCTCGGCGTAGGCCAGCTCGTAGCCGACGCCCAGGGAGGGCGTTGTGCACTCGGCGATCACGAGGTCGGCGCTGCGGAGCCACTCGGTGTCCTGGGAGTAGATCTCCCGGTCCTGTCCGGGGATCTGCTCGAAGGGACTCAGCTCCGGGTTTCCGATGTGCTCGGTGAGGACGAGATCGGTCTCCTGCATCCGCGCGATCATCCGGCGGTAGAGTTCCGCGTCCGCGCGTCCCCCGCGGATCGAACCGGCGAAGTAGATTCTTCTCATGGATGTCGCCTGCCTGTTCTGTTGCAATATCAGGAATGCATATCCTCAGCAAGGGGGTTTCGCGCCTGCGGGCGCGACCAGGGCTTTCCGATCGCCCTGGACCTTCGGCAGCACCCTCCTTTGATGGCTCGGGGAAATTCAGCACTGAAGCTATACTGATCTCAAGTAAAACTTCAAATCAAGCAACAGCATGCATCCGAAGGTCCAGGGCGATCGGAAAGCCCTGGTCGCGGCCCGCAGGCCGCGAAATCTCTCTGTTGACAATATGCATTCTAAACTGAGATTGGTATTACTTACTCCTGCGGAACAGCAGCTTCTCGTAGCGCTCCACGCCGGCGTTGCGGACCATGATCTCCAGTTCCTCGTCGCCCATGACCGTGTTGCGGCCGTTGGCGTAGAGCTTGTCGACCTCCGCGCGGACCGCGGCCACCAGGGGATCGCTCTTGTCGACCGCCTGGTCCGGGGGCAGACGGAAATAGGTGTTGATCCAGTGCGCCACCGCGGCGAGGCCGCCGTGGGAGTCTACCGCCACCAGCGGCGGTCGGTTCAGGAGCTTTCCGGTGTCGAAGATGTTGTAGATCTCCTCGTCCTTGAGCATGCCGTCGGCGTGGATGCCCGCGCGGGTCACGTTGAAGTGGCGGCCGACGAAGGGCTGCCGCGGGCTGACCTCGATGCCGATCTCGCGCTCCATAAAGTCCGCGATCTCCGTCACCGCCGTCAGATCCATGCCGCCGGTGTCGCCGCGCAAGCCCATGTACTCGACCGCCATGGCCTCCAGCGGGCAGTTGCCGGTGCGCTCGCCGATGCCCAGCAGGGAGCAGTTGACGGACGAGCAGCCGTACATCCAGGCCGCGCCGGCATTGCTGACCACCTTGTAGAAGTCGTTGTGCCCGTGCCACTCGAGCTGTTCCGAGGGCACCTCTGCGTAGTGCCGCAGGCCGTAGATGATGCCCGGCACCGAGCGGGGCAGCGCCGCGCCGTAGTAGGTCACGCCGTAGCCCATGGTGTCGCAGGCACGGATCTTGATCGGGATGCCGCTCTCCCGGCTGAGCTTCATCAGCTCGGTGGCGAAGGGCACCACAAAGCCGTAGAAGTCCGCGCGGGTGATATCCTCAAAGTGGCAGCGCGGCCGGATGCCCATGTCCAGGGCGTCCTTCACGATGCCCAGATATTTGTCCCACGCCTCGGAGCGGGTCATGTGCATCTTGTTGAAAATGTGGTAGTCCGAGCAGGAGACCAGGATGCCGGTCTCCTTCACGTTCGCCTGCTTGACCAGCTCGAAGTCTTTTTTGTTGGCGCGGATCCAGGTGGTGATCTCCGGGAACTCCAGACCCAGGTCCTGGCACATGCGCAGCGCGCGCTGATCGTTCTCGGTATAGAGGAAGAACTCGCTCTGCCGGACCAGCCCCTTGGGGCCGCCGAGGCGGCTCAGGAGCTTGAACAGATACACGATCTGCTCGGGCGTGAAGGGGCTGACCGACTGCTGACCGTCGCGGAAGGTCGTGTCCGTCATCCAGATCTCGTCGGGCATGTCCTCCGGCACGTGCCGCATGTTGAAGGTGATCATCGGCACGCTGTCGTAGGTGAAGATCTCCCGGTACAGATTCGGCTCCTTCACGTCCTGCAGCTCATAGTGGTATTTGTGCTGCATGAGCACGTTGTTCTTCCGGCTGAATTGATCCATCTTCGCGTCTCCTTTCCGATATCCCGGTCAGCGCAGGGCCGCAACGAAGGCGCCGATGCGGTCCAGTCCGCGCTGGATATTGTCCATCGAGGTGGCGTAGGAGAGCCGGCAGTAGCCCTCCGCCTCGAAGGCGACGCCAGGCACCACCGCCACCTTCTGCTCCCGCAGAAGCACCTCCGCAAAAGTCATCGAGTCGTCGATCCGCTGCTCCTTGTAGCGCTTGCCGAGGATCGCCTTGATGTTCATCATCACGTAGAACGCGCCCTGCGGCTTGTTGCAGGAGAGCCCCGGAATCGCGTTGATCCGCCAGCAGATCGCATCGCGCCGCCGCTCGAACTCCTGCACCATCTCGCACACGCAGGTCTGGTCCATGTTCAGCGCCGCGGCGGCCGCGTGCTGCGCCATGGCGTTGGGATTGCTGGTCGCCTGGGACTGGTAGGCGCCGATGGCCTGCATGACCTCGCGCGGGCCGGCCGTGTAGCCGATCCGCCAGCCGGTCATCGCGAAGGCCTTGCTGACGCCGTTGACCACCAGCGTCTGCCGCTTGATGGCCTCCCCCAGCTGCGCGATGGAGATATGCTTGCGCTGGTCGTAGAGCAGCTTCTCATAGATCTCGTCCGAGACCACGAAGAGCTTGCGCTCGACCGCCAGGTCCGCCAGGGCCTGCAGCTGGCCGCGGCTCCACACACAGCCGCAGGGGTTGGACGGGCTGGTCACGACGATGGCCTTGGTCCGGCGGGTGATGTGTCCCACCAGCTCGTCGTAGGAGGGGATGAACGCCTCCTCCTCGGTGCCGGGCACAAACACCGGCACGCCGCCGGCCATGCGGACCATCTCCGGATAGCTCACCCAGCAGGGCGAGGGGATCAGCACCTCGTCGCCCGGATCCAGGATCGCCTGGAAAACGTTGAACAGGGAGTGTTTCGCGCCGTTGCTCACCACGATGTCCGCCGGCTGGTAGTCCAGCTGGTTGTCGCGCTTGAGCTTCGCACAGATCGCTTTGCGCAGGTCCATGGTGCCCACCGCGGGCGTATAGCGGGTCATGCCCAGATCCAGCGCTTCCTTGGCCGCCTTCACGATGTGCGCCGGCGTGGCAAAATCGGGCTCGCCCGCGCCAAAGCCGATCACGTCCATGCCGGCCGCGCGCATTTCCTTGGCGCGGGCATCGATGGCAAGCGTGAGGGACGGCGCTATGTGCTGGCAGCGGTGGGAGATGGTGAGCTGCATGGTAAATTCCTCCTGAAATCCGTAAAATGGCGTTGCGAATCACAGTATAGTCATTTTCAGCAAAATAGCAAGTCCTAAAACCATTAAAATGCATTTTTCTTTTGTCTTTCCTGCATTTTTCTCGTTTATCCGCCCGAGTGCAGGATTCTTTTGCCCGGCGGGGCCGGTTTCAGCTGGACTTTTAAATCCACTTGCCCCCACTTTTCATGCGTTTTTCTTCATTATTTACTTGTTAATTGACATCTGTGTCTTATATTTGAGTCTTATTTCCCACTATATTGCCACTATTTGCTGGTTTTCCTCCACTGCTGCTTTCTCCGGAACTGTCCGCGGAATCCGGAAGCCGCTCTTTTCACCCGCCGAAAAATATGATAGAATAATGGAAGACGGAGCATTCCGACCCGCTTGAAGAGTAAGGAGGGCATATCGTATGAAAATGACGTTCCGCTGGTACGGCAGCGCGTCCGACCCAATCCCGCTGCGCTATGTGAAGCAGATTCCCGGCATGACCGGCCTGATGGGGCTTCTGGACAAACCCGCCGGCGTCGACTGGCCCGAGGAGGAGTTCGTTGCCCTGAAGAAGGAGGTCAACGACGCCGGGCTGGAAATCGAGGTCATCGAGTCCGTCAACGTCCACGAGGACATCAAGATGGGCCTGCCCTCCCGCGAGGAATACATCGCCAACTACATCTCCACCATCCGGATGCTCGCGAAGCACGGCGTGAAGGTGATCGTGTACAACTTCATGCCCGTGTTCGACTGGCTGCGCACCGACCTGGCCCGGGTGATCCCCGAGGACGGCTCCAACAGCCTGTACTTCGACGAGAAGGACCTGGGCGAGATGGGGCCGCTGGAGATCGTGCGCAAGACCGCCGAGGACAGCCACGGCTTCACCCTGCCCGGCTGGGAGCCGGAGCGTCTGGCCCTGCTCGAGACGACCCTGAAGCAGTATGAAAGGATCAGCCCGGACGACCTGCGGAAGAACTTCAAGTACTTCCTGGACGCCGTGATTCCGGTCTGCGAGGAGGTCGGCGTGAAGATGGCCTGCCATCCGGACGACCCCGCCTGGCCCATCTTCGGCCTGCCGCGCATCACCCACAGCCAGGAGGACTTCGACAAGATGGTGCAGCTGCACGACAGCCCGGCCAACACGCTGTGCCTGTGCACCGGCTCTCTGGGCAGCAATCCGGACAACGACATCCCGGCCATCATCCGCCACTTCGGCGCCATGAACCGTATCGGCGCCATGCATGTGCGCAACGTGAAGTATCTGGGCTACCACCACTTCCGTGAGGCCGCGCACCTGAGCTGCACCGGCGACCTGGACCTGTTCGCCATCATGGAGGCCATCTACGACACCTGCCCCGACACCTACGTGCGCCCCGACCACGGCCGCATGATCTGGGACGAGCAGGGACGCCCCGGCTACGGCCTGTACGACCGCGCGCTGGGCGCCACCTACCTGAACGGCCTCTGGGAGGCTCTGTGCCGTTTGAAGGGCTGAGAAAGGGGAAAACGCCGTGAAAATCAATCTGCAGAATCTGAACGAGCGCGCCTTCTGGGAGAGCGTCCATGTGCGCCTGCCCGGCTACGACGTCCCGGCCATGCGTGAAAAAACCGCCCAGGCACCCGTCTGGGTGCACTTCGGCGGCGGCAATATCTTCCGCGCTTTCATCGCGGTGCTGCAGCAGCGTCTGCTCGACGAGGGGCTCGCGGAGAGCGGCATCGTCGCGGCGGACACCTTTGACGTGGACAATATCCGCCTGATCTACGGCGGCTACGACTGTCTGACCATGGCGGTCACCCTGCGCGCGGACGGAAACACCGATCGCGAGATCGTGGGCTCCGTCGCCGAGGCGCTGGTCGCCCAGCCCGCGGAGGCCGCCGACTGGGCGCGCCTGGTCGGGATCTTCCGGAACCCCTCGCTGCAGATGGTCTCCTTCACCATTACCGAGAAGGGCTATGCCCTGCGCGGCCTGGACGGGAACTACAGCCCCGTGGCCGCCGCCGACCTGGCAAACGGCCCCGCCCACGCGAAGCACGCGATGAGCATCGTCGCGGCCCTGCTGCAGGAGCGCTTCCTGGCAGGCGCCGCCCCGCTGGCCGTGGTCAGCATGGACAACTGCTCCCACAACGGCGAGAAGCTGCGCGGCGCGGTGCTGGAGGTCGCGCAGGCCTGGGCTGACAAGGGATTTGTCTCGAAGGACTTCCTGGCGTGGGTCAGCGACGAGTCGCAGGTCTCCTTCCCCTGGTCCATGATCGACAAGATCACGCCCCGCCCCGCGCCGAGCGTGGAGCAGAGTCTCACCGCCGACGGCATCGAGGGCATGGCGCCCGTGGTCACGCCGCGCGGCACCTACCTAGCGCCCTTCGTCAACGCCGAGCGTCCGCAGTACCTGGTGGTGGAGGACCGCTTCCCCAACGGCCGCCCGCCGCTGGAGAAGGCCGGCGTCTACTTCACCGACCGCAACACGGTCAACCGCGTCGAGCGCATGAAGGTCACCACCTGCCTGAACCCGCTGCACACCGCGCTGGCGGTCTACGGCTGCCTGCTGGGCTATGTGAAGATCGCCGACGAGATGAAGGACCCTCAGCTGACCCGCCTGGTGGAGCTGATCGGCTACACCGAGGGGCTCCCCGTGGTCACCGACCCGGGCATTCTCTCCCCCAAAGCCTTTATTGACGAAGTCATCGGCGAGCGCCTGCCCAACGTGTTCATGCCGGACACCCCGCAGCGCATCGCGACCGACACCTCCCAGAAGATCCCGATCCGCTTCGGCGAGACCATCAAGTCCTATCTGGCCGATCCCGCCCGCGACCCCGCGAGCCTCACCGGCATCCCGCTGGCGCTGGCCGGCTGGCTGCGCTATCTGATCGGGGTGGACGACGAGGGCAAGCCGATGGAGGTCTCCAGCGACCCCATGCTCGACGAGCTGCAGGCGCAGCTCCTGGGCGTCACCCTCGGGCAGCCGGACACTCTCGGGGACAAGCTGCTGCCGATCCTGACCAACCCGGTCATCTTCGGTGTGGATCTGACCCAGGCCGGACTGGCGGAGAAGGTCACCGCGCTGGTCCGCGAGGAGCTGGCCGGCCCCGGCGCCGTCCGCGCGGCCCTGGTGCGCCATCTCGGCTGAGCACGGATAACGGAGGAGAGAGAAACCATGAAAATTGCGATTGACGGGCCGGTCGGCGCCGGGAAATCCACCATCGCCGACGCGGTGGCCAACGCGCTGAACATCCTGCACCTGGACACCGGGGCCATGTACCGCGCGGTAGGCCTCAGCTGCCTGAAGGCCGGCATCGATTACGAGGATGAGGCCGCGGTCACCGCCCTGTGCGAAAAGCTCGAGATGGACGTGCGCCACGAGGCCGACGGACAGCACACCCTGGTCAACGGTGAGGACCTGACCGGCGGTCTGCGGACCGAGGCCGTCAGCGCCGCCGCCTCCCGGGTGGCGACCTACGCGGGCGTGCGCCGCGCGATGGTCGCCGCCCAGCAGGCGCTGGCCGCGAAGACGGACATGCTGCTGGACGGACGGGATATCGGCACGCGGGTGCTGCCCGACGCCGACGTGAAGATCTACCTCACCGCCGCGGCCGGGGAGCGCGCCCGCCGGCGCTGGCTGGAGTACCAAAAAAAGGGACAGGACGTCCCCTTTGAGGAGGTGCTGCGCGACCTCGAGGCCCGCGACCGCCAGGATATGAACCGCGAGGTGGATCCCCTGCGCCAGGCGGAGGACGCCGTGGTCGTCGACACCACCGAGCTGGACTTTGACGGAAGCGTAGCCGCCGTGCTCGCGGTCATCCGGGAGGCGACGGGCCGTGGCTGAGTCTCCGAAAAAGGAGCGCACCTTCTGGTATACCGTAGCGCGCGGCTTCGCGTGCGTTCTGTTCCACACCCTCTGCCCCGTGCGCACGCTCCGCCCGGAGCGCCTGCAGCGCGAGGCGCCCTTCCTGCTGATCTCCAACCACCTCTCCTGGATGGATCCTCTGGCCGCGGGTCGGTACGTCACCCGCTATGAGACGGTCTTTCTCGGCAAAAAGGAGCTGGTGAAGACCAACCTGGCCTACTGGCTGCTGACCCGGCTGCACATGATCATCGTGGACCGCCACGCCAGCGACATGGAGGCCATGCGCGCCTGTCTGCGGACACTGAAGGAGGGGCACGTGCTGGGCATCTTCCCCGAGGGCACCCGGCACCACCAGGGGATCATGGAGGAGATCGAGAGCGGCACCTCCCTGATCGCCCTGCGCAGCGGCGTCCCGGTCATCCCGGTGCTGATCAGCGGCAAGATCCGTCCCTTCCATAAAGTGTATGTGCTCTGCGGCGAACCGATCCCCACGGAGGATCTGCGGGCCCAGGGCGTCAACTCTGCCTCGGCGGAGGCCCTCACCGAGCGGATCCGCGAGACCTACCGCCGGATGCTGCAGGAGCTTCCGGCAGCAGCAAAGGCCAATTGAGCCCGTCCTTCACCAGATAGAACACCGCGCTGCCGTCCAGCCAGACCGCGTCGTGCAGCGCGTCGAAGGGCGAGAGAGCCAGGCGGTGGACCGCCCCGGTCTCCGTCTCGAACACCATCCGGGTATGCGCTTCCGCCTCGCTGCCGGCCCAATACGCCGGCAGCGTGCCGGAGACGGTGACCAGCAGCAGCTGTCCGTAGCCCGCCTCGAAGGTCTCCCGGCGCATTGCCTGTCCGTCGCAGGTCACTTCTGTGTCCATGACCACGTTCCCCTGCTCGTCCATGACCAGCGCGTTGTTGGGCGCGACCCGCTCAGTGCGCGTCACGGTCCAGACATGGGTCTCCCCCCGCGCGTCCTCCACTGTGAGGCGGCGCAGGTTGCTCAGGCTGGTCAGCACCGGGTAGCGGGTCAGGGTGTCCTCCGGCGCCGTGTTCACCACGCCGCGGACCAGGAAGTGGCTGACCGTGCAGATCGTGCCCTCCCAGGCCACCCAGTCGATCAGCTCGTTGTCCGAGGGGCTGACCGTAAACGTCAGCTCCTCCTCCGGCCAGGCGCGGGCCGCGGTGCTGCCGTCCTCCCGCGTCTCCAGAGTCTCCCCGGCCGCCTGGTGCACCGTGATGACCCAGGCCGGCTCGTCGAGATGGTACCGCTTCCGGTTCTCCGGGGTATCCGGGGCCGCGTAACCGCCCATGCGCAGGTTGATCAGGTTCCGGCGCAGGGTTTTCACCGCCTCGCCGTCCGCGGGATAGCGCGTCGGCTCGGTCAGCATCCAGCGGTCCGCCGCGTCCGCGTCCGTGATCGCCGCGTCCAGCTCCCAGCTCCGGACAGTCTCCCCGCTCTGCACCCGGATCCGGTCGATCCGCGCCTGGTGGAGCTCCGGCTGCGGAACCCGGTGGAGCAGCGCGGCCTCCAGCGTCACGTCCGAGACGCTGCCCGTGTCCCAGCAGTAGAGCGCCGGATCGCCTTCCCGGGTCAGGTAGTACCAGCTCTCCTCCGGGCCGCGGTCCCCCACGTGCAGCGTCAGACGGCTGCCGTCCGTGTAATCGACGGTCAGCGTGAGCCGGTCCGGATCAAAGCCGAAAACGCCGGGGGCCTCCCCCACCTGCGAGAGATCCTCCGCCAGCGTCTCCTGCGCCTCCACGACGCACACGGCCGCCAGGACGCGCCGGGCCATGCCCGCGTCTGCCTCAAACGTGCCGCCGGCGTCGGTGCCCCGGACGCTGCCGTCCTCCAGGACGGTCAACCGCCAGGTCTCGCCGCTGCGCAGCGCGGCCCGCACCTCCCGGACCTCCGAGGGCTCGTACTGCGCCAGGAGCGTTTTGGGATGGACCGAGGGTTCCGGCTTGCGCGGCTCGGGCTGCAGGAGCCGCGCCGCGAGCAGGCTCCCCGCCAGGATCACCGCCGCCGCCGCGAGCAGCGCCCAGCGCAGGCCCGGCCGGCTCTTTCTCTTTTTTCGCTCAATTTTCTGCATCGCTGCCTCCCTGCCCATCGGGCGGGATCATTATAGCGAAAATCCCCTCCGCCCGCAAGGAAGGATTGACAACCGCCCGAAAATCCTGTAGCATGGAGAGGATATCATAACATTTTGAGAGGAGGAGAGACATGGAACAGGCGAACGCCGCGACGGTCCGCCGCGAACTGAGCTGGGTTGCCGCCTGGACGCTCGGGCTGGCGCTGCTCATGAATCTGCTCTTCGCGGTATTCGGCGCCTGGAGCCTGCGGGTGCTGTGGGGCACCCTGCTGGGCTGCACCGCCGCCATCGGGAACTTCTGGATCCTGTGTCTCTCCGTGACCAAAGCGGTCGGGCAGGACGAGAAACACGCCAGGGCCACGGTCAGCACCTCGCACACCCTGCGGCTCCTGCTGCAGGCCGGCGTGCTGGTGCTGGCGTTCGTGCTCAAGGACGTCTTCCAGCCCTACGCGACTCTGCTCTGTCTTTTCTTCCCGCAGCTTGCGGTCCGCCTGCGTCCTCTGTGGAAAAAGGGCATGGAACCGAAAGCGCCCGCCGAGGGAGGTGATCGGCTTGACTGAGAAAAAGCGTCCGTCCCGCGCGGTGGACGTGCTGCTGATCCTGATGATGGTGCTGCCGCTGATCACGGCGGTGGTGCTCAATGTCCTCACCGCCCCCGCGAAGGAGGGCATCGTCATTGAGGGCGCGCGCGTCTACTACAGCGCGAACCCGGACGCGGACCTTTCCCAGGTGTTCAGCACCGACTTCATCCTGACCGACGCCCAGATCAACTCCTGGCTGGTCATGATCTCCATCACGGGGCTGTGCCTCTTCCTGACGCACGGACTCCAGGAGCACGCCGTCACAGTCCGGCAGCACATCGCCGAGTGGATCGTGGAGAAGGTCGAGGGTCTGGTCCGCGCCAACATGGGCGACTTCCACGTGCAGAGTTTCTCCGCCTTCGTCTGCGCGGTGCTGGGGCTCTCGGTGTTCTCGAGCCTGATGAGCCTCCTGGGCGTGTTCGCCCCCACCTCCGACCTGAGCGTGGTGGGCGGCTGGGCGCTGCTGGTCTTCCTCGTGATCACCGGCTACAAGGCCTGCTGCGGCCCGCGGATCTATGTCCGCACCTTCACCTCGGACGGCGCGGTGGTCGCCGCGCTGAACGTGATCGGCGAGGTCGCCACCCCCATCTCCATGGCCTTCCGCCACTACGGCAACGTCATGAGCGGCGCGGTCATCGCCGTGCTGGTCTCCGCTTTCCTGCAGTGGCTCTCGAGCGTGCTGCTCGGCTGGCTGCCCGGCGTGCTGGGCGAGATCCCCTTCCTGCAGGTGGGTCTGCCCGCCATCCTCTCGGTTTACTTCGATCTGTTCTCCGGCGCGCTGCAGGCCTACATCTTCTCGATGCTGACCATGCTCTACGTCTCCGGGGGCTTCCCGCTGGAGGAGTACATCAAGCGGCACTCCCACGCGGAAAAATCTTCGGTGCTGGCTGCCTGACCCCGAAAACAGGCAGTTTCGTCTGACACAAATCTGACACTTTTTAAGGAGGAGTTCACATGACTGAAATCGCTCTCGCTATCGTTCTCGGCTGCTGCGCACTGGGCGCGGGCATCGCCATGATCGCCGGCATCGGCCCGGCCATCGGTGAAGGCTACGCCGTCGCCAAGTCCTGCGAAGCCATCGGCCGCCAGCCCGAGTCCCGCGGCGAGGTTACGTCCACCATGATCATGGGCTGCGCCATCGCGGAGACCACCGGTCTGTACGCCCTGGTGGTCGCGATTCTGCTGATCTTCGTCGCCCCCGGCTCGATGACCGCCGTGATCACGAACCTGGGCAAATAAGGAGGCTCCCGCATGCAGTCACTGGGCGTCATTTCGATTAACATCTGGCAGGCGCTGATCTCCTTGGCGAACCTGGTCATCCTGTTTTTCGTGATGAAGAAATTTCTCTTCAAGCCCGTGCGCAAGGTGCTGGAGCAGCGGCAGGCCCATGTCGACGGCGTCTATGCCCAGGCGGATGAGGCCCGCGCCAAGGCGGAGGCCGACCGTGACGCGTGGAACGCCCGGATGCAGGGCGCCCGCGAGGAAGCCGACCGCATCCTGTCCGCCGCCGCGGAGAACGCCCGCCTGACCGGCGACGCGATGATCGGCGAGGCCAAGAACCGCGCGCAGGGCATTCTCCAGGAGGCGGAGGACGAGGCCGAGCAGACCCGCCGGGTCGCCGCCCAGGACATCCGCCGCGAGATGGCCGGCCTCTCCGCCGAGCTCGCGGAGAAGCTGCTGGGGCGTGAAATCAACGAGGCGGATCACCGCCAGCTGATTGACTCCTTCCTGAACGAACTGGAGGAGCAGCATGACACAAATCAGTAAAGAATACGCCAACGCGCTGTTCTCCGTGGCTGTCGAGCAGGGGAAGGTCCGCGCCTGGGCGGACGAGCTGCAGAAGGCTGTGAAGCTCTTTGCGGATCAGCCGGCGTACCTGAGCCTGCTGGCCTCCCCGGAGGTCAGCGGCGAGGAGCGCGCGGAGCTTCTTGAGAAGAGTCTGGGCGGGCTGGTCTCCCCGGAGGTGCTGAACCTTCTGCGGCTGATCACGGTCCGGGGCCGCGCGCGCCTGATCCCCGATGTCGCGGAGCGCTACGGCCAGCTGGCCGACGAGTCCGAGCGGCGCAAGACCGCGCGGATCGTCAGCGCGGTGCCGCTCACAGACGCGGAGAAGGAGCGCCTGCGGCGGGATCTCGAGAAGCGCACCCAGGCGACGGTGGAACTGATCTGTGAGGTGGACCCGAGTCTCCTGGGCGGCATGGTCATGGAGATCGACGGCCGTGTGGTGGACGGCACACTGCGCGCGAGACTGCGCGAGATAGAGGATGTGATCAGCCGATGAAGGCAAGGCCTGAAGAAATCAGCGCGATTATCAAGGAACAGATCCAGCATTACGAGGCCCGCTTTGAGATGCGCGAGATCGGCACCGTGATGCTCGTGGGCGACGGCATCGCCTCCATCTACGGACTGCGCGACTGCATGGCCGGCGAGCTGCTCGAGTTTGAGGACGGCTCCGTTGGCCTGGCGCAGAACCTGGAGGAGGAGACGGTCTCCGCCGCGCTGCTCTCCACGGGCAGCGGCATCCACGAGGGCAGCCACGTCAAGCGCACCGGCCGCGTGCTGAGCGTCCCGGTGGGCGACGCGCTGCTGGGCCGCGTGGTCAACGCCCTGGGCGTGCCGATCGACGGACGCGGCCCGGTGGTGAACGACGGCGAGCGGCCCATTGAGTCCCCCGCCCCGGGCATCATTGAGCGCAAGAGCGTCTCGGTGCCCCTGCAGACGGGCATCAAGGCCATCGACTCCATGATCCCGATCGGCCGCGGCCAGCGCGAGCTGATCATCGGCGACCGCCAGACCGGTAAGAGCGAGATCGTGACCGACACGATTCTCAACCAGCGGGATACCGGCGTCAAGTGCATCTATGTGGCGATCGGCCAGAAGCAGTCCACCGTGGCCCAGCTCGTCCGCGAGCTCTCCGCCCACGGCGCCATGGCATACACCATCGTGGTCAGCGCCACCGCCTCCGAGTCCGCCGCGCTGCAGTATGTGGCGCCCTACTCCGGCTGCGCGATGGCGGAATATTTCCGTGAGAAGGGCCAGGACGTGCTGATCATCTACGACGACCTGTCCAAGCACGCCGTCGCCTACCGCGCGCTCTCCCTGCTGATCCGCCGTCCCCCGGGCCGCGAGGCGTATCCGGGCGACGTCTTTTACCTGCACTCCCGCCTGCTGGAGCGCGCGGCCTGCGTCGCGCCGGAATACGGCGGCGGCTCCATCACCGCGCTGCCCCTGATCGAGACCCAGGCCGGCGACGTCTCCGCCTACATCCCCACCAACGTGATCTCGATCACGGACGGGCAGATCTTCCTGGAGACCGAGCTTTTCCACGCCGGCATCATGCCCGCCATCAACCCGGGCATCTCGGTCAGCCGCGTGGGCGGCTCCGCCCAGCTCAAGGGCATGAAGAAGGTCTCCGGCGAGTTGAAGCTGCTCTACAGCCAGTACCGCGAGCTGCAGGCCTTCGCCCAGTTCGGCTCCGACCTGGACGCGGACACCAAGGCCCGTCTGGCCCTGGGCGAGCGCATCGTCGAGGTGCTCAAGCAGGACCGCCAGAGCCCTGTCCGCCCCGGCTGCCAGATCGCGATTATCTACGCGGTGACCAAGGGCTTCCTGAACGATGTCCCGGTCCCCGAGGTGCACGCCTGGGAGAAGCGGCTGTACCGCTATCTCGAGGAGCGGCATCTGCCGCTTCTCGAGCGCTTCGAGCAGGGCAGCTTCGAGGACTCCGACGTCGAGGAGCTCCGCGCCGCCCTGACGGAGATGGGGAGGGTCGCGCATGCCTGATACCAAAAAGCTGCGCAACCGCATCCGCTCCGTCAACTCGACCCTACACCTGACCCACGCCATGGAGCTGGTCGCCAGCTCCAAGATCCGCCGCGCCTCCGAGCGCATGGACGCCAGCGTGAACCACGCCGAGGCCTTTCAGACCGCCATCGACATTCTGGCCGGCAGCGAGGCCTGCGCGCAGAGCGCCTGGCTCCGTGTCCGCGAGGAGGGCGATACCCTGCTGGTGGTCGTGGCCGGCGACCGCGGTCTGGCGGGCGGCTACAACGCCAACATCTTCCGCGCCTTGCGGGAGTACCCCGACGCGAAGCTGATCCCGGTGGGCAAGCGCGCCTGTGACCGTTTCGATCCGAACGGAACCCGGGTGCTGGCGGAGACCTTTGCCCCCGCCCAGGCGCGGGAGCTGGCGGACCGCCTCTGCCGGGCCTTCACCTCCGGCGAGTGCCGCCGGGCCGGAATCCTCTATACCACCTATGTCTCCATGATGTCCCAGGTGCCGAAGCTCCGGTGGCTCCTGCCGCTCACGAAGCCGGAAAAGAGCCAGAACGCCAGCGGCATGATCTTCGAGCCGAGCGCCGGGAGCATTCTGGAGACCGCGATCCCAGCCTATGTGGCGGGCGAGATTATGGCCTGCGTACGGGAGAGTTTCGCCTGCGAGGTCGCCTCGCGCCGCAACGCCATGGACAGCGCCGGCAAGAACGCCCGCGCCATGATCGACGACCTGCAGCTGCAGTACAACCGGGCGCGCCAGGGAGCCATCACCCAGGAAATCACGGAGATTGTCGCGGGCGGAAACGCGTAAAGCCCGCCTGTTTCGGAAGGAGTGGCAAACATGCCGAAGGAACCAACCGGACGGGTCTGCCAGGTCATGGGACCTGTGGTGGACGTCCGCTTTGAGGCGGGTCATCTGCCGGCGATCGAGAACGCGCTGACCATCCCCATGGAGGGGCGTACGCTGACCGTGGAGGCGGCGCAGCACATCGGCGACCATGTGGTCCGCTGCATCGCCATGTCCTCCACCGACGGTCTGCGCCGGGACACGCCCGTGACCGACACGGGCAGCCCCATCACCGTGCCCGTCGGCCGCGAGACCCTGGGCCGCATTTTCAACGTGCTGGGCGACACCGTGGACGACGGTCCCGCGCTGCCGGAGGGCGAGCGCTGGAGCATCCACCGTCCCGCCCCCGCTTTTGACGAGCTGGTCACCAGCGCGGGCATCCTGGAGACGGGCATCAAGGTCGTGGACCTGATCTGTCCCTACGCCAAGGGCGGCAAGATCGGCCTGTTCGGCGGCGCCGGCGTGGGCAAGACCGTGCTGATCATGGAGCTGATCCACAATATCGCCCGGGAGCACGGCGGCCTGTCGGTCTTCACCGGCGTAGGCGAGCGCACCCGCGAGGGCAACGACCTCTATTACGAGATGAAGGAGTCCGGCGTGCTGGCCAACACAGCGCTGGTCTACGGCCAGATGAACGAACCGCCGGGAGCCCGTATGCGCGTCGGCCTGTCCGGCCTGACCATGGCGGAGTATTTCCGCGACCAGGAAAACCAGGACGTCCTGCTCTTCATTGACAACATCTTCCGCTTCACCCAGGCGGGCTCCGAGGTCTCGGCGCTGCTGGGCCGCATGCCCTCCGCCGTAGGCTACCAGCCGACCCTGGCCAACGAGATGGGCGCCCTGCAGGAGCGCATCACCTCCACTCGCAAGGGCTCCATCACCTCCGTGCAGGCGGTCTATGTGCCGGCAGACGACCTGACCGACCCCGCGCCGGCCACCACCTTCGCCCACCTGGACGCGACCACCGTGCTCTCCCGCTCCATCGCCTCCCAGGGCATCTACCCTGCCGTGGATCCCCTGGACTCCACCAGCCGCATCCTGACCCCCTCGGTCGTGGGTGAGGAGCACTACCAGGTGGCCCGCGAGGTGCAGCGCATTCTGCAGCGCTACCAGGAGCTGATGGACATCATCGCCATCATGGGCATGGACGAGCTCTCCGACGAGGACAAGGTTCTGGTGCAGCGCGCCCGCAAGGTGCAGCGCTTCCTGTCCCAGCCCTTCTTCGTCTCCGAGAAGTTCACCGGCTTCGACGGCATCTACGTGCCGATCAGCGAGACCATCCGCGGCTTCCGTGAGATCTGCGAGGGCAAGCACGACGATCTGCCCGAGTCCGCCTTCCTGTTTGCGGGCACCATCGACGACGTGGTGGAGAAGGCCAGGAGGGGCTCATGAGCACCTTCCAGCTGAAAATCTCCACGCCCGAAGGCCTGCGCTTCGACGGCGAGGCTGAGCGGATTGTGGTCCGCGGCGCGCTGGGCGATCTGGCGATCCTGGCCCGGCATATCCCGATGATGACTCCGGTCCGTGCCGGCGCCTGCCGCGTCGTGCTCCCGGACGGCCGCGTCCATACCGGCAAAACCCAGGGCGGTCTCCTGACTGTCGGACGCGACCGGGTCATCGCCCTGCTCTCCGACTGGGACGAGCAGGAGACCTTCGACGAGTAATGCACTTCCGCACATGAGGTGATTGTCATGCACAGGGGAATCCGGATCCTCCTCATCGCGCTGTGTCTGGCCTGCGTCCTGACCTGCGCTTTCGCTGAGAACGGTTTCATCACGATCACGACCTCGGAGGACGAGGAAGCTCCTGCCGCGACGTCCGCCCCTCCCGCCGTTCTGACGACACCCGAGCCGACCGCCGAACCGGCCGCCACCCCCGCCGTCGAGCGCTGGTGTGACAGCCAGCCCTTCGCAATCCGTCACGGATCCCGGGACGTCAAAAGAGTCGCCATCACCATGGACGACTGCTATGACCGGGGCATTATCCGCGAGATCTTCGACTTCTGCCAGGACGCAGGCGTGCCCATGACGTTTTTCCCGCTCGGGGATCAGCTGAAGAAGAAGGACGCCGAGCTCTGGCGGGCCATCGCCGCCTCCGGCTGCGAAATCGGGAGCCATACCAACCACCACTCCAATCTCCCCGATATGTCCTACGGCGGGATCTGCATTCATATCTACCGGACTCAGGAGATTCTGGACGAGGTCCTGGGATATCACTACGGGATGGTCTCCCTCCGGCCTCCCTTCGGCCACTACACCGACGACGAGGGGCATACGATTCCGAGAATCAAGAAAGCCTGTGAGAAGTTCGGCTATAACCATGTCGTGCTGTGGGACGTAAGCCAGACACACGCCGAGCAGACCAAAAAGGACGTCAAGAACGGCAGCATCCTGCTCTTCCACGCCCGGAAAAAGGACATGAACTGCATCAAGGAAATGATCCCCTGGCTGCTGGAGGAGGGCTACGAGCTGGTCACCGTCCGCGAACTGCTGGATTTCCCGGAGATTGAGATCGGTCCGGAGCCCTATGTCTATCCGAGAGACGCAAAGCGCTCCCTTCCACCCTGTTAAAAGCTGCCGCAAGGCAGTTTTTTACTGTCAGTTGTTTGACGCAATCCACGCTTCGCGGTATACTGTCCCCATCATTGAATGCCGGGGAGGGGGGATCGCATGGCACGCTGGCGGATCGCATGGCTGGCGCTGTTTCTCGCGCTCCTCACCGTTCCGGCGCTGGCGGAGAACCGAGCGCTGCTCATCGGCTGCGACCACTTTCTCACCCAGGACGATACCTCCCCCGCCTCCGAAAACAATGTTCTGCACATGGCGCGGGCGCTCTCCGGCGGCTCTATGAACCTGGCCAGCCTCGTCACCCGCCGCACCGGCCTGGGCCGCGAGTCCGAACTGCAGGAGCTGATCCAGGAGGCCTTCGGCGAGGCCACGGAGGAGGACACCTGCTATTTCTACATCAGCACCCACGGGCTGTGGGAGGAGGGTCAGAGCGCAGGCGAGTTCACGCTGCTGCTCTCAGACGGCCACCGGGAGCACCGTCTTGCGGCCTCCCGCCTGAAGGAGCTGCTGGAGCCCGTGCCGGGCACCAAGGTCCTGATACTCGACGCCTGCCACTCCGGCGCGGTGATCGGCAAGGGCGTGCCCGCACCCTTTGACCGGCTGTTTGAGGGCGAGGAGTGGAAGATTGTCTGCTCCTCCGGCGGTGCGGAGGAGAGCTGGTTCTGGGCCGGCGCCGAGGACGACCTCGAACAGAAGACCGGCGCGGGGTATTTCTCGGACACGCTGGTGCGCGGCATCTCCGGCGCCGGGGGCTTCGACTCCGACCTCAACCGCGACGGCACCGTCACCCTGCGCGAGCTGAAGCGCTATCTGCGGGCCAACCACGGCGCCTCCACCGTCCAGACCTGGCCGGAGGAGAGCGACTTTCCCCTGATGACCTACGACGTGAACACGGTCACCGTCCAGCGGCGGGCCGCGCTGGTGGAGGGCATCAGCCTGGAAACCGGCGCGCTGTCCTTCGCCTCCCCAAGCATCCAGATGTCCTTCACGGTGCTCTCCCCGCTCCGAATGGTCTACCAGCTGGTCTACCAGCAGGGCGGGCGCTGGGACTTCGACAACGCCGTCTGGATCTACGACGACGGCGAGGACGGCGGCCTGCTGGGCAACATGCCCGGCGCGCTCACCCCCGGATTCAAGGAGCGCACCATCACCCTGCAGACCCCGGACGAGGACTACGGCGACGGCTATGTCCTGCTGCAGCTGCTCGCGCTGACCGGCCAGGAGCTGACCGTCGTGGGCGGCACCGTTCTGTGCATCCCGCCTGTTGGCGGCGACCCGGAGCTCCTTGTGGAGGTCCCCGAGGCCTTCGACCCGTCCCGCGGCGAGGAGCTCAGCTTCTCCGTCGCCCACAGCCTGCCCTGTGAGATCACCGTTCTGATCCTTGACGGCGAAGGAAAAACCGTGCGGCGGCTGGTCTCCCGCGAACCGACGCGCCCGGAGCAGCTGAATCCCAGCGCGTCCACCTACACCTGGAGCGGCCTCACCGCCGCCGGCGAGCTCGTCCCGCCGGGGACCTACACCCTGCGCGTGACCGCCATCGTGGGTGACGAGCGCTGGGAGGCGGACGACCGCACTTTTGCCATCATACGAAGGGAAGATTCCGATGAACAAGACCCGGAGACTCTTTGACGAGGACGCCCGGCTGCTGGACTTCGAGGCGGAGGTCCTTCTCTGCCGGGAGGCCGGCGAGGGCTGGGAGATCGTGCTGGATCAGACCGCCTTCTTCCCGGAGGGCGGCGGCCAGGGCGGCGACCGGGGCATACTGGACGGCGTCCGGGTGCTGGACACCCAGGAGCGGGACGGCCTCATTCTCCACCAAACCGATGCCCCGCTCCCGGAGGGCGTCCAGGTCCACGGGCAGGTCGACGCGGAGCGCCGCATGGACCAGACGCAGCAGCACTCGGGCGAACACATCCTCTCGGGGCTCATCTGCACAACCTTCGGCTGCCGCAACGTCGGCTTCCACATCGGTGCGGAGGACGTCACCGTCGACTTCAGCCGTCCGCTCAGCGACGAGGAGCTGCAGCAGGTGGAGGACGCCGCCAACGCCTGCGTCTGGCGGAACGTCCCGGTGCGCGTCTGGGTGCCCGACCCGGAGGAACTGCGGCAGCTCGCCTACCGCAGCAAGAAGGAGCTGACGGGCGACGTACGCATTGTCTCGATCCCCGGCGCAGACACCTGCGCCTGCTGCGGCACGCACGTGCGCTCCACCGGCGAGGTCGGGCTGATCAAGATTCTCTCCGCGATCCACTACAAGGGCGGCATGCGGCTCACAATCCGCTGCGGCGCGCGGGCGCTGCGCTGGGTCCGGCAGATGCACGGCGAAGTCCGCGCCGTCTCCCACGCGCTCTCCGCCAAACCCCACGAGATCGCCTCGGCGGTCTCGCGCCTCCTGCAGGAACGGGATCAGCTTGCTTACCAGCTGGGCGCGCAGGCGCAGAAGCTCTTTGCGGTCCAGGCGGAGGCTGAGGCGGATCATCCGGTGCGGCTGGTGGCGGCCGGGGGACTGCCCGCGCCGCAGCTGCGGAAAGCGGCCGCGCAGCTCGCGGAGGGTGCGCGGCTGGCGCTGGTGCTGATCCCCCGCGCGGAGGGCGGCTGGTCCTTCGCTCTGAGCGGCTCCGGGGACGTCCGCCCGGCTGCCCGGCAGCTGTGCGAACGCTTCGGCGGCAAGGGCGGCGGCGCGCCGGACATGGTCCAAGGCATGCTTCTGGGCGGTACGCCGGAGACGCTCCGCGCGGCGCTGGAGGCGTGCGCCCTATGAGCCGGGAGCGATGTACCAGGCTGCTGATCGCCGGACTGTGCTTTGTCCTGGTCTGGACGCTGGCCGCCCTGCTGACCGGACACGGACTCCCTGGGTTCAACTATTTCTACAACTCCTACAGTCTACAGGCGCAGGCCTGGCTGCAGGGGCGGCTGGACCTGGAGGACGGCGGCCTGTACGAATGGCTGGAGCTTGCGCAGCTGGACGGCAAGTACTATGTCTCCTTCCCGCCCTTTCCCTCGCTCGTTCTGCTTCCGCTGGTGCTGCTCTTCGGGGCGGTCACGCCGGACGGCTTCGTGGCGCTGGCCGCCGCGCTGCTCTCGCTCTGGCACGCGATGGCGCTGGCGGAGGACTGTCTGCCCCGGCGGCGGGAGGCAGGGCTCTGGGTGCTCTATCTGCTTCTGGGCAACGGCTATCTCTATCTCTGTTTGAACGGCTGGGTCTGGTTTCTGGCGCAGAATCTCTGCTTCTGTCTCTCCCTTGCGGCGCTGCACCACGCGCGGCGCGGGCGCGGCGGCTGGGCGCTGAGCTGCTGGGCGGCTGCGGTGGGCTGCCGGCCGATGGCGGTGATCTACGGGCCGATGCTGCTCTGGATTCTCTGGAGGCAGCTGGAGGAACGCGAGCCCGGCTGTCCGCCCCTCCGGCGCGTTCGCAGTCACCTGCGCTGGGCGGTCGGCCCGGTGCTGCTGGCGGCGTTCTACATGACGCTCAACGTCCTGCGCTTCGGGAATCCGCTGGAGTTCGGCCACAGCTATCTGCCGGAGTTCCAGACCTACGGCAGCCAGTTCAGCCTGCGCTACCTGCCGGACAACCTGCTCGCCTACCTCGCGCCGCCCATGGTCGGGGAGAACGGCGCCCTGCGGCTGCAGAGCGCGGACGGCGGGGCCGCCTGGCTGGTGAACCCGATCTTCTGGACCGCGCTCGCCGCCTGGATCGTTTCTCTGCGGAGACCCGGAGACGGCGCTCTCAGGGTGCTCCTGCCGGTCCTCACCCTCGCCTACCTGACAGTCATTCTCTGCCATCGCACCCTGGGCGCCTGGCAGTTTGGCAACCGCTATCTGGTGGACCTCATGCCCTGGGTCTGGTACGGCATTCTCTGCTGGCAGCCCGCGGAGGACGACCGCTTCACCCGCTGGAATCTCCCGCTGATGCTGCTGGGAACAGTCATTCAGTTTCTGGGCACGGTTGCCGTCTACAACGGCTGGTACTGATCTCAGTTTAGAATGCTTATTGTCAGCAGTGAGATTTCGCGGCCTACGGGCGGCGATCAGGGCTTTCCGATCGCCCTGGGCCTTCGGCAGCATGTTGTTGCCGTATTTGTAATTCTTAATTGAGATCGGTTTGATACCAAATCGCAAAATAAGGCATGTACCCGAAGAGTCCAGAGGCGATCGGAAAGTCTCTGGTCGCGCCAGCAGGCGCGAAATCTCTTTTGCCAGAGAACAGGATCAGAACAGGAGGATGAACAGATGAACATCGGAATCCGTCTCCACGATGTCGCCGGAAACGCTCTGGAGGACCGGCTGGACGCCGCGAAGGCGCAGGGCTTCTCCTGCGCGCATGTGGCCATGCAGAAGGTTCTGCCCGGCTTCCGCATGGAGGATGCGCCGAAGCTCCTCACGAAGGAGCTGGCGGAGGAGGTGCGCGCCGCCTTTGCGAAGCGGGACATGAGCTGTGCCGTGCTCGGCTGCTACCTGAACCTCGCCACCCCCGACGAGGAGGCCTATCAGCGCACGCTGGAGATCTATTACGCGCATCTGCGCTTCGCCCGCTGGATCGGCGCCGGCGTGGTGGGCACGGAGACCGGCGCGCCCAACACCGCCTACCGCACCGAGCCCGCCTGCTGGACCGCGGCCTCCCTGGATCTCTTCATCCACCGGGTGCTGCCGGTGGTCAACCGCGCGGAGGATGAGGGCGCGATTCTGGCCATCGAGCCCGTCTGCCGGCACATTGTCTCGACGCCGGAGCGCGCGGCCCGTGTGCTCCGGGCGCTCAACTCCCCGAGCCTGCAGATCATTCTGGATACGGTCAATCTTCTGACCCCCGAGAACTGCTCGCAGTGCGACGCACTGATCGACAGGAGCGAAGAGCTCTTCGGCGACCGTATCCGCGTGCTGCACATGAAGGATTACCGGGTGGAGCCCGGCCGCGAGGATGTGCGCTCCATGGCCTGCGGCACCGGTGTCATGGACTACACGCGCCTGCTCCGTTTGGCCCACTCGCATCCCGGCATTCCCATGACTCTGGAGGACACCGTCCCCGCCAACGCGGAGGCCGCCCGTCTGACCCTGGAGAACTGGCCGATCAGCTGATGATCTCTGTCTCTATTCCCATTGTCAGCGGGGAGATTTCGCGCCTGCGGGCGCGACCAGGGCTTTCCGATCGCCCTGGACCTTCGGATGCATGCTGTTGCCAGATTTGCAGTTCATAACACAAAACCCCTTCATCCAGCCGGATGAAGGGGCTTGCTTTACTCAGGATTCCGGGACTCAGGATTCTTCGTCGTCGGTTCTGCGGTGGCGGCGCCGCACGATCGCGGTGTCGTCGTCCTCATCCCCGAGGGGCTCCTCGTCCTTCTTTTCCTTCTTCTCGTCGTCGTCCTTCTTTTTCTTCTCGCTCTTGGCTTCCTCGCCGGGCTGTTCATAGTCGCGGCTGACCGTCCGCTCGAGGTGGTCCAGCGCGCCGTGGGACTGGATGCCGCGGATGATGCGGGCGACAAGGCCGATCAGGGTCAGCAGCGCGCCGATCGCCACGGGCACCAGCAGGCCCAGTCCCACGCTCTTCAGCGTGGTCGCCAGGTTCGTGTAGCTCTCCGGCAGGTCGTCGACCTGCGGCACCGGCACCTTCTGGGGCGCGGGCGGCGTCACCATGGGCGCCTCGGTCGGAACCGCGGTGGGACGGGCGTAGCCGATGCGCACGATGTTGCTCTCAAAGCTCTCCGTCTCATTCAGCTTGTTGCGCACGCGGGCGACGAACTGGTAGCTGCCGGCCATGGACACGCCGATGTCCCGGGTGAACTCCCGGGTCTCGCCGGCCAGGATCAGCGGGAACTGGTACAGCTGCACGCCGGTCGCATAGATCGACACATTCTCAATGTCCGCGGCGGAGTTGTTGGTGACGAACACCGTGAAACGCACCGTGCCGGGTGTCTCGTAGATCGTGGTGCGGTCCGCCTCGGCCTTCACCGTCAGGTTGGCCGCCTCGGAGGGCTCCATGACCAGGATCTTGACCTGCTCGGTGGAGGTCTGGACATCACGGTCGTCCGCGTTGCGGGTCAGCGCCGTGAACTGGTAGGTGGTGTCCTCGCTGAGGGTGACCTCCTTCACCTCGTTCAGCGTCTCGCCGGGATCCAGGGACAGCCCGGAGAAGACCTCGCCCAGCGTCGGATCGGTGATCGTGATGTTGCTGTAGGTCTCATCCTTGCTGGTGTTTTCGAGTTTCAGCGTCAGCTTCACCGTGTCGCCGACCATACCGCCGGTCTTGTCCGCGGTCAGCGTGGCCTTGAGCTTGATCTCCCCGTAGTAGATCGTGACCGGCTCCTTGGTCACCGTGACCTTATTGCCGTCAGCCGTATAGATGATCGTCGCCTGGGAGACCAGGTTCTTGGTGCCCATCTTGACGGTGAACGTATGGCTCTCCTTCGAACCGGGCGCCACCTTCTTGATGGTTCCCGGGGAGGTGGAGATGGACTTGTTTTCCGTGATCCGCACGTCCGTGATGTCGACCGTGCCGGTGTTGACGATCTCGTAGGTCACCGTGACCGTCTGCCCTTTGCCAGCGGTCGTCGGCGGGGTGATGGAGCGGTTGACCTCCACCTGCACCTTGTTCGTGTCGTAGGTGATCGGCTTGCGGAAGGTCTTGTGCTTGTATTTGATCTCGCCCTCGTCGTTCGTGTAGGGATAGCGGATGCTGAAGGCGATCTCGCCCTTGTCCAGCATCTCCTGGGTGACCTGCACCTTGCCCATCCAGGACTGGGAGCTTCCCGCTGTCAGCACCGGCGCGCCGAACTCCTCGATCTGCTGGTCGTTCGGATCATAAAGCGTCACCGGGCCGGGCATATCGCTCTCGCCGGAGTTGGACACCTGGATGCCCACCGAGGCCTCCTGCGGCCCCGTGAAACGGTTCGGCTGGACGTCCATCTTGAACTTCAGCGCGTCTCCATCCGCCAGCGCCAACGATGCCAGCGCCGTCAGCAACAACAGAGCCACACACAGCACAATCAGTTTGCGTTTCATCGCTGATCCGGACAGCCCCGCTGTCCTTCCTCCTTCCAGTTCCCCTGTTTGCAGGGTACGGCAAGTTAGAATTCACCTAGAGTATTGTACGCGAGAGTGTGTCGTTTTGTCAAGAGTTATGAAGGTTAAATGACAAATTTATGACATCCCTGCCGCCTCTCCCGGGCCGCAAGCGGCGATTTCCGGCCGCTTTACGGATCCGCACAAGTGTGATACAATAGTCACGGATTCTGATGAAACCAGCACGGAGGTGCATTTTCCATGAGACGCTATTCCAGCCGGCCGGGCGTGTCCTTCAGCGACGGCTCGGCGTCGATCCGGCGCACCCAGGCGATCCTGATTCTGCTGCTCGCCGTTGCGCTGGCGGTCTCGCTGATCCTTCTGCTCCCCTCCGCCAACTACCGGCGGGAGACCGAGCACTACTATGTCAACCGGATGCTCACCGAGTGTGACGACGCCGTGCAGCAGGCCAAAAAGCTCAGCCGCACCGCCTCCACCTCCAGCTATGAGATTCTCGCCCAGATCCGTTCGGAGATCTATGCCATCGAGCTGATGAACCAGGCAAACCAGGCGGCGGGCGGTCCGCTGATGCTCCCGCAGAACGTGTTCGACGGCTTTTACCAGCTGTTCGACAACTATTTCAACCGCCTGAACGTCGGCAGCCAGACCGGCGAATTGCAGACCCAGCTGACCGCCGATCTGGACAGCCTGCACCTCCTGATCGAGGCGCTCCAGTAGGTCAGATCCGCAGGAGCACGCAGACCGCCGCGGCAATGCCGCCGTCGTGGGTGATGGAGAGGGAGAGCATCGCCTCCCCCGCGCGCCGGGCCGCCTCCCCGTGGAGCTGATAGAACGGCTCGCCGTTCGCGCCGTGCAGAATCTCCACCTCCCGCATCGGGAGTTCCAGCCCGGTCCCCAGCGCCTTCAGCAGCGCTTCCTTGGCCGCCCAGAGCCCCGCGAGGCTCGCGGCCTTTTGTTTTCCGCGCTCCGCCAGCCACGCCCGCTCGCTCTCCGTCAGGCAGCGCTCCAGAAAGCGCGGATGCTCCGTCATCCGTTCCATCCGCCTGATCTCGCACAGATCCAGCCCGGTGCGCAGTTCAGACATAGCCCATCACGCCCCTCACCGACACGTCCCCGGCAAACACCCGGCGGAGCTCCCCGCGCTCGTCCCGGACCAGCAGGCAGCCCTGGCCGTCCAGGTCCTCCGCGGTGCCCGTCATCGTCTGTCCGCCGGAGACCCGCACCGCGCGTCCCAGCGTCACACACCGCGCCTTGTAGCTCCCAGCGACAGCCTCCCAGCCGCCCGTCTCCAGCCGCTCCAGCCAGCCCTCCAGGCAGGCGAGATAGCGGCAGAGGATCTCCCGGCGCGGGGCCGGCTCACAGAATTCCGCCAGGCAGGCCGCCTGTCCGCGCAGTTCCTCCGGCACCGAGCCGGGCAGCACGTTGAGCCCCACGCCGGCCACCACATACTCCAGGCGGTCCGGCTCCGCGCTCATCTCCAGCAGGATACCGCAGACCTTTTTTCCACGGCAGAGCAGGTCGTTGGGCCACTTGATGTCCAGCGGGAGCCCGCAGCTCTCCTCCACCGCGTCCGCCATGGCCAGCGCCGCGCAGAAGGTGATCAACGCCGCCCGCTCCGGGGGAAGGCTGGGCCGCAGCAGCACCGACTGCCACAGGCCAACCCCCGCCGGGCTCTGCCAGACGCGGCCCATCCGCCCGCGTCCCGCCGTCTGCCGCTCGCAGAGGCACAGGCTGCCGTGGGGCGCGCCCTCCGCCGCCAGGAGCTTCAGCTGCCGGTTGGTGGAGTCCGTCTCCTCCCGGTACCAGACCGTGTCGCGCCCGAGCGCCGCCGTGGTCAGGCTGCCGCGCCACAGTTCCGGCTCCAGCCGGTCGCAGGCGCCCAGCCGGTAGCCGCGCTTGCCGCCGCTCTCGATGGGCCAGCCGGCATCCTGCAGGGCGTGGATCTGTTTCCAGACTGCCGCCCGGGTGACGCCCAGCTCACGGCTGAGCCGCTCCCCGGACACAAACCCGCCCCCGGCGAGCAAACCCAGCAAATCCGCCATCTGCACCGCTCCCGATCAACTCATTCCGTCCCGCGCCATTGTACCGCGTTCCCGGGGCTTTTGCAAGGCTTGAAAAAGTTCGGGAAGTTGGGTATACTGGCGATGGTTCCATTCTTTCACTAGAATCACGCGCGCGGAGGTTTGACATGCTGCAGCCGAGAAAAGTCATTGGCGCCCTGCTCGACAATGTGAGCCGGGTGATCGTCGGCAAGGAGGAAGCCATCGAGTACGCCCTCATCGCGCTGCTCTGCAAAGGCCATGTGCTCATCGAGGACGTGCCCGGGGTCGGCAAGACCACCCTGGCCGCGGCTCTCGCCCGCTCCCTGGACTGCTCCTTCCGCCGCATCCAGTTTACCCCGGACCTGATGCCCTCCGACGTCACCGGCTACACGCTGGTCAACCTGCGCACCGGGGAGGAGGAGTTCCGCGAGGGCGCCATCATGAGCCAGATGGTGCTTGCCGACGAGATCAACCGCACCAGTCCGAAGACCCAGAGCGCCTTGTTGGAAGCAATGGAGGAGCACCAGGTCACGGTGGACGGCGTGACGCATCCGCTGCCCAGCCCGTTCATGGTGCTCGCCACGCAGAATCCCGGCGCCTTTGTCGGCACTTATCCGCTCCCGGAGGCCCAGCTCGACCGCTTTTTCCTGCGCATCTCCATCGGCTATCCGACCCTGGCGCAGGAGATGGACGTCCTGGAGCGCTACAGCGGCAAAACCCGCCCGCTGGAGCAGCTGCAGCCGGTCTGCACCGCGGATGATGTTCTGGCGCTGCAGGACCTGGCCGCCAGCATCTACTGCTCCCCGGAGATCCGCTCCTATGTCGCCTCCATCGCCGGCGCCACCCGCAAGGCCCAAGCCCTGCAGCTCGGGCTCTCCACCCGCGCGGCCATCGCGCTGCTGCGCGCCGGGCAGGCCTGCGCGCTGCTGAGCGGCCGCGACTATGTGGTGCCGGAGGACATCCAGCACATGGCGCTCCCGGTCTGCTGCCACCGGCTGAGCCTCCAGGCGGAGGCCCGGCTGCAGGGCATGACCGCCGAGCAGGTGATGCAGACCCTGCTCAGCGCGCTGCCGGTCCCGGTCCGGCTATGAGGCACCGCATCGCCTGGCCCCTCGGTCTGGCCGCCACACTGGCGGTCACGGGGCTCTCGGTGGGCAACCCGATGCTGCTGGCCGCCGCCGGGCTGCTGGTCCTGCTTGTGGCCGTCTGCGGGTTCTCCGTTCTCTGGGCCGCCCGTACGCTGCGGCTGGAGGCGTCGCTGAGCGCCGTGCAGATGACCCGCGGGGAGCGCTGCCGGCTGAACCTGACCGTGCGGCACCGCTGCCCGCTGCCCCTCGCGCCGGTGACGCTCTGGCTCGACCGCGGCCCCGGCACGGAGCCCGTCCCGCAGACGGTCTCCGGCACACACGCTTATCTGCTCCCCGCGCTGCACGTGGGCGTCAGCCGGCCCGGCGTCATCCGCTGCGCCCTGGAAGACCCCTTCGGCTTCTTCCGATGGGAGCGGGAGACGCCCGACACGCGCACGGAGCTGACCGTGACCCCAGCAGTCTTCCCGCTCACCCCGCTGACCATCGCCCCGGCGGACCAGGGGCTCGGCACCATGGCCCGCGCCAAGGAGGACGCCTCCGACCCGATGGAGATCCGCTCCTGGCAGCGCGGCGACTCGCTGAAAAAAGTCCACTGGAAGCTCTCCGCCCGCCGGCGGGAGCTGCTGGTGCGGCGCTTTGAGGAGCCCGCGCAGCCGGAGGTGCTGGTGCTGCTCGACGGCACCGCACCGGAGCCCGGACCGCACACGGCGTCTATCCGCGACGCGCTGCTCGAGACCACGGCCAGCGTCCTGCAGAGTCAGCAGGGCGCGGAACACGAGGTCCGACTGTCCCTGGGCGGCGTACACCCGACGGAGCTGAATCTCCGCATGGGGATGCCCGCCCTCCTGCGGCAGCTGGCCCAGATGGAGTTCAGCCCCGAGGGAGATTTCTGCCGGGAGCTGCAGCTGGCCGCGCACCGGCTGCGGCAGGTCGGCGCGACCGTCGTGATTACCGGCCGGCTGGACGGGGAGACCGCGGACCGGCTGGCAGACCTGCGGCGCCTGGGGCCGACCCTCCGGCTGTACCTGATTCAGGATAATCCGCCGCCGGAGTCCTGGCGGCCGCTTCTGCCCCGTCTGGCCCAGGCCGGGGTTGAGGTCTTTCCGGTGGATCCCGTGCCCGAGGAGGTGGTTCCTTGGCCCTGAGCTGTTTCTGCAAAAAGTGCGCCAAGGAGGTGCTCTCCGGCGCTTCCTGCCCCTACTGCGGCGGAAAGCTGGGGACGCCCCACACGCTCTGGCGCGTGCAGCGGCGTCCGGTCAGCGACTGGATCAGCTGGAACGCGCCGCTGCGGGTCGTGATTCCGGTGCTTGCGCTCGTGGCCGCCGCGCTGGTCTGCACCGAGGCCGCGATGGAAGGTTTGGAAGGCGTCCGGACGCTCCTGCGGGGCGCCACGCCCCGCGTCCTGCTGCTGATTCTCGGCGCGGCGGTGCTCCTGGTTTTTGCTGGGCTCTTGCTGCGCGGCCGGGAGACGCTCGAGATGACCGCCGACAAGAGCGGCGTCACCCTGCGCGTCCTGCTGCCCAAGCCCGGCGCGCTCTGCCTGCTCGCCCACCTGCGCAGCCCGAAGCTCGCCGCCCGGGCGGACCTGCAGCGGGAGTACGGGCTGCTGCTCAGTGAACAAAGCCTGCGATGGAAAGAGATCCGGCGGGTCCAGTGGTGGCAGGAGCACTCGCTGCTCCTGCTCTACGCCCCCGCGCCCTGGCTGCGCATGGCGCTGCCCTGCACCGCGGAGTGCTGGCCGGAGCTGACCTCGCTGATCCGGGAGCATCTCGGCCGCCGCAAGGATCTGCGCCTGCCGGACTGCTTTCTGGAACAATAAGGAGGATATCCATGCAAAAAGAACCCAGCCGCCGGTACCGCCAGCGGCAGAATGTGGAGAAGCCGAGCGTTCTCCGGCGGGTGCTGGTCCTGCTCGTGCTGATGCTGCTGGTCTTCGCCGTGGTCACGGCGGTGCGTTTTCTGCTGCCCGGCAGCCGCCTGGAGGGGCGCATCAGCGCGACCCTGCTGCCCTGCATGGCCACCCAGGACGTGACGCCCTTCGGCGAGAACGTCCTCTATTATGACGGCACCTCGATCCACTGTCTCAACGCCGGCGGCGGCATCCGCTGGTCATTCCCGGTGGGCGTCGGCGCGCGCTACTCGGTCTCGGACACCCACGTGGTCGCCTGGAGCGGCTCGGAGGTCTTCATCATCGACAGTAACGGCCATGCGACCTACAATGAGAACATGGAGGGCGCCGTCCAGTTCGCCCGCGTGGGCAGCCGCTACTGCGCGGTGGTCTTCGGCACGGACACCGAGCCCACCCTGATGGTCAAGAACATGGACGGCACGCATGTGGACATCGAGCGCGACGCCTATCCGGGCATGCTGCTATTGGACGTGGGCTTCTACGGCGAGGCGGACCAGTACATGTGGACGCTGGCGATGGACGTCTACGGCGTCTCGATCAATACGGTGCTCAACACCTTCCAGGTCGGCAAGATGAACACGGGCGTGGTGAATCTGGGCTCCTACCTGGCCTACCATGTGGTCTATGAGAACAGCAATCTGCGCGTCTTCACCACCCAGCAGATGTATGTCTACGACTACAAGGCGGTGCAGGATCTGTCCGCTTCCATGCTGGTGCACGGCTGGCAGGTCGTCAACGAGTCCATCCCGGTCCGGGGCAGCGCGGATATCCTGCTTGCCCGCACCTCACAGCTCAACAGCGCCGAGGGCATCACAGACCTGCGGATCCTGAACGGCCGCACGGACCGCCGCTTCATCGTCCCGACCCGCTGCGTGGGCGCCGCGGTGCAGAACGGCAGCATCTATGCCCTGTCCGGGAATGTGATCTACCGCACCTCCTCCAGCCGCCAGCAGTTCTACAGCCATCAGATTCCGCTGCCCGCCGGTGTCGAGATCACCGCACTGCTCGGTCTGACCTCCAACGGCCGCGCGATCGTGGCCTGCGGCAACGAGGTCTACTCTGTCACCCTGCCGCGGTAACGCGGGCCACTGAAAAACCGTCCCTTTCGCGGGGACGGTTTTTGTCATACGATTCTTCTTCAAAATACAATTGTTCCCGCAAAAGGATTCCGCGCCTGCGGGCGCGGCCAGAGGCTTTCCGATCGCCTCTGGACTCTTCGGGTGCACTTTTTTGGAGAAGTCGGGGCTTTGCGGTTATACCAATCTCATGTAATACCAATCTCAGGTAAAAACTGCATATCCAGCAACAGCATGTATCCGAAGGTCCAGGGCGATCGGAAAGCCCTGGTCGCGCCCGCAGGCGCGAAAACCTGCTGTTGACAATAAGCATTCTAAACTGAGATTAGTATAAAAACCACAAATCAAGCAACAGTATGCACCCGAAGGTCCAGGGCGATCGGAAAGCCCTGGTCGCGTCCGCAGACGCGAAAACCCGCTGTTGACAATAAGCATATAAAGCTGAGATCAGTATTAGACGGGATCAAATCCCCTGCAGCCGTTCGGCCAGCAGGTCGTCCATTTCATAGGTACCGGGAGCCTTGCCGATCAGGAAGGCCCCCGCGCGCAGGGCGCCCAGCGCGAACACCGAGCGGCTCTCCGCGCTGTGGGAGAGACAGATCCGCTCCTGATCGCCCAGGAACGCCACCTCGTGCTCGCCGACCACGGTGCCGCCGCGGCGGGCGTGGACGCCGATCTCCCCGGGCTGGCGGCGGCTCTCGCGGCCATGCCGTCCGAATACCGGCTGGGAATTCGCCCCGCGCACCGCCTCCAGGAGCATCAGTGCGGTGCCGGAGGGCGCGTCGGCCTTCCGGCGGTGGTGGGTCTCGGTGATCTCGATATCGAAGGGCTCGCCCAGCACCTGCGCAGCCTCCCGTGCCAGCCGCCGCAGCAGCGCGATCCCCACGCTCATGTTGCCCGAGCGGAAGATTGCCAGCTGCCGGGAGGCCTCCCGAATCTGCTCCAGCTGCGCCTCATCGTAGCCGGTTGTGCACAGCACCAGCGGAACCCGGCGCTCCAGCGCCCAGGGCAGCAGCTCCCCCAGCGCGGCGGGCGCGGAGAAGTCGATCAGCGCGTCGCCGCCCTCGGGCAGGTCCGCGAAACGGCTCACCATCGGGAAGCCCAGGTCGGCTTCGACGCGGTCCACGCCGGCCAGCACCCGGACGCCCTGGCTCTCCGCCGCCTCCGCCACCGCGCGGCCCATGTGTCCAGCGGCACCGCTCAGCCAGATCTTCACTGCGCTTCCCCTCTCAATCCCAGCTCATCCATCAGCGCGAACATCTTCTCCCGGTTCTTGGGCTGCATGGGCACCAGCGGCAGGCGCAGCTCCTCGTCGCACCAGCCCATCCGCGCCATGGCGGCTTTCACCGGGATCGGGCTTGTCTCGCAGAACAGCGCGTTGATCAGCGGCAGCAGCTTCATCTGCAGCCCCGCGGCCTTCGCGAAATCCCCGTCCAGCGCCGCGTGCGCCATCTCCACGGTCTCCGCGGGCATCAGGTTGGACAATACCGAGATCACGCCCCGGAAGCCGCAGGCCATCGTGGGCACGATCAGGTCGTCGTTGCCGGAGTAGAACACCGCGTTGTCCCCCACCAGGCGCAGCTTGTCCAGCGCCTGGCCCACGTCGCTGGAGGCCTCCTTCACCGCCACCACCTTGGGATGACGGCAGATCTGCTCCAGAGCCCAGGGACCGATATTGATGCCGGTGCGGCTGGGGACGTTATAGACGATCACCGGCAGCGTCGCCGCGTCCGCGACCGCGTTGAAGTGCGCCACCAGGCCCTCCTGGCTGGTCTTGTTGTAGTAGGGGGTGACCACCAGCTGGGCGTCCGCGCCGAACTCCTCGGACATGTGCGCGGCATGCACCGCCTCACTGGTGGAGTTGCTGCCCGTGCCGGCGATGACCGGCACCCGGTGGTTCGCCACTTCCACCACCCGGCGGATCACGTTCAGGTGCTCCTCCCAGGTCATGGTGGCGGGCTCGCCCGTGGTGCCCGCGGCGACCAGCGCGTCGATGCCGGCCTCGATCTGCCGCTCCACCAGGGCGTCCAGGGCGGGATAATCCACCTCGCCGCCGCGGAAGGGGGTGATCAGCGCGGTTGCGCAGCCCTCAAACAATGCCTTCATCCACTCTCCTCCTTATCCTCTGGCCTGGATCCAGCCCGTGCGGCACAGGAGCTCCGCCGTGAGCATGGCGCCGCCCGCCGCGCCGCGGACCGTGTTGTGGCTCAGGCAGACAAAGCGCCAGTCCAGCACCCGGTCCTCCCGCAGGCGGCCGATCGAGATGCCGAAGCCGCGCTCGAAGTCACGGTCCAGGCGGGTCTGCGGCCGGGAGGGATCCTCAAAATACTGCAGGAAGGGCTTCGGCGCGCTGGGCAGTTCCAGCCGCTGCGCCTCGGTCTCATAGCTGTTCCACGCGGTCAGGATCTCCTCCGCGGAGGGCTTGCGGGCGAACTTCACCGAGACCGCCGCCATGTGGCCGTCCGAGCAGGCGACCCGCAGGCACTGGGCGCTGATCACCGGCTGCGCGGCGTTGACGATGACCGGGCCATCGGCGCCCTGCTCCAGATGGCCCCAGATCTTCAGGGGCTCGGTCTCGCTCTTCTCGTCCTCACCGCCGATGTAAGGGATCACGTTGTCCACCATCTCCGGCCAGGTGCGGAAGGTCTTGCCCGCGCCGCTGATGGCCTGGTAGGTGCAGACGATGATCTGGGTCGGCTTAAAGGAGAGCAACGGGGTCAGGGCAGGCACGTAGGACTGGATGGAGCAGTTGGGCTTCACCGCGATGAATCCGCGCTCCGTGCCCAGGCGCCTGCGCTGCGTCGGAATCACGTCCAGGTGCGCCGCGTTGATCTCCGGGATCACCATCGGCACGTCCTGCAGGCCACGGCAGGCGCTGTTGTTGGAGACCACCGGCACCTCGTGGCGCGCGTAGGCCTCCTCTAGGGCGCGGGTCTCGTCCTTTTTCATATTGACCGCGCAGAAGACGAAGTCCACGCGCTCCGCCACCGCCGGGATATCCGCCGCGTCCAGCACGGTCATCTCCGCCACGGACGCCGGAATCGCCTCGTCGAAGGCCCAGCGGTTCCCGACAGCCTCCCGGTAGGGCTTGCCGCTGGAGGACGCCGAGGCCGCCAGCGCGGTGATCTTAAACCAGGGGTGGTTCTGCAGCAGCAGAATAAACCGCTGGCCCACCATGCCCGTCGCGCCGATGATTCCGACCCTGTATTGCTGCATATTGACTGCTCCTTTCACAAAAAGCATCGCTCGCCGGCGATGCTTAAAGACCGGGCCGCGGGTCTCCCCCGCCGCCGCTGGCGCTTCAGTGCTCCGCCGGACATCTGCCCGGTGACAGTCGGCATCCTGTTTGGATGACGCCCAGGCGGCCGTCCCGGGCGGACGGTCCCTTCGGCGCTGAGCCCTCTCCCGCGGCCTCCCCGGATCGCCCGATCCTCCGCCGCGGTACGCATGCACAGCGCGCCTCTGAATTCGACTTATCATATCATGGGAATGTTTTCCTGTCAATGGTTACGCCCGGCAAAGCCGCAGCATCGCGTTGGCGTAAATTTTCGCCGCCAGGATCATCTTCGGCAGCTCCACGTACTCGTTGGCCTGGTGCGCCAGGTCCTCGTCGCCGGGGAAGCCCGCGCCGAAGGCGACGCCCTGCTTGAGCACCTTGGCGTAGGTGCCGCCGCCGGTGGACTGGGGAACGGCCGGCAGGCTGGTCTCCTCGTGGTACGCCGCCAGCAGCGCCGTCACCAGTTCGCTCTCCGGGGGCACATGGTGGCCGGGGGTGGTCGAGAGTCCCACCAGCTTGAGCCCCGGCAGGTGTTCGCGGATCGACGCGATCAGCGTATCCAGATCCGCCGTCACCGGCACACGGCAGTCCAGCGAGGCGCTGAAGCGGCCGTCCCGGACGTGCAGGATGCCGATATTGCAGGTCAGCGGGCCGCTCATCTCATCCGCGCAGGCGATGCCGAGGGCCTTGCCGTCGTATTCCAGCGGGTAGGCGTCCGCCAGGGTCTTCAGATCGCCCTGCACGCCCAGCTCACGCAGCAGCACCAGCATCATGCCGATCGCGTTGCGGCAGGCCTCGGGGTAGGCCGAGTGGCCGGGAATGCCCAGCGCCGTCACCCGCACGCCCTCATCCGTGACCTCCGCTGTGTAGGGCAGGCCGGTCTTCTCGGACCAGGCGCGGATCTGCCCGGCCAGCGCCTCGCCGCCCGCCAGCAGCGCCTCGCACACGCCGGGGATCACGTTCATCCGCTCGCCGGTCCACAGCTGTTTCACCTGCAGTCCGTCCGGGGAGAGCGTACCCTCGGCCATGGTGTGGATCATCGCCTTCTCGGTGTTGATCAGCGGGAAGGACGCGTCCGGGGAGAAGCCCACGGGCGGCATGTGCGCGTGGTCACAGTACCAGTCCATATCCTCCCAGCCCGACTCCTCGTCGCAGCCCAGGATCAGCCGGATCGGCTTCTTCAGCGGGACGCCGGCCTCGCGGATCGCGCGCATCGCAAACAGCGCGCACAGCGCCGGACCCTTGTCGTCGCCGGTGCCGCGGCCGTAGATCCGGTCGCCCTTGCGCACCGCGGTGAAGGGCGGCGTCTCCCAGCCGTCCCCGGCGGGCACGACGTCCAGATGCGCCAGCACCGCCAGCGGCTCCTGCGCGTCGTCGCCCAGGGTGGCGTCACAGGCGTATCCGTCATAGACATGGGTCAGCATGCCGAAGGTCTCGCAGTCCACCATCGCCATGTCCAGCATGCGCCGCACGGCGGTTCCGAAGGGCGCGCCGTCCTCCGGCTCGGCCTTGAGCGAGGGCACCTGCACCCAGCGGGTGAGCATCGCCGCATACTCCTCAGCGTAGCTGTCAATCAGGGACGCAATCCTCTCGTCCAGCATGGTCGCAACCTCCTCGTCCTGTTTTTTCCCGGAACATGGGTATTTGAACAGAGGGTTTTCGCGCCTGCGGGCGCGACCAGGGCTTTCCGATCGCCCTGGACCTTCGGATTCACCCTGTTGTCGATATCCATGCTCCGGGAAAGGAACACTACGCGTTCCGGGGATCCCGGGAGCGCTTTTTCTTCGCCTCGGTGTCGATGTACTCGATCTCCAGGCGGTCAAAATCCACCGTCTCCAGGAAGGCGTCCGGCAGGAACCGCGTCTGGCCGAACTCGTCCCACTCGCGCTGGTTCTTGTCCAGCCAGAGCGGACGCGAGAGGTCCAGCTGCTGACAGGCCGTGTCCAGCGCCTCGGTCACCGTATCCCGTGCGCAGGGCACCTCCGCCTGCCGCCAGGTGCGGTGGTGCCGGATCACCCGCACCCACAGCGTGGTCGCCATTACGCCTGTGCCTCCAGCTTCTCCATCCCGGCGTCCAGCCGCCGCAGGGTCTCCTCCTTGCCCAGGAGGTAGGCGATCTCCATGGCGCCGCCGGGGGTGGAAGCCTGGCCGGAGATGGCGATGCGCAGCGGCCAGAGCACCGCGCCGTTCTTCATGCCGCTGGCGGCGATGGCCTCCATCAGCCGGTCGTGCAGCACCTGCTCGTTCCAGTCCTCCGGCGCGATGGCCTCCAGCACCGGCTTGCACAGCGTGAGCGCGGTTTTCGCCACCTCTGGGTTGGTCTTCATCTTCTTGTGCGTGTACAGCTCCACGTCGTAATCCGGGAGCTCCGCGAGGAACCGCACCATGCCCGGCACCTGGTTGAAGATTTCGGTGCGCTCCTGCATCAGCTCCGCCAGGCGGCGGTAGTCGATGTTCTTCCCCGCCAGCGCCTGGTCGAACCAGGGCGTCGCCAGCTCGAGATAGCGCGCGGGATCCATCCGGCGGATGTACTCCGCGTTGAACCAGGTCAGCTTGTTCACGTCGAAGATGCCCGGGGACTTGTTCAAGCGGTGCACGTCAAAGGCCTCCACCAGCTCCGGCAGGGTGAAGAACTCCCGTTCGTCGCCGGGATTCCAGCCGACCAGCGCCAGGTAGTTGATCAGCGCCTCGGTCAGGTAGCCCTTGTCGATGTAGTCGGAATAGTAGGCGTCGCCGTCCCGCTTGGACAGCTTGTGGGTGGCGTCGCGCATCACCGTGGGCAGGTGGATGTACTCCGGGATATCCCAGCCCAGCGCCGTGTACAGATAGTTGTAGCGGGGCGTCGAGGACAGGTACTCCATGCCGCGCATGACGTGGGTGATGCCCATCAGGTGGTCGTCGATGACGTTGGCGAAGTTGTAGGTGGGCATGCCGTCCTGCTTGATGAGCACCATGTCGTCCATGGCCTCCGCGTTCTGGAAGGTCATGTCGCCGAACACGGTGTCGTGGTAGCTGGTCTCGCCCTCGGTGGGCGCGTTCATGCGGATCGTCCACGGGATGCCCGCCGCCAGCTTCTCCTCCACCTGCTCGGGGGTCAGATGCAGGCAGTGCTTGTCGTATTTCCAGGTGCCGCCGGCCGCCTCGACCGCCTCGCGGCGCGCCTCGATCTCCTCCTTGGAGCAGAAGCAGTAATAGGCGTGGCCGCTGCGGACCAGCTGCTGCGCGTAGGGCAGGTAGGTCGCCTTGCGCTCGGACTGCACATAGGGGCCGACGGGGCCGCCGATGTCCGGACCCTCGTCCCAGTTCAGCCCGCAGGCCCTCAGGGTGTCATAGATGACCTCCACCGCGCCGTCGACATAGCGTTCCTGGTCCGTGTCCTCGATGCGCAGGATAAACTTGCCGTTGTTCTGTTTCGCAAACAGGTAGGCGTAGAGCGCGGTGCGCACGCCGCCCAGATGCATGAAGCCCGTCGGGCTGGGGGCAAAGCGGGTTCTGACTTCCATGGTCTTTCCTCTTTCCTTATCTCTTCGTCTGCTTCGCGAACGTGTCCCGCAGGCCCACCGTCCGGTTGAACACCGGCATATCCGGGGTGCTGTCGGGGTCCTTGCAGAAATAGCCGTTGCGCAGGAACTGGAAGGTGCCGCCCACCTCCGTCTGACGGATCACGGGCTCCGCATAGCCGTGGACCACCGTGAGGCTGTTGGGATTCAGGCGGCTGATGAAATCCTTCTTGGCGGGCGCGGGAGCGCTCTCGCCCTCGGTCTCGGGATCCGCCGCCTCGGGGTCCGCCTCAGCGGACAGCTCGTCGTCCTCCGCCAGCAGAGGCTCATACAGCCTGGCCTCGAAGGGCACCGCATCCGCGCAGTTCACCCAGTGCAGGGTCTTGCCCTTGATCTTGCGGTCCGCGCCGGGGGTGCCGCTCTCGGTGGAGAAATCCACCGTGCACAGCACCGCGGTGACGTTCCCGTCCCCGTCCTTCTCGCAACCGTCGCAGCGCACGATGTACGCGCCCTTCAGCCGCACCTCGTTGCCGGGGAACATGCGCTGATACTTCTTGACCGGCTCCTCCATGAAGTCGTCCTGCTCGATCCAGATCTCCCGCCCGATGGTGACCGTGTGGGTGCCCATCTCGGGGTGGTCCGGGTGGTTCTCCACCGTGAGGGTCTTCGTCTCACCCTCCGGCCAGTTGGTCAGGATCACCTTCAGGGGGCGCAGCACCGCCATCGCGCGCGGGGAGCGCTCGCCCAGGTCGTCGCGCACGCAGCTCTCCAGGAGCGCGTAGTCCACCACGGAGTCCGCCTTGGACATGCCGATGCGGCTGACGAAGTCGCGGATCGCCTCGCCGGTGTAGCCCCGGCGGCGCAGCGCGGACAGGGTGGGCATGCGGGGATCGTCCCAGCCCCGCACATAGCCGCCCTCCACCAGCTGGCGGAGATAGCGCTTGCTCATGATGGTGCCGGTCAGGTTCAGCCGGGCGAACTCAATCTGCCGCGGATGACCGGGCAGCTTGTTCTTCGCGTGCTCCACCACCCAGTCGTAGAGCGGGCGGTGGATTTCATACTCCAGGGAGCACAGGGAGTGGGTGATGCCCTCCATGGCGTCGCCGATGGGGTGCGAGAAGTCGTACATCGGATAGATGCACCATTTCTTGCCCGTGCGCCAGTGCTCCTTATAGAGGATGCGGTACATGGCCGGATCGCGCATCACCACGTTGGGCGAGGCCATGTCGATCTTCATCCGCAGGGTCAGGCTGCCCTCCGGGAACTCCCCGGCGCGCATCCGCCGGAACAGCGCCAGGCTCTCCTCCGCGGGACGGTCCCGCCAGGGGCTGTTTTTGCCGGGCTCCGTGAGGGTGCCGCGGTAGGCGCGCATCTCCTCCTTGGAGAGCTCGTCCACATAGGCCAGGCCGCGCAGAATCCAGTCCTCCGCGATCTCGTAGCAGAGGTCATAGTAGTCCGAGGCGTAGAACAGGCCGCCGGTCCAGTCGAAGCCCAGCCAGCGGATGTCCTTCTCGATATTGCGGACGAACTCCATGTCCTCCTTGGCGGGGTTGGTGTCGTCGAAGCGCAGGTTGCACTTGCCGCCGAACTTCTCCGCCGTCAGGAAGTTCATGATCAGCGCCTTGCAGTGTCCGATATGCATATAGCCGTTGGGCTCTGGCGGAAAGCGGGTGTGCACCTCGCTGTAGACGCCCTCCGCCAGATCCTTGTCGATCATATCCCAGATAAAGTTGCTGCGATCCTTATCCTCCATGGGGTTCGCCTCCTGCTTTGAAAATCGCTCCCATCATAACACCGAAAGCCGCTCTTGGCAAGTGTTCACAGCCGCTCGTGCGCGATCCGGACGCAGGCGCGGATCGCCTCGTCCCCCACTTCCTCGCCGGCTGCCGCCGCCGGGCGCAGCTCCGCCAGAAACTCGATGTTCCCCTTCGGGCCGGTCACCGGCGAGAAGTCGAGCTTCACCATGCGCCAGTCCATGCCCCGGCAGAAATCCCGGATGCCGCCGAGCACCTCCTGGTGCACCAGCGGGTCCCGGACGACGCCGTGCTTGCCGACCTTGCCCCGGCCGGCCTCGAACTGCGGCTTGATCAGGGTGTAGAACACGCCCTCCGGCCCCAGGATCCCCGCCGCCACCGGCAGGATCAGCCGGATGGAGATAAAGCTCACATCCATCACCGCCACCGTCGGGTGCAGGGGAAACATGTCCGGCGTGAGCATCCGCGCGTTGGTGCGCTCCATGAGCGTCACCCGCGGATCCTGCCGCAGCTTCCAGTCGAACTGTCCATAGCCCACGTCGATCGCGTACACGTGCGCGGCACCGTGCTGCAGGCAGACGTCCGTGAAGCCGCCCGTCGCGCAGCCCAGATCCATGCACACACGCCCCGTCAGGTCCGCGCCGAAGGCCTCGACCGCCTTCTCGAGCTTGAGCCCGCCGCGTCCGACCCAGGGGTGCGCCGGCGCGCGGACCGTCAGCTCCTCCTCCGGTCCGATCAGCTCGGAGGGCTTGTCGATCCGCCGCAGGCCCGAATAGACCTCGCCCGCCATGATGGCGGCCTGGGCTTTCTCGCGGCTCGCGGCGAGCCCCCGCTGGGTCAGCGCCACGTCCGCCCGCTGTTTCTCAGCCATGGTCGGCCTCCTCCCCCGTGTGCAGCACCGCCTGGATGCGGCGCACCAGCTGCTCCGGCCGCAGGCCGAGATAGCGCAGCAGCTGCGTCCTGGAACCGTGCTGCACGAAGGTATCCGGCAGTCCGAACGTGATCCGGGGCGGCGGCATCTCATCCGCCAGCAGCGCCTCCGTCACCGCGCTGCCGAAGCCGCCCGTCAGCACATGCTCCTCCAGCGTGAAGATCGGCCGGTCCGCGAAGGCCGTCAGCAGGGCGGTGTCCAGCGGCTTGACCGTGGAGCAGTTCACCACCGCCGCGCGGATGCCCGCCCGCCGCAGCAGGTCGCGCACCTCCACCGCCGTGGTCACCATGGAGCCCACCGCCAGCAGCGCGCAGTCCTCCCCGGCCTCCAGCACCTCCCAGCGCCCCGGCTGGAAGCGCCGGATGGGATAGCGCGCCTGCAGATCCGTGCTCTTGCGCCCGTAGCGGATCAGCACCGGACCCTCCGCCTGCGGGGTCCAGCGCAGCATCAGCCGCAGCTCCTGCAGATCCCGCGGGGCCAGCACCGTCAGTCCCGGCACCGGCAGCGCCATCGCGAGGTCGAAGACGCCGTGGTGCGTGGCGCCGTCCTCGCCGACCAGCCCCGCCCGGTCCAGCAGGAACACGACCGGCAGCCGCTGCATCGCCACGTCGTGGATCAATTGATCGTAGGCGCGCTGGAAGAAGGTGGCGTAAATCGCGACATAGGGGCGCAGCCCGCCCGCCGCCATGCCCGCCGCCAGCGTCACGGCATGCTCCTCCGCGATGCCCACGTCGATCAGCCGCCGGGGGCATTCCCGCCCGAAACGGTCCAGACCGGTCCCGCTGGCCATGGCCGCCGTAATCGCCGTGATGTGCTCGTCCCGCTGCGCCAGCTGGACCAGCTCCTCCGCCATCACCTGGCCGAAGGACGGCAGCCGGCTCTGCTCCCGCGCGTTGCCGGTCTCCACATAGAAGGGCGGGATGCCGTGGAAGCGCTCCGGCTGCTGCTCCGCCTTGTCGTAGCCGTGGCCCTTCTGGGTCAGCACGTGGATCACGACGGGGCCGTCCAGGTTCTTCGCCTGCCGCAGCGTGTGCTCCAGCGAGGCCTGCTGGTGCCCGTCGATTGGTCCGAAATAGGTGAACCCCAGCGAGGTGAAGAAGCCCTCGGGAATCACCGCCGACTTGATCATGCTCTTGGTGAGATGGATAAAGCGGTAGATCGGCTTGCCCACCACCGGGATCTTGCTCAGGCGGGATTTGACCGCCTTCTTGGTGCTGGTCCAGCCCTTGCTGACCCGCAGGTCCGTCAGATGCCGGGAGAGGGCGCCGACATTCTCCGAGATAGACATCTCGTTGTCGTTAAGGATCACGATCAGCCGGGTGCCGCTCGTGCCCGCGTCGTTGAGCGCCTCGTAGCACATGCCGCCGGTCATGGCGCCATCGCCCACCACGCAGACCACATTCCGGTCCTCCCCGAGGATGTCCCGCGCCCGGGCCAGCCCCAGCGCCGCCGAGATTGCGGTGGAGGCATGCCCGGTCTCGAACACATCGTACTCGCTCTCTCCCCGTTTCGGGAAACCGGAGATTCCGCCGAAGGAGCGCAGGGAGTGGAAACGCCAGTAGCGCCCCGTGATCAGCTTGTGGACATAGGACTGATGGCCGACGTCAAAAACCAGGCGATCCCTGGGCATGTCAAACACCCGGTGGATCGCCAGCGTCAGCTCCACCACGCCCAGATTGGAGGCTAGGTGCCCGCCGCGCTCCGCCACGGTATTGACCAGCGTCTCACGGATCTGCCGGGCCAGGCCTTCCATCTCCTCCATGGACAGTCCCTTGATGTCCTGGGGGGAGCGCACATCCTCCAGCCGCATGTCAGTCCCCCTGCTCTATGATCGGTTCCGAGGACTGTCCGCCCTCGTTCTTCCCGCCGCTCTGCGACGGCTGAATCAGGTACTTCCGGGTCCGCTCCACCTTCTGGGCCGGCGGATGATGCCAGGCACCCTCCGGGAGCACCGCGGTCCCGGTCACCTCCACCGTCTGTTCCTCCGGAGCCTGCTCCTGCACGGGCGCGGCCTCCTGCGTCACCCCGGTCCACTCCGGTTCGGTCTCGAGCACCATGCCGCCGGGCGTCAGGCGGATCGTCCGGGTCCCGGGCTCCATCGCGGGGACCGGTTCGGGTTCCGTAGTCTCCTTCTTTTCCTCGGCCTTCGCCAGTACGTTCCGGACGCGCGGCGCGTGCGTGCTGCCGTCCGCCCGCAGGTAGGGCAGGTGCACGCAGCCGGTCTCGTCGGGCACGGGCAGCATGAAGGGCGTGTCGTACTGGACCGCCTCCAGCACCCGTCCCGCCTCCGCGCCGCTCACCAGGCGCGGCTGATAGTCGTTGACGGTCTCGTCCGCGGACCCGGAGATGAACGTCGGATACAGGCGCACCTGCTGGCCCTGGTATTCGCCGTCGTCGGAGAAGTACAGATCCACCTGCACCACCAGGGCGTAAAGCGCCGTCACATTGTAGATATCGCGCCAGAAATCCGTTCGGATCTCGCAGTTGCCGCCGAAGACGAAATTACCCAGGGAATAGCAGACCGTCCGCCCGTGGACCAGACCGATGCCCTGCACCACATGGGGGTGGTGCATGATCACCAGGTCCGCGCCCCGCTTCGTCCAGTTGTCCACATAGCGCTGCTGGGTGTCGTTGTGCCGGGCCGCGTACTCCGAGCCGCCGTGATAGACGATCACCACCGCGTCCGCCAGCTTCTCCTGCTTGAGCCGCACGATCTCGCTGTTCAGCCAGTCAAAGCTGCTGTTCAGGCTGCCGGAATCCATGGAGATTACGGCCACGCGGATATCGCCCTTGTCGATATAGAGAATTTTGTTGAGCCGTCCCCAGAGGATACCCTCGCCCTCCAGGGTGTCCTTGGTGCTCTCCAGACCCTGCTTGCCGTAGTCCTGGGTGTGGTTGTTGGCCAGCACCGCCGCCTCGATGGAGACGCTCTTGATAATATTCACGAACTCCCGCGGGCCGCGGAAACGGTAGGTCTTGGTCTTGTTCTCCTCCGCGGGGGAATCGGAGAGCACGCCCTCCAGGTTGATGATGGTCGCGTCGTCCGCGGCGAAAAGCTCCTGGTAATTCCGGAAGAAATAGTCGTAGCCCATCTCCGCCGCCTTGCTGTCGAAGGAGGCAGGCTGCGCGCGCTTCCGCTCCTCCGAGCCCAGGGTGCAGTCCCCGGTGAAGGTCAGCGTCACCATCTTCTCCGCGCGGGCACAGGCCACACCGCCCAGCAGCAGGAGCAGCAGCGTCCAGATTGCCAGTCTTCTCATGGTTTTCCTCCGTTCCGCTTGAGCAATCGCAGAAGCGGGTTTTTCGTGATTTTCCACCAGCCCAGGCAGAGCGCGCCGTACAGGGCGGCGCCCACCGCCATCTGCAGGACCAGTCCCGGCCAGCTGACCGGCACCCAGCGGCCCAGCAGCCGCACCGCCCCGAGCATCGCGAGGCCCGGCACCGCATAGGTCGCCACATGCGCCAGGTAGCGCCGGTAGGGCAGCTCGCCCCGGAGCTGAATCGCCTGGGCCAGCGGCACCGTGAACTCCGCCAGGAGCGTGCCCACCACCGCGCCCATCGCCTGCATCCGGGGGATCAGCAGCAGGTTGGCGGCGAGGTTCACCGCCGCGCCGGCGCAGACGCTGCGCACCACCACCCGGTCGCGCTCCTGCGGCAGGATCCACTGGGTGCGGACCACATTCGCGAAGCCGATCATCATCAGCGTGAAGCCGAGGGGCACCATCAGCGGGGCGGAACCCGTGAAGTCCTCGCCGTAGAACAGCGGACAGAGCCGGTCCGCCACCGCCGCCAGCCCGAAGGCCATCGCGCCGGTCATGCAGAGGATCGCCTGCATGGTCTTGTCCATGTGCACGCGGATCCGCTCCGTCTCGCCCTTCTTCTGCAGGGCGGAGATCTTCGGCAGCATCACCGTGCCCACCGCGGAGATGAACCCGGAGAGGCAGTAGACGATCTTCTCCGCGTTCTCGTACAGGCCGTTCTGTTCCATGCCCGCCATCGCGCCGACCATGACCTTGTCCATCGTCCGGTAGACACTCACCGCGATCACCGAGACCGCCAGCAGCGCGCAGGGCCGCAGGTGGCGCTGCACCTCGGACCGGGACACGGGCACGAGACGCACCCTGCCCCGCAGGGAGGCGGCGCTCAGCAGGCAGCCCACCAGGGTCGCCGCGGACCAGGCGAAGCCGTAGATCCACAGATCGTCCTTGCTCCGGATCAGCAGGAAGACGCAGGCCGCGGCGATCAGCTTGACCGCCGTGTTGCGCAGGGCGATCGGCCGGAACTGCTCCAGGCCCATCAGCGCCCAGTCCAGGTTGATCAGGCAGGACACGGACATCATCGTCAGCGGCCAGGCGATTGTCCGCTCCTCGTCCGCCACCGCCAGCACATACACCAGCCAGACGGCCAGCACCGCGCCCGCGACGCACAATTGCATCCGCCAGATGCCGCTGAAGGTGCGGTTGAGCTCCTCCGGCCGCTCCCGGCAGGCCGCGATCGCCCGGGTGCCGTAGTTCTCCAGGCCCAGCATCGCCACCAGGCAGAAAAAGTAGCTGATGTTCCAGGCGTAACTGTACAGGCCGACGCCCGCCTGGCCCACCGTCCGGGAGAGGAAGGGCGCCGTCACCAGCGGCAGCAGCACCGAGAACATCCGGTAGGCTACATTGTAGAGGGTGTTTTTTCGGGTGCTCAATCGCTCATCTCCCGCGCTCCTGGTTGACAATTCACCGAAAAAAAGGGATAATGCGTAAACCGGATCCGTACTTCCGGTTTACGCAAAGGAGGTTTCCTCATGCGCCGTAGTTCCCGCTCCGCCGGAGCGCTCGCCCGCTGCGCGCTGTTCACCGCGCTGGTCGCCCTGTGCTCGCAGCTCACGCTGAATCTCGGACCGGTCCCCTTCTCGCTCTCGCTTCTGCCGGTGCTGCTGGCCGGCGCGCTGCTGCCGCCGGGCGAGGCCGCGCTCAGCCTCGCGGCCTATCTGCTTCTGGGAGCGGTGGGCGTGCCGGTTTTCTCCGGCTTCGGCAGCGGACTCGGCAAGCTGCTGGGGCCCACGGGCGGCTATCTGCTGGGCTATCTCCCGGCCGCGGTGCTGGTCTCCGCGGGCATCCGCCGCTGGGGCGCCGCCTGGCAGGTGCAGGCGGCCGCGATGGCGGCGGGGGTGCTCGCCTGCTACGCGCTGGGCACCGTCTGGTTTCTCATCAGCCAGCAGGTCAGCCTGTCGGTCTGCCTGCGGCTGTGCGTATGGCCCTTCCTGCCCTGGGACGCGGTCAAGATCGCCCTGGCTGTGCTGCTCAGTCTGCGGCTCCGGAAGGCGCTGCGTCTGAGCTGATGGGCTCCTCCTCCGGAATCTGCAGCGCCAGGGCGGCGTTCTTGTACGCCGGATCGTCCGTCACCTCGCGCAGGATATGCAGTTCCGGCGGGAAATAGATCGGGTCGTCCTCGGTCTGCAGTTCGATCTCCACCACCGCCTGGTGCTGCCAGAAGGGGTAGATGTCGATCTCAAAGCTCTGCTTCTTCCAGGTATAGCAGAAGCGCGTCTTCCGCAGCTGCCGGCGGGTGGTGTCCGCGTTCATCAACAGTTCGAGATACTCCTTCGAGGTCAGCCGCCGCTCGGTCTCCACGCGCTTCACGCCGCTGATGGGCTTCTTGGTGGTCTCGTAGTAGAGGAAGTGGCCGTTCTCGCCGCGCTGGCGGACCCGCTTCTCGATGCCCTCCTCCGTGCGCAGGTAGGTCTGGATGATCTCCACCCGGTGGCAGTTGGGCTGCTGCTCCAGCCAGGCGATGTCCGGGGTGGCGATCAGGAACTTCCGCTCGATCTCGAAGTGCTCGTCCGCGCCGATGGCGGAGCCGATCTCCCACAGGAGCCGCTTGAGCTTGTTCTCGAAATCCATCGCGTTGCCGATCACGCGCAGATGCTGGTGTCCGGTCCAGGCCGCGATGATCCGGTCGTCGAGCGCGCAGGCCTCGTCCGCCGTCTCGTAGCGCGCCTGGTTGTTGGCCAGGGTGTAGGCGTCCACCGCGCCCTTGGCCGCCGTCTCCAGGTGGAACACGGCGTCGTAGCTGTCCCGCAGCTCCATCTCGTCCAGCTGCAGCGTCCGCAGCACCGTGGCGAACTCCTCGGCGTTCATATACGCCTTGTTGTCCAGCGCGCCGCGGTCGCAGACCAGCAGAATCTTCTCGTCCGGCATACTCTGCGCAGCCGCGAGAAAGATCTGCTCCTTGGTCACCTGCAGGCGCATCTGGCCCAGCTGGTAGTCCAGGTTCGTGCCGCAGGTCCAGGGCGTCACGCCGCCGGAGATCAGCTCCGTGGCCGTCTCCGGAACGATCAGCACCCGCCATCCCCGCTGGGAGAAAGCATTCTGAATCCAGCTCAGGCCCGTGGTTTTTCCCGCGCACGGCCCGCCGGTCACAACGATCTTGCGGATAAACGGCATAGCGACCCCTCCTCCTAAAATGAACCCCGTGGATCCATCCCTGTCAGTTTACCCGATTTTGCCTCTCAGCGCAAGTTTTTTCGGCTTTTTCCGTTCCGGATCCCTCCGGATCGTTTTTCTTGCTTGCGCGAACGGCCAACATGCGCTATAATGCCGGGGAACCCCTGAAAGAACCTATAAGAATGGAGAGACGTCCTATGCAAAAGCGCGCTTTGCTGGCCTGCCTCCTGGCGGCCTGCCTGCTGCTCAGCAGCTGTTCCCTGATCGTGAAAGACCCCGAGGTGGACGCGGCGACCCCCGTGCTCACCGTCAACGGCACGGTCTTCACCAAGGGGCAGGTAAACGAGGCGGTCGAGGATTATGTGGCAGAATACGCGGCCTATTACCGCTCCTACTACGGCGGCAATATCGACACGAGCAACCCCGATCTGATCAAAAGTGCCCGTGATCTCGTGATCGGGGACATGAAGAAGAACGAAGTTATCGCGCAGCACATGAAGGAGTTCGAGGCCGGCCAGCCGGAGCTCGCCCTCACGGAGACCGACGAGGCCGAGGTTCAGGATACCTGGCGCACCTACTCCGAGTTCATCCAGAACTACTACCTGTCCGGCTCCGAGCTGGAGGGCGACGAGCTGCAGGCGGAGATTGACCGCCAGACCGCCGAGATGCTCGGCACCGATCTGGAGGGTCTGCGCGCCCAGAAGCTGGAGTCCCTGCGCACCAACCGTTTCAAGGATTTCGTCACCCAGAGCGTTGCCGTCACCGACGAGGAAGTCCAGGCGGAGTTCGACACCCGCGTGGCCAACGCGAAGACCAGCTACGAGAGCGACCTGAGCGCCTACGGCAAGAGCGTCAACGGCGGCAGCACGGTTTACTACCGGCCGGCCGGCTACCGCGAGGTCAAGTGGATCCTCGTGGAGTTCGGCGAGATCGATGACAAACTGCTCAGCGGCCTGGATTCCCGCATCAGCGCCCAGAACAGCGCGATCAATACCCTGACCGGCAACCTGACCACCGCCGGCGTAGAGAACGTGGATGAGCTGGTGGACCAGGTGACCGTCACCCTCTCCACCGACGAGATCCTCAACCGTGAGGACGGCAGCGTCTCCGCCCTGACCGTGGTCAGCAGCGAGACCGCCTTCGGCGAGGGCGTCGAGGAGAGCGTGGCCGCGGACGCCAAGTCCCTGGCCGAAGCCCGCGCCCTGAAGGCCGCCTACGAGGCCAAGCGCGCCGAGGTTGAGACCGCCGCCTACGCCGCCGTGGAGCCCAAGGCGCAGGAGCTGTACACCGCCCTGAAGGACGGCGGCGACTGGGATACCCTGTCCGCCGAGTACAACGGGGATCCCAACATGTCCCCCGCCGAGGGTGAGACCGCTTCCACCTATGCGGTCTGCGAGGGCTACACCGGCACCACGCCCGCTTCCGAGACCGTCGCGGCCGTGATGGCGCTGACAGAAGCCGGCAGCGTGACCGAGCCCGTCCGCACCAAGGACGGCTTCGTGGTTGCCCAATACGTCGGCGATGTGGCCGAGGGCACTGTGGACCTGGCCGGGGTTTCCGAGGCCATCCGCAGCGAGCTGCTCTCCACCAAGAAGGATACCTTCTATGACAACCAGGTGCAGCAGTGGGTCGACGCCGCTCAGGTTACCCTGGCGGACCTGAAGGTGCTGGACGACTGATTTCACCCCAAACAAAAGGGGCCTCCGCGAGGAGGTCCCTTTCATTTGGTCCCAGTTCATTCTGATACTGATCTCATACTGATCTCAGTATCGTGTGCTAAATGTCAACAGGGAGATTTCGCGGCCTGCGGGCCGCGACCAGGGCTTTCCGATCGCCCTGGACCTTCGGATACATGCTGTTGCTGGATTTGCAGCCTTTGCTTGAAACCGGCTTCAGATTCCCAGAGTCGCGGCCATCACGGCCTTGATCGTGTGCATGCGGTTCTCCGCCTCGTCGAAGACGATGGACTGCGGGCCCTCAAAGACCGCGTCCTCCACCTCCATGCATTCGATGCCGAACTTTTCGTAGATCTCGCGGCCGATGGCGGTCTTCAGGTCGTGGAACGCGGGCAGGCAGTGCATGAAGCGGCACTGGGGGCCGGCAGCGGCCATGAGCTTCTCCGTCACCCGGTAGGGCGTCAGATCGGCGATCCGCTCCGCCCAGACCTCGTCCGGCTCGCCCATCGAGACCCAGACGTCCGTGTAGAGGACGTCCGCACCCGCCACCGCCTTCTCCGGATCCGTCTCGAAGGCCAGCTCCGCGCCGGTCTCCGCGGCGATCGCCTGACACTTCGCGATCAGGTCCGGGTTCGGGAAATACTTCTCCGGCGCGCAGGCCACGAAGCGCATCCCCATCTTCGCGCAGCCGACCATCAGGGAGTCACCCATGTTGTAGCGCGCGTCGCCGAGGTAGACCAGCTTGCGGTCCTTCAGGCTCCCAAAGTGCTCGCGGACGGTCAGGAAGTCCGCCAGAATCTGCGTGGGGTGGTACTCGTTGGTCAGGCCGTTCCAGACCGGCACGCCGGAGTACTCCGCCAGCGCCTCCACGATCTCCTGACCGAAGCCGCGGTACTCGATGCCGTCGAACATCCGGCCCAGCACCCGCGCGGTGTCCGGGATCGACTCCTTCTTGCCGATCTGGCTGCTCTTGGGGTCCAGGTAGACCGGGTGCATGCCCAGGTCCGCCGCGGCCACCTCGAAGGCGCAGCGGGTGCGGGTGGAGGTCTTCTCGAAGATCAGCGCGACATTCTTTCCCTCGCAGAAACGGTGGGTGATGCCCGCCTTTTTCTGCGCCTTGAGGGAGGCCGCAAGATCCAGCAGCTCCGTGATCTCCTCCGGGGTATAGTCCAGCAGCGTCAGAAAGCTGCGTCCTTTCAGATTCATGGTCCTCCTCCTCATACCGATCACAATATCGTGTACGAAATGTCAGCAGAGAGATTTCGCAGCCTGCGGGCCGCGACCAGGGCTTTCCGATCGCCCTGGACCTTCGGATACATGCCGTTTCCTGATTTGTGTTTGTATCCGAAGACTTGTTTTCACAGTACCTTCGCCAGGAAGGATTTCAGCCGCTCGCTCTGCGGGTTGTAGAAGATATTGTGCGGGTCGCCCTGCTCGACGATCTCGCCGCCGTCCAGGAACAGCACGCGGTTGGCCACCTCGCGGGCAAAGCCCATCTCGTGGGTGACCACCACCATGGTCATGCCGGCCATGGCGAGGCTCTTCATCACGTCCAGCACCTCGCCCACCATCTCCGGGTCCAGGGCGGAGGTCGGCTCGTCGAAGAGCATGACCTCGGGCTGCATGCACAGCGCCCGGACGATCGCCACGCGCTGCTTCTGGCCGCCGGAGAGCTGCGCCGGATAGGCGCTTGCCTTGTCCGCCAGGCCCACGCGCTGCAGGAGCTCCATCGCGCGCGCTTCCGCCTGCTCCCGGACCATGATGCCCGTGCGGGTGGGCGCCAGGGTGATGTTCCTCAGGATCGTCATATTCGGGAAGAGGTTGAAGTGCTGGAACACCATGCCCATCTTCTGGCGCATCCTGTTGATGTCCGTACTCGGGCTTGTCATCGAAACCCCGTCAAAGAGGATCTCGCCGGAGGTGGGCTCCTCCAGGAGGTTCAGGCACCGGAGGAACGTGGATTTTCCCGAGCCGGAGGGGCCTATGAGCACCACGCACTCGCCCTTTTCAATGTGCTCGGAGACGTTGTGGAGCACCTCCAGCTTGCCGAAGGACTTGCACAGCTTGTTAACGACGATCACTTGCCCGCAGCCTCCTCTCGAAGATGCCCAGCACCCAGGTGAACAGCATGACGAGGAGCAGGTAGATGAGCGCCACGCCGATGTAAGGGAACAGATACTCGTAGGTCCGGCTGCTGATGGTCTTCGCCGCGTACATCAGCTCCTTGCCGGCGATGACGCTGATCAGCGAGGTGTCCTTGAGCAGCACGATAAACTCGTTGCCCAGGGCGGGCAGGATTGCCTTCACCGCCTGGGGAACGATGATAAAGCGCATGGTGTCCGCGTAGTTCATGCCCAGGCTGCGTCCTGCCTCCATCTGTCCGATGTCCACGGACATCAGGCCGCCGCGGATGATCTCCGAAGTGTAGGCGCCCGAGTTGATGCCCAGCGCCAGCGCGCCCACCAGCGCGAAATTGCGGCTGGAGGCAAAGATCACCAGACCCATGATCATCAGCTGCACCATCATCGGGGTGCCGCGGATGACGGTCACGTAAACCTTGAAAAAGCCGTTGAGCACCGCCAGCAGCGGGTTGCGGTGGCCGGGACGCTGCTGGTCGTACGCGGTGCGCACGATGGACACGATCAGGCCCAGCAGGACGCCCAGCAGCAGCGCCATCGCGGTGACCAGAAGCGTGGTACCGACGCCCTGCAGATACTGCCTCCAGCGGTCTCCCTCCACAAATGCCTGATAAAACTTGACATAAAACTGCTGCCACAGGTCGGCCTTGCCGGACACAACCAGGGCTTTCCAAGCCTGATACTGTTCCATGGGGTCAGCACCTTTCCAAAATCTGTTCCGCCGTCCTCACGGGCCATGTCCTCCGACTGAACCAGAAAGGAGCGGCCCGGAGCCGCTCCTTCGCGGAGTGCGATGGGAAGATTACTCAGCGGTCTGATACTTGACGATGATCTCCTCCACCGTGCCGTCGGCGATCAGCTCGTCCAGCGCGGCGTTGATGGCGTTGAGCAGCTCCTCGTGGCCCTTGGCCAGACCGAAGGCGAAGTCCTCCTGCTCGTAGCTGGTCGGGAGCACCACCAGGCCGGGCACCCGCTTGGCGTAGGCCTGCGCCACCATGTCGTCCATCAGGATGCAGTCCACCTGGCCGTTGGTCAGGGCCGCCACCGCCATGCCGTACTTGTCATAGGCGGCAACGTGGTCCGTGCCGTAGTCTTCCTCGGCGTAGATGTGGCCCGTGGTGCCGGACTGGACGCCGATCAGATACTCGCCGAGGTTCTCCTGGTTGATCTCGGAGCCCTCCTTCACCAGGATCGCCTGGTGGATGCTCACGTAGGTGTGGGTGAAGTCGAACATGGCCTTGCGGTCCTCGCGCACGGTCACGCCGGAGACGACGATGTCGGTCTTGCCGGTCTGCGGAGCGACCAGCGCGGCGTCAAAGTCCATCGCGATCCAGTTGGGCTCCAGGCCGATCTTTTCGCCGATCAGCGCGATCAGGTCGGGCTCGATGCCGATGATGTTGTCCGCGTCGTCAGTGTACTCGAAGGGCGGGAAATCGGGGCTGGTGGAGATGGTCAGCTTGCCGGCCTCGACGGTCGCATAGGCGGGAGCCTCCGCCAGCGCGGAGAGGGAAGCGCACAGCATCGCGGCGCAGAGCAGCAGAGCAAACAGTTTCTTCATGGGGATTCCTCCTTAATTCTGATTCTGTCTATCCTTCCGGCGGCGCTGGGCCGCGGATTCACTTGTTGTTCGCGGCGTCCACCATCGCCTGCACCTTGATCGGCAGGCCGAAGAGGTTGATGAAGCCGTTGGCGTCGGTCTGGTCGTAGTCGCTGGCGCCGAAGGTCGCGATCGCCTCGGAGTAGAGGCTGTTGGGGCTCCAGGTGCCGGCCTTGATGATGTTGCCCTTGTAGAGCTTCAGCCGCACCTTGCCGGTCACCTTCTCCTGGGTCTTGGTGACGAAGGCGGAGAGCGCCTCCCGCAGGGGGGTGAACCACTGGCCGTTGTAGACCAGCTCGGCGAAGGTGATGGACAGCCGCTGCTTCTCATGCAGGGTCATCTTGTCCAGGCAGATGGACTCGAGCGCCTCGTGGGCCTTGTAGAGGATGGTGCCGCCGGGGGTCTCATAGACGCCGCGGCACTTCATGCCCACCAGCCGGTTCTCCACGATGTCGATAATGCCGATGCCGTTCGCGCCGCCGAGTTCGTTGAGCTTCAGGATGACTTCCTTCGGGCTCATGCGCACGCCGTCCACCGACACCGGGACGCCCTGCTCAAACTCGATCTCCACGTAGGTGGGCTCGTCGGGGGCCTGCAGCGGGGAGATGCCCATCTCCAGGAAGCCGGGCTTCTCGTACTGCGGCTCGTTGCCGGTGTCCTCCAGGTCCAGGCCCTCGTGGCTCAGGTGCCAGAGGTTCTTGTCCTTGGAGTAGTTGGTCTCGCGGTTGATCTTCAGCGGGACGTGGTGCGCCTCGGCGTACTCGATCTCCTCCTCGCGGCTCTTGATGTCCCAGATCCGCCAGGGGGCAATGATCGTCATCTGCGGCGCGAAGTGCTTGATGGCCAGCTCGAAGCGGACCTGGTCGTTGCCCTTGCCGGTGCAGCCGTGACAGATGGCGTCGGCGCCCTCCTTCAGGGCGATCTCCACCAGTCCCTTGGCGATGCAGGGCCGCGCGTGGCTGGTGCCCAGCAGATAGTCCTCATAGACGGCGCCGGCCTGCATGGTGGGGATGATGTAATTCTCCACATAGTCGTCCGTCAGGTCCAGCACATACAGCTTGGAGGCGCCGGTCGCCAGCGCTTTCTCCTCCAGGCCCTCCAGCTCGTCCGCCTGACCCACGTTGCCGGAGACCGCGATGACCTCGCAGCCCTCGTAGTTCTCTTTCAGCCAGGGGATAATGATCGAGGTATCCAGCCCGCCGGAGTAGGCCAGGACAATTTTCTTGATCTCTTTCGCTGCCTTCATCGGTAAGTTCCTCCCTGTTCCGTTTGTACGCTGAAAATATACACGCATTCTGCATGATTGTCAAGTACTTTCCGGAGATTTTTTATATATATGCATATTTGCATTCATTTATGCAGTATATTATGCAGTCTATGACGCTTTCGGTGCGGTTCGTGCCAGATCCGACATCTCCGTGTGGAGGAAAGAGGTCCTTGCGCATAAGTCTGCATAGGTGTATGATAGGCGCATCCCACCCGCAAGGAGGCATTCTGATGGAATTCGCATCGCATCCGGCCTGGCTGGACCACGCCATCTTTTATGAAATCTATCCGCAGTCCTTCTGCGACACCAACGCGGACGGCATCGGGGACTTCCGGGGCATTCTGCGGAAGCTTCCGGTGATCCAGGAACTGGGCTGCAACGCGCTGTGGCTGAATCCCTGCTTTGCCTCGCCCTTCCGCGACGCGGGCTACGACGTGCTGGACTTCTACACCGCCGCGCCCCGCTACGGCACCAACGAGGACCTGAAGGAGCTCTTCGCCGAGGCGCACCGCCGGGGCATGCATGTCTTTCTCGATCTGGTTCCGGGGCACACCGCCATCGACCACCCCGGATTCGCCGAATCCTGCAAGGGGGACCGCAACGCCTGGACCGACCGCTATGTCTGGACCGACAACGTCTGGGAGCGCATGGAGGGCGCCAGCTTCCTGCACGGCATCTCGGAGCGGAACGGCAGCTGTCTGGTGAACTTCTTCAGCCACCAGCCCGCGCTGAACTACGGCTTCGAGGAGATCGACCGCCCCTGGCAGCAGTCCCCAGACGCGCCCGGCCCGCAGGCGAACATCGCCGAGATGAAGCGGATCATGGACTTCTGGCTGAGCCTGGGCTGCGACGGCTTCCGGGTGGACATGGCCCACGCCATGGTCAAGAACGACCCGGAGAAGAAGGGCACGATCCGCCTGTGGCAGGGCATCCGCGCCTGGCTGGACAAGACGCACCCCGGCGCCGCGATGGTCTCCGAGTGGGGCGATCCGGAGAAGTCCCTGGAGGGCGGCTTCCACATGGACTTCCTGCTGCACTTCGGTCCGAGCCACTACAACGACCTCTTCCGGTGCGAGGAGCCCTATTTCTCCGCCCGGGGGAAGGGCAGCGCCGCCGCCTTCATGGCGCACTACCTCGCCTGTCGGAAGAAGGCAGGCCCCAACGGGCTGATCGCCTTCCCCTCCGGCAACCACGACATGGCGCGCCTGGCGAAATATCTGACGCCGGAGGAGATCCGCCTTGTCTTCGCCTTCCTGCTGACGATGCCAGGCGTGCCGTTCATCTACTACGGCGACGAGATCGGCATGCGCTATCTCGAGGGCATCCACTCCGTGGAGGGCGGCTACGAGCGCACCGGCTCCCGCTCCCCGATGCAGTGGGACCGCACGGCCAACGCCGGCTTCAGCGCCGCGCCCGCCGAACGGCTCTACATCGCCCAGGACGCCGACCCGGAGCGGCCGAACGTCGCCGACCAGCAGGCCGACCCGGACAGTCTCTGGCGCACCGTACAGGCGCTGACCGCCCTGCGCCGCGCGCACCCCGCGCTGGACAACACCGGTGATTTCGAGCTGCTCGCCGACGAGGGCTATCCCCTGGTCTACCGCCGCAGCGCCGGTTCCGAGCGGATCACGGTCGTCGTGAATCCCGCCGCCGCTCCCTGTGTCTGGCAGGTCAAAGGCCAGATTCTCTCCGCCGTCGGCGAAAGCGCCTCCCTCACGGACAAGGGGCTCTGCGTACAGGGACAGACGGTCTGCATGGTTCTTGAAGGCTGAACCGTCCACAGGAGAATTTCGCGCCTGCGGGCGCGACCAGAGGCTTTCCGATCGCCTCTGGACTCTTCGGGCATTCCCCCTATTGATGTATGTCCGTTTGGGAATCGCATAGGCAGAAAAGCAGCGGGCTCATGACCCGCTGCCTTTTGGATTGGTTTTTCATCTGAAACATGATTCTCTCCAAAAAGGTGCACCCGAAGGTCCAGGGCGATCGGAAAGCCCTGGTCGCGGCCCGCAGGCCGCGAAATCTCACTGTTGACAATAAGCATTCAAAATGAGATTAGTATGAATCAATGCTCTGCCAGCTGCAGCTGGTAGAGTTTTTTGTAGATGCCGTCCTGCTCCAGCAGCTCCTGATGGGTGCCGCTCTCGCAGATCTTTCCGTGGTGCATGACCATGATGAGGTCCGCGTGCTGGATCGTGGACAGGCGGTGCGCCACCATGATCGTGGTCCGGCCGCGCATCAGATGCTCCACCGCCTCCTGGATCCACTGCTCGGTCTCCGTGTCGATGTTGGAGGTGGCCTCGTCCAGCACGAGGATCGCCGGATCCCGCGCCAGCGTCCGGGCGAAGGAGAGCAGCTGCCGCTGGCCGGCGGAGAGGGTGCTGCCCCGCTCCGTCACCGGGTGCGCGTAGCCGCCGGGCAGCCGGTCGATGAACCGGGCGGCGTTGACCTCCCGCGCCGCCTCGCGGACCATCTCGTCCGTGATCTGCTCGTCCCGCAGGCGGATATTGGACTGGATGTCGCCCGTAAAGATAAAGACGTCCTGCTGTACCTGCCCGATGGCGGAACGCAGCTCCTCCCGGCTCATCTGCCGGATATCCACCCCGTCCACGCGGATAGTGCCCTTCTGCACGTCGTAGTACCGGCCGATCAGGTTCAGGATCGAGCTCTTGCCCGCGCCGGTCGCGCCTACGAAGGCGATGCGCTGTCCCGGCTCGATCACGAAGGACACGTCCCGCAGCACCCACTCCTCGCCCTGGTAGGCGAACCAGACGTGGTCGAACTCGATGCGCCCGCGGATCGGCCGCACGTGCGCCGGCTCCTCCGGGTCGGTCAGCAGGGGCTTCGTGTCCAGCAGCGTGAAGATTTTCTCCGCCGAGGCGATCGCATTTTGAAGGTTCGCGAACTGCTCCGCCAGCTCCTGAATCGGCTGGAAGAGGTTGTCCATATAGTTGATGAAGATGTACAGCGTGCCGATGCTCAGGCTGCCCCGCAGCACCTCGCCGCCGCCCTGGTCCATCAGCAGGATCAGCGCGACCACGGAGATGAAATACAGGATCGGCCGGAAGGTCGCGTTGATCATCAGCTCCCGGAAGCCCGCCCGGTAGAGCCCGCCGTTCTTGCCCTCAAACTCCTCGTACTTCTGCCGCTCCCGGTTGAACAGCTGGATCACCCGCATGCCGGAGAGGTGCTCGGAGAGATAGGTATTCAGGTCGGAGAGCCGTGAGCGCGTGATCTGGAAGGCCTGCCGGCTGAGCTTTCGGAAGAGCACGGTCAGCACCGCCACCAGCGGCACCAGCACCAGCGCGTAGCCCGTCAGCCGCAGGTTCAGCAGGCTCATGATCACCACCAGGCCCACCATCTTCACGCTGTTCTTGAACAGCTGCACGAGGCTGTTGGCGAAGACGTCGTTGATGGCGTCCACATCGTTGGTCAGCCGCGTCACGATCTTGCCCACCGGCGTGATGTCGAAGAAACGCATCGTCAGCGACTCCACGTGGGCGAAAATCTCCTCGCGGATCTGGCAGATGATCCGCTGGCCCGTGCGCTGCATCAGCCAGAACTGCGCGCGGTTGCACAGGAAGAGCACCACCAGCACCGCCACATAGAGCGCGGCGGCCTTCAGGATGCCGGCAAAGCGCACCTCCGGCGGAATCGCCGCGACGCCCTCCCCGGTGATATAGCGGTCGATCGCGTTGCCGATCAGCACCGGCCGGCTCAGGTCCAGCCCCGTCACCGCCAGCACCAGCCCGAAGCAGAGCAGCAGCGTCTTCCAGTGGGACTTCATATAGCGCATCAGTCTCGGCAGCGCCCTGCCCTCATAGTGGATCTCCGCCGCGGCCTCCCGCGCCTCCTGTCCGCCGAAGAGACGGTCGCGCCCGTTTTGCTTCTTCACAGCGCGTCACCGCCTTCCTCCTGCAGCTGGCGCTCCAGCTGCTGCTTCTCGTAGATGTCGCGGTAGATGCCCTGTTTCGCCAGGAGCTCCGCGTGGGTGCCGTACTCCGCCTTCTGCCCGTCCTCAAGCACGAGGATATGGTCCGCGTGCTGGATCGTGGAGATCCGGTGCGCGATGATCAGCGTGGTCATGCCCGCGCGGATCTGCCGCAGATTCCGCAGGATCTGTTCCTCCGTGTCCGTGTCCACGGCGGAGAGACTGTCGTCCAGAATCAGGATCGGCGCGCGCTTCATCAGCGCCCGCGCGATGGCCGTGCGCTGCTTCTGGCCGCCGGAGATCGTCACGCCGCGCTCGCCCAGCACCGTCTCATAACCCTCGGGAAACTCCAGGATATTGTCGTGCACGCAGGCCTCCCGGGCCGCCTGCTCGATCTCCGCCTGTTCCGCATTCTCCACCCCGAAGCCGATATTGCGCGCCACGGTGTCCGAGAAGAGGAAGTGATCCTGCGGCACATAGGCAATATCCCGCCGCAGGACCTCCAGCGGGATCTCGCGGATCGGCCGCCCGTCCAGGCGGATCATGTCGGGATCCTCTGTGTCCCACAGCCGCTCCAGCAGGTTCACCAGCGTGGTCTTGCCGCTGCCGGTCCGGCCCAGGATCGCCAGGGTCTCCCCGGGGGCGACGGTCACGCTGACGTTCCTGAGCGCCGGATGGTCCTCCGCGCCGGGATAGGAGAAGCTCAGGCCCTCCAGCGTGATGCCGCCCCGGAGCTCCTTCACCGCGGGATCGCCCTCATCGACAATGTCCGGCTTCTCGTCGAGGATCACGCCGATGCGCTTGAGGGACGCCAGGCCCTGGGAGATGTTGGATACCGCCTCCCCCACCGCGATCATCGGCCAGACCAGCATGCCGATATAGCTGTTGAACGCCACGAACTGTCCCACGGTGATCTCGCCGTTGATGGCCAGCCAGCCGCCGTAGAGCAGCGTCAGCAGGCTCGACACGCCGATGATCAGGTCCAGTGCCGGGAACACGTTCGAGACCAGCCGCGAGACCGCCAGGTTCTTGTCCCGGCAGTTCCGCGCCGCCTTCGCGAAGGCCATGAGCTCCTTGCGCTCCTGGACAAAGGCCTTGATCACCCGGATGCCGCTGATCGCCTCCTGGCTCTGGTCCGTCAGGGAGGCGAAGGCCTCCTGCTTGGCCAGGAAGCGCCGGTGCATGGCCTTGCCGAACGCCACGTCGCCGAAGATGATGATAATCAGCGGAATCACCGCCACCACGGTCAGCCGGGCGTCCACATAGCGGATCATCCGGTACAGCACCAGGATCAGTTCCACCGAGGCGTCGAAGGTCGTGATAATCGTCATGCCGAGCAGCTGCCGGACCGCCCCCAGGTCGGAGGTGAAGTGCGCCATCAGGTCACCGGTCTTGTGCTCGTTGTAGTAGCGCATGGACAGCGTCTCAAGATGTCCGAAGAGGTCGTTGCGCACGTCCCGCTCGATGCTGCGCGAGGAGCCGAAGAAAAAGAAGCGCCAGCCGAAGCGTCCCACCGCGATGGCCGCGCCCATCCAGAGCATGCGGAAAAGCAGCCGCCGGATGCCCTCCGCGGCCAGCAGCTGTTTGTCCAGTCCGTCCACAATCTCGCCGGTGATCAGCGGCATCTGCACCACCAGCAGGTCCACCGCCGTCAGGGAGACGATGCCCGCCAGATAGAAGAACCAGTATCGTTTTACATAGTGCGCGGCCAGCCGGATTTCACGTCTCATACACAAAAAGCCTCCAATTGCAAGGGCTATCTTACCCTATCAAAAGGAGGCTGTCAATCAACAGATCCCGACAAGTTTCAGCGTGGGCGCCACCCGGCTGTCCCGGATCCGGACGCGGATGCCCGTGCAGGCGCCCTCCGCGGCCGGCAGGATGCGCTTCCAGCCGACGGTCAGTCCCTCGCCGGCCTTTTTCCAGCCGTCCGGGCCGCACAGTTCGACCTCGAAGCGCTCCACGCGCTGGCCGCGGGTGATGTCCTCCTGCAGGACCACCCAGGACGCCGGCTGCGGCTCCCGCCACTGCGCCGTGAGCTCGGCCTCGGTCACCCCGTCAGGCGGCATCCAGCAGCCCGTCCCGGCCTCGCAGCCCGGGCGGCCCGGTGTGCCGGACCAGACCGCGTCCGCCGGAAGCGCCGCCTGTTCGAGGACGTGCACCCGCTCCCCGAGCTCCCGCAGCACCGCCAGGTCCTCCCCGCAGATCAGGCCCCGGCGGTCCGGCGGCACATTCAGCAGGAAGGTCGCGTTGCCGCCTACCGAGCGGACATAGATCCGGAAGAGCTCCTCCGCGCTCCGGACGCGGCTGTTCTCGGCCTCGTACCAGAACCAACCCGGCCGGATGGAGGTGTTGACCTCCGCCGGATACCAGATCAGATCGTCCTCGCCCCGGAGCGCCTCGCGGCTGCCCAGGTCGCGGTCCTGCGCCCGGATTCTGCGCTGCCGGAACGCTGTATCGTCGCTCTGCTGGCTCCGGGAGGCGATCTTCTCCGTGTCCATGGTGCGCCGCGGCACCACGCTCCACTCGGCCTCGCGGGTGTCCCCCGCCTCGTTTCCGCACCAGCGGACGTCGGGGCCGCACACGCTGATGCAGGCGCCGGGCTGCAGCCGGCGGACGGTCTCGTAGTAGCGCTCCCAGTCGTAGTGCTGCTTTTTCCCGTTCGCGCCCTCGCCGCAGGCGCCGTCGAACCAGACCGAGAAGATCTCGCCGTAGTTCCCCAGCAGCTCCTCCAGCTGCGCCACGAAATAGTCGTCGTAGGCTTTTCCCTGGCCGTAGCGCGGATCGTGCCGGTCCCAGGGCGAGCAGTACACCCCGAAGCGCAGCCCCTCCGTCCGGCAGGCCTCCGCCGCCTCGCGCACCACGTCCCCCTGTCCGTTTTTCCAGGGGCTGTTCTTCACCGAGTGCTCCGTCCAGCGGCTCGGCCAGAGGCAGAAGCCGTCGTGGTGCTTGCAGGTGAGGATCATGCCGCGCATCCCGGCGCTCTTCAGCGCCCGTGCCCACTGGCGGGCGTCCAGCTCCGAGGGGTTGAAAACCGCCGGGGACTCTGTCCCGTCTCCCCACTCCCGGTCCGTGAACGTGTTGACCGTGAAGTGGATGAATCCGTAAAACTCCAGCGCCTGATGGCGCAGCTGCCGCAGGTGCGGCGTCACCGCCGCGCGCGGCAGGTCCTCCCGCCAGTCCATGCGCTTACTCCTCCACAGGTTTGACCTTCGGCACGTGGTACTCCGCGCGCTTGTCGTAGAGGACCTTCTCCGGCGGGGTCTCCAGCAGCTCCGGATGCGACAGGAAGCGCACCATGTCGGCGAAGAAGCCCGCGTAGTAGGAGCCGGCGCACACGCGCTCGTCCGCGGTGATGCCGATGGGCAGGAAGCGTTTCATCCGCGTCTTGCCGCCCTCCACCACCGCGATGCGCTCCACCAGGCCCATGCCGAAGAACAGGCTGGTGTTGCCGAAGTTGTAGATGTGGTGGTTCACATGGTGCAGGCCGATGGAGGCGTTGTTGGTGATGAACATGCCCGTGTGGAAGGGCAGCTCGTGGATCAGGAAGCCCGGGCAGATCCCGTAGCGGTCCAGCAGCCGGACGGTCCCCACCACCGCCGTGGGCAGGCCCGGGATCTTGAACAGGAAGGCCGCGAGCTTGTCCAGGAAGTTCTTGGGCTGGTCGCCCCGGTTGTCGTGCACGGTCCGCTCGCAGCGGTCCCGCACGTCCCAGATCGTGTCGCTCGGGTCGAAGAAGATCTTCACCGCCGTCTCGCCCTTGCCGGCGTCCTGCGGGTCCTTCAGCATCGTGAAGGCCACTGTGCAGTTTGTCCGGGAGTAATACTGCTTGTTCATGATGAAGCGGTTGACCTCTGGGTGCTGGCTCACCGTGCGCACGTAAGCCGCGATGATGATCTGCATGTGGGTCAGCCGCTGCCCTTCCTGCTGCTTCTCCGCGATATAGCGCGTCATGGCCTCCCAGTCGATCTTGTGCTCCAGGAACACCTGCGCGTCGCAGCGCATGGGCATTAGGTAGGGGGTAATCTGCACGATCGGGTCGATCCCCTTCAGCCGCCGCCCGTCTGGCCGGAATCCAAACATAGTTGCCTCGCTTTCTGTCCCGCCGTCCGATGAATTCATATAAAACAAGAATAAATAATGAAAGAAGGAATAAACGGGACAATATATTGTATCAGACAGCCCGAACAGGGTCAAGCGTTCCACCCGCAATTTTGGTGTGTTACGGTTTTGTTACAGAAGTCTAAAGTTTCTCTTTCGGTCGAGATTCGAATCCGGCAGTCCTTGCCGGAATCCTTGCCACTTCTTGCTTTTTCTCCCGCCGCCGGGATTCCGCGCGTCCGGGGCCGGCGGTGTCCGTTTGCTTGCGAAAAGGCCCTGCTCATGGTATACTGGCTCAGAAGAAAAAACATCTTCTAATATGAGGAGAACATCGTACAGACGGGAGGATTTTACGATGAAAAAGACTCGCAAATGGTTGACCCTGACCGCGCTGCTGCTGATCGCGGCGCTGTTGTTCAGTTCCTGTGCCCAGCAGCCGGCGGCGAAGTCCGCCGACGTCCCCGAGGAGCCCGCGGCGCCGGTGGTGACCGACGCGGACCGCTACGCCGAGGCCGTCCGGCTCTTCTCCGCCGGGCAGACCGCGGATGCCCGCGCTGCCTTCACCGCGCTGGGCAGCTATGAGGATGCCGCCGCCTGGGTCGGCTATGTGGACGCGCTGGCCCTGCAGCAGAACGGCGACTACACCGGCGCGCAGGCCGCCTTCGCCGCCCTGGGAGATTTCCAGGACAGCGCAAAGCGCTGCTTCGACAGCAAGCTGGCCGGCTATGAAACCACCTACGCCGCCGCCAAGGTTGCCCTGCTGGAGGGCAGCTTCGACGCCGCCGCCGAGGGCTTCGGCAAGGTGGCAGGCTATGAGGACGCCAGCCGCTATCAGATGTATGCCCGGGCCATGAAGCTGGCCGCCGACGGCGACTACGCCACCGCCGTGCAGGCGCTGCGCGCGCTGGGCGATTTCCAGGATGCCGCCCTGCAGGCCACCTACTATGACGGCCTGGCCAAGGAAGCCGGCAGCGATTTCGCCGGCGCGGACGAGGTCTTCGGCTCCATCCCCGTCTTCCGTGATTCCGACGACCGCCGCCTGAGCCTGGCCGACCGCCGGCTGGACGAGCTCTTTGCCACCGCCGCCGCCGACTACAACGAGAACGGCTGGTCCGACGCCCTGGCCATGACCTTCAACTCCCTGCTGGGCATGAAGTATACCACCGACGAGAAGCTCATGTTCACGAAGTCCTATGACCTGGCCGACCAGGCGCTGACCGCGGGCCGCGTGGACGACGCCGAGCCGCTCTTCGCCCTGCTGAACGTCAACGGCATGGAGGAGGCCGCCGCCCGTCTGCGGGACTGCAGCTTCCAGCGCGCGCTGGCGCTCGTGGAGAGCGGGGACTACACCGGCGCCCTGGCCAAGCTCGCCGCCCTGGGTGACTATCCGGGCGTCAAGGAGCCCATGCAGAAGTGCTACGCGAAGCTCGCCGACGCGGCCTACGCCGCCAACGACTACGCGGGCGCCTATGACAACTATCTCCTGGCGGGCGACTTCGAGGGCAGCGCCGCCAAGGCTCAGGCCCTGGTGGACGCCTACACCGCCGCCAAGGCCCTGATGAGCGAGAACAAGTTCGACGAGGCTCACGACGCCTTCGCCGCCCTGTACAATTACGCCGATGCCGCGCAGCTCTCCAACGAGTCCCTCTACCGCAAGGCCAAGGCCCTGGAGGACGCCGGGGACTATGAGGGCGCCATCGCGCAGTACCAGGCGCTGGGCAGCTACAGCGATTCCGCCCTGCAGGCCTCCGGCGGTGTCTACTACCGCAAGGCCGAGGCCATGATGAAGACCTCCTCCTGGGAGGAGGCCAGCGCCGCCTTCACGGCCGCCGGCGCCTATCTGGACGCCGCGGACCGCGTGACCGAGCCCTTCTACCGCCAGGGCAACCGCCTGATGGCGGACGATGACCTCGAGGGCGCGCTCGCCGCGTTCATCAAGGCGGACGGCTACGGCAGCAGCGCCACCCGCATCAAGGAGATTTACTACGAGATGGGCAAGCGGTACGTCGCCGCCGAGGACTGGGCGGCTGCCGTGGAGGCCTTCCGCGAGGCGGGCGACTACGAGGACGCCGTGGACCTGCTGGCGAGCGCCGAGTCCAAGCTCCCGGGCGCGGCTCCCGCCGCGACCCAGACCGCGGAGGAGACCCCCGCCGAGGCTCCGGCCGCCGAGACCACGGAGACCGCCGAGGAGCCGCCGGCCGCCGACAGCGAGGCCGCGCAGGACAATGAGCCCGCCGCCGAGGCCACCGCGCTGACCACCACCGCGAACGAGAACAAGTAAGCCAAAAACTTCCGGCGGGACGTGCCTGTAAAGCCGTCCCGCCGGTTTTTGTATGCCGTTTTGCTCATAGAATTTTGAATTCATACAGAAGGTTTTCGCGCCTGCGGGCGCGAAATCTTACTGCTGACAATGAGCATTCTAAACTGAGATCAGTATTAATTCTGTCTCCTGTCTGGCAATTCTGTCAGAACACCGGCAGTCCCGGGGTCGGGGTGGCATGGGTCTCCCAGCGGACACGGGCTTTCTCCTCCGCGACCTGCGAGAGGTCGTAGGGGGTCACCTGGTAGACCGCATAGTTCAGCCAGTTGGAGAAGAGCAGGAACGCGTGGGCCTTCCACTGGAAGACCGGGCTGCGCGCCGGGTCATCGTCCCGGTAGTAGTGATTCGGGAGATTCGGATCGATCCCCTTCCCCTGGTCCCGTCGATACTCCCCGTCCAGCGTAAAGCGGCTGTACTCGGGATGCCCCGTGACGAAGAGCCGGTTGGCCTGCTTGTCCTGGATCAGATAGGGACCCGCCTTGTCCGACTCCGCCAGCAGCGTCAGCTTCGGATGGGCCAGAATCTCCTCGCGGCTCACCCCGGTGTACCGCGAGTGCGGCGCGAAGAAGCGGTCGTTGAAGCCCCGGGTCAGGATCTCGTCCTGGTAGAGCGTGGAGTGGCGGTAGATGCCGGAGAGTTTCTGCGGCAGCAGGTGCTTGTCAATCCCGTAGTGGAAATACAGCCCCGCCTGCGCCGCCCAGCAGATGTGCATCGTGGAGGTCACGTGCGTGTCCGTCCACCGCATCAGCTCAGTCAGCTCCTCCCAGTAATCCACCTCGTGGAAGGGCAGCGTCTCCACCGGCGCGCCGGTGATCACCAGGCCGTCGAAATTGCTGTCCTTCACCGCGGAGAAGGGCTCGTAGAAGCGGCTCAGGTACTCCTCCGACGTATGCTTGGAGCGGTGGGAGTCCAGGCGCAGGAAGGTGATCCGCACCTGCAGCGGCGTGTTGGACAGCAGACGCAGCAGCTGCAGCTCCGTGTCCTCCTTGTTGGGCATCAGGTTCAGGATCGCGATGTGCAGTTCCCGGATGTCCTGGCTCGAGGCGCGGCTCTCCGGCATCACGAAGATATTCTCGTCCGCCAGGCGCTGGATTACGGGCATTTTTGTCTTAATTCGGATCGGCATCGGTTCTTTCCTTTCCGCTAACGCTTGCCGTCAAAACTCGAAGGCGATCATCTCGCCGAGCGTCTCATTGCCGAACAGGTCCGTGAAGGAGAAGCAGAAGTACGCGGGAATCATCAGCTGTTCATCCTCCAGGCGCTCATGGGTCACGGTCATGTCCTCCTCCCAGAGGAACTCGTCGCCGTCAAAGTCCGTCTCCTGGATCTCCCCCGCGTCGTCACGGTAGAACATCGTATACACCGGGATCACCCGGTCGCCCGGCTGCAGGTGCAGCGTGTCGCGGATGGGCAGGCCGTGGCTGTCATAGCCCGCGTTGGTGCCCAGGACACGGCCCGTGCCGTCCCCGGAGAAGTCCACCACCAGGTAGGTCCGCTCGCCGTTGACCTTCACCGGGATCAGGCTGCGGTGGATCCGCTCGTTGAGCACCTGGTCGTACACCGGCACCAGCTGATCCCCGAGCACCGGCCAGCTGCCGTCGAAGAGACTGTACACCGTGCCAGTCTCCCAGTCGATCCGGTTGTTCCGCAGCGTGCCGAGATCCACATAGCACTCGATCTCCTCGTCGCTGCCGTCCAGGAGCAGAAGGCCCTCCACATCGTCCAGATATTTGAGATCCTCCGGGTTCAGCTGCGCGGTGAACTGATACTCCGCGGCAGCGGTCGCCGGCGCCGTCTCCTCCTCTGGCGGAGACGCCTCGTAGGAGACGGTCTCCGGCGCGCTCTGCAGCGGGAAGAAGGGAGTCTCCTCCTCCTCGACGACCCGGACGGGCACCGAGGCGCTGAAGGTGTAGGAGCCGCCCTGCAGGAGGCTCACATAGCCCCGCACAAAGTCCGCCCAGTTGTGCGCGCAGAACGAGAGCTCGAAGCCATCGCTGTTCTCCCGGAAGCTGTCTGTTGTGTCCTGCGGAATCAGGATTGAAAGGCCGGAGCAGGTGTCCAGATTCTCCGTCTGCGTATTGACGAGCACCGCCTCGCGCAGGCAGCGCTGCGCCCGGGCGCTCTCCTCCGGCGCCAGATGCTCGTAGGCCTTCAGCACCGCGGCCAGATCCACCATGTCCCAGCTGTCGTCCGATTTCGATCCGAAGGCATACATCCGGCTGCGCGCGCGGCGCACCTCCGCGAGGTTTCCCTCCTGCAGGCATCCGGTCAGTTGGATCGCGAAGTCCTCGACACTCGCCCGCAGTTCGCGCATCCGCCTCAGCGAGACCGCGCTCATGGTCAGCATGTCGTCCGGGTCCTTCCGGAGGGAGGCCTTCATATAGGTATCCGCGATCCGCCGGCAGAGCACCTCCGTGGGCAGGAACGGGTCGCGGCCGAGCTCCTTCAGCCAGGAGCTGTACTCCCAGCCCGCGCTGGGCTCCACCTCCTGGCTCGCCACGAACCAGTCGATCTGGTATCCCGAGAGCATGGCCGCCATCTCGTAGGTTGCCATCAGGCAGGCGTCACAGCCGAAAAGGTCCAGGTGGAAATCCCCGACCTCCTGCTCCGTCATGGACAGAGCCTGGTTGATCTCCGTGATCGAGAGGCCGTCGTCCCCCCACATCTCGTCGAAGCACACGCCGCCCTCCGAGCCCGCGCCGTGGTCCCAGAGCACCAGCATCGTGCGCTGCGCCGGGTACTCCTTCAGTCCGTAGGTCAGGAACTCGGACAGGCTCTGGGCGCTGCCCATGGATTTGCGGCCCCAGGAGGTCACCGTATCGATCCGTCCGTTGCGGATCACCGCCAGGTTGCGCACGCCGCCCTTGAGCTCCTGCAGGCGCCATTTCTTCGTTCCGCCCGCCAGCACGACGATGTTGATCTCCTCGTCGTTCTTGGCGTCCGCCATCTCCAGGAGATCGACGCAGGCACTGGTCTCGATGTCCGTGCCGACCATATAGACCAGCAGGGTGGTGTTGGCCTCCGCCAGCGCCGCTGCTCCGAATATCAGCAGGGCTGCGCACAGCAGCACGCCCAGAAGCAGGCGTTTCATTCCGATCCCTCCCGATTCCTGTAGAAGCACATCACATTCTCATTATCGTGGACAATAATACCGTTGTATTATTGAAGATGATTTAGGCTTCACGGGCATTGTAGCATAGGGCGCCCCTCCTGTCAAAGCGCAATACAGGAAAAACCGCCCAGGCGGAGGGCGGTCTTAAAGATGGAGATTTTGTTACCAGGCGTAGTGCATCGCGGTGGACACGCAGCTCTGATGGTTCTCGTCCACCCGCTTGGTCCCGTGTGTCATGCTGCCGTAGAAGTGAATGCAGAAGTGTCCGGGGAAGTTGTTGTTCTTGATGGTCGTCGTGCCGTGCGGCATGCCGTTCATGGAGGCGGCGTACACGCGCCCCTGGTACATCACCAGGACCGGGCGTCTGCGCCAGGACCACTGCCCGTAGATGGACTTCATGACTCTCGTGTCGTCCTTGGTCAGCGGCATGCTGTCCATGTGGTTCGCGCCGCTCCAGCGCCTGCACTGGAAGATCCGTCCCGTCCAGCAGTCCTTCACCTGAAAGACTGCGCCCTTGGGGATTCTGTCTTGGCCGCCGTGGAACCAGTCCAGCCGCTCCGTAACATAATCCTCAGGGAGTTTCTCGCCGAACATCGCGCCGATCGTCTGCTTCGTGGCAATGCCTGTGGCGTTCAGGCCTTTTGCCCGCTGAAGCCTGGAGACCGCGCTCCGGGTCGATGACCCGTACACTCCGTCGATCTTGCCCTTGTAGTACCCGCAGGCGGTGAGGCAGCGCTGGAGCTTCTTGACGTTGCTCTCTGTGTCTCCGGAGGATCCGGAGGTGCACGCCTTCGGGCGGCCGATCGACCGCAGGGTGGCAATCAGGGACTTCTCCTTGGACGTCTGCTGGCTGGACCCGCTCTTCGAGCTGGAGCTGCTCGACCTGGATCCGGACAGCGTGACGTACTTCTTCATCACGTAGCCCCTGTACTTGCCGTAGGAAACCCGATACCACTGTCCGCTGGTGCCCGTGATCTGCAGGCTTGTACCCCGGGAGAGCGTCTGCAGCGGAGCACTGTCCGCAGAGGCTTTGGAACGGAGCACCAGGGAGGATGTCGACACTACTCCGTTCTCGCCTATGGCGATCAGCGGGAAAAGGAGCAATGCCAGCATAATCGCTGCCAGACCCAGCAGCCTCCTTCTCGGAAAGAGCCCGTGCATCCGTCTCACCTCCTCTGATGCATTTCAAATATATTACAAAATTGTGTCAATGTCAATCCTTTCTGTGACATATTTGTTGATTATTTTCATATATTACGCATTATTTCATTATCGCAGTTAGTTTTTTCAAAAGAATAGAACAAGAGATTTCGCGCCTGCGGGCGCGACCAGAGGCTTTCCGATCGCCTCTGGACTCTTCGGGCAATCCCCCTCCCCTTACTTGATTTGTTATTCTTGTTCGGAATTACCATAGATGTTCCGAGCTGAGCCTTCTGAATTTGTGAATTTATGAAACAGATTTTTAACAATTTGATTCCCGATATAGAAAAAGCCTGCTCATCTACGGAACAGGCTTTCTGATTCTCAATTTAATTTCTTACCTCAACTACCGACCTCTCCAAAAAGGTGAATTCCCCGAAGGTCCAGGGCGATCGGAAAGCCCTGGTCGCGGCCCGCAGGCCGCGAAATCCCCCTCTGAAAACATCCACCTCTCCAAAAGAGTGAATTCCCCCGAAGGTCCGGGGCGATCGGAAAGCCCTGGTCGCGCCCGCAGGCGCGAAATCCCCCTCTGGAAGTATCACACTCTCTCCAAAAGAGTGAATCTCCCTCACCCCGCAGTCCACCCAGCCCAAACCTCCGGCTGATAGCCGACCGTGACCTTGCTGCCGCAGCGCAGGATCGGCGAGCGGAGAAGCCACGGATTCTCCTGGATCATCTCGGTCAGAAGCGCTGCATCTGTGCAATAGCAGGCGGGATGCTCCTTCACGCGCTTATCCTCCCGATCCAGCAGATTCTGCACACCGCCGAGCCCGCGGGCCAGGGTCTCGATCTCCCGGGGACCGAGCTTGTGGCGCTTGAGGTCCAGGAGCTGCACCTGAATCCGGCGCTCCTTGAAATAGCGCTCCGCCTTCTGCTGATCAAAATTCTTCTTCGAGACATAGATCTGAATGACGGCCATGCGCTCACCCCCTTCTGCGGATGTCCACACCCTTGAGCGGCATCCAGTTGCACTGGCGGCGGTCCGTCAGACGCGAGGCAATGCGCTCCGTGTAGCGGGACTTAAGCTCTTCCTTGGTCAGGTTCGTGCTGATCACCGTGCACAGCCGCGCTTGCATGCGCTGCTCGATCAGCTGGTAGAACTGCTCCACGGTCACGTTCTGGTAAAGTGGCTCGCTCCCCAGGTCGTCCAGCAGCAGCACCTGCACCTCGCAGAGACTCTGCCAGTCCGCGTCGTCCCGGTCGAACTCCGCGCGCCGGAAGGCGGTCAGGGACTGGAACGCGCTCGTCAGCACGCAGGGCACGCCGCGGCGCATCAGCGCGTCCGCAATGCAGTGCAGCAGATAGGTTTTCCCCAGACCGCTCTTGCCGCTGAGCACGATCGTGCGGTCGGGCACCTCCGGCGCCTCGGACGCCCAGTTGCGCAGCTGATCGCGGTACACGCACATGAGCTGCCGCTGGGTGAGGCCGCCCTCCAACGGATCGTCCGGGAACACCTCCGGATCGAAGGTCTCGAAGCTGTGTCCCTGGGTGGTGACGCCCAGGTCCTCGGTCTGCAGCCGGATGCGCAGCCGCCGGCGGCAGTCGCACTCCGTCCGCGGGTTCTCCCCGGTGAAGCCCGTATCCCGGCATTTCGCGCACGCGTAGACCGGCTCCAGCCAGTCCTCCGGATGGCCGTTGGCGCGCAGCAGATCCCGGATTTTCCGGTTGAGAGTTTCCATCTTCCCGGGCAGGTCCACCGCGTCCCCCTGGCCGGCCAGCATCTGCTGGACGCCCCGGAAGACCATCTGCTGCCGCGCGGCCAGCGTCTCCGCCAGCTCCGGGCACTCCGCCTCGGCCTGCGCGCGGCGGCGGCTCTCCTCCTGCCGGCTGCGCTCCTGCAGCAGCCGGTAATGCTCCTCCAGGCGTGCAATCCACTCACTGGCCATTCTGCTGCATCTCCTTCCACCGCTTCATGACCCAGTCCGGCAGGTCCTCGGTCTCCCCGCTGTAGTCGCGCTGTTCATACTGCTGCGCGGACACGGTCTTTCCGCCTCCGCCCTGTTTCCGCTTCCAGGCCGCGTTCGCCTCGTCCGCCGCCTCCGCCGTCCGGACGCCCTGTCCGGCGAAGGAGACCAGCAGCCGGTCCAGATAGGGCATGTTCTTCTCCGCGCCCTGGGCAAAGGCCGCGCAGTGCAGGATCAGCGCCTCGTCCATGCCCAGTTCGCGCTGCCACTTCTCCAGGAATGCCCGGTTCGCCTGGCTCGTGGGCACGGGCTTGCCCCAGATCTCCGCGAGTTTTTTCAGGAGCGCGCTCTGCGCGTTGTATTCGTCGATAAAGCGCCGGATCTCCCCAATGTCCTGCAGGCCGCGCTTCTTCCAGCGCTCCAGGCCGTCGAGGACGTCGTCGACGCCCCGTCCCTTGGCCGAGCACTCCCGGGCCGCCAGCAGCACCACCTCGTGGGGATAGAGCTCCGTCATCTGACGGTAGATGGCACGCGTCCCGTCGTTGATCGAGACGTTCTTCGCGCCCAGCGCGTGGAGCATCTCCCGGACCAGATCGTTCTCCTCCCTGTCCTGCCCGACGGCACCGCCGCGCTCGTGGATGCCCTTCAGCACCCCGTCCAGGTAGCCGAAGTTGGGCGCGCCCTTGGTCGTCTCGGCGCAGGCCGCGAGAATGTCGTCCCGGGAGAAGCCCCAGTCGCGGCGCCATTTGCGGTACAGGTCGATCTCGTCCTGGCTGGGCAGATGCCGCCGCTGCCGGAAACGCCGCAGCACCGCGGCCGCGCCCTCCTCGATCTCCTGCTCGCGGCCCAGCACCTCGAGGGCGCCCTCCACGGTCTTCACCTGCTCCGCCCGCAGGAGCTCTACCAGGCGCAGCGCCTCCTTGCCGCCGAAGGGGAAGTTCAGCCCGCGGGTGGCCACCAGGTGCTTGACCAGCACCAGCACCACCTCGGTGGGGAAGCCGTCCTCCTCCACCCACTCCCAGGCCTTGCGCTTCTCCGCGCCGGTCAGGTCCCGCTGTCCGCCGAAGGCCGCGTAGAGGTCCTCCATAAAGGCCTGGCTCGCCCGGTCGATCTCCACAGCGCCCTCCGGGAGGCTCCGCCAGATCGGATGCACATAGCGGAAAAGAAGCGGATTGTCGCTCACCCGCTGCACCAGCCCCATGAACTCCCAGTGCCGGAAGGCGTCCAGCACCTCCCGCTCCTCCATCTGCAGCGCCGCGGCAATCCCCGCCAGGGTCAGGTCCGGCTGCGGGTGCATGCAGCACATCAGGCCGTAGAGATAAACCTTCACTTTTTCGCCGTCGGTCCCCGGCAGATAATCCCGGATAAAGCAATTCGCCACGGGCGTGACGTCATACAGCGCAAACTGGCTGTCGAACTCCAGCAAGCCGATTCCTCCCCCCTGGGTCTCTCGCGGTATTATAACATACTCCGGACCCATGAGGCAACCGTTCAATTTGACGCGAACCGGGGATTGTGCTATGATGATAACCAATCAAAAAGCGATAAAGGAGGCTGTGCGGATGACGAAAAAAGCAGTTTTGACGGTCCTTCTGCTGCTGCTCGCGCTGGGTGCGGCGCTGGCGGAGGAGCCGGAGAGCGGCGGTCCCTGGCTGCTCGATCAGTGGGACGCGCTGCGCTTTAACAACATGGAGCAGGTTTCCGCCCTGGATTTGCGGGTCCCTTCCACAGTCCGCTACCCGGTCTACAGCGCGCCCTATGAGGACAGCTGGCGCGGCGCGGAAGGCAAGGCGCGGGTCTCCATGGCTGACCCCTTCTATCAGCTGGCGGTCACGCCGGACCACGAGTGGCGGCTGATCGAGTACAGCACCTCCGGCGCCTCCCGGCGCATCGGCTGGATCCATGTGGCCTGTCCGGAGGCCGACGACTATTCCTATGAATTCTGTCCGGTCCGGGAGAAGCTGCGTCTGACCCGCGATGTGACCCTGACGGACGATCCGCGCTTCAGCGGCCGCGCCATCGCGGAGCTGCGCGCCGGGGACATTGTGATCGGCCTGCTCCCCGCCGGAGAGCGCGACGCTTTCGGCTGGATTTACGCGGAGACGCAGCTCGAGGGCAAAACCGTCTGGGGCTTTCTCCCCGCGGACGCGGCGGAGGACGTCCCGGTCTGGACCCTGGAGGACGGCGTACTCACCTTCGAGGAGGGCGTCGCGATCCTCGGTGAGTGGAATCCCTTCTCCTCCCGGCAGTATAACAAGTACGGCCGGGACGGCGCCGATCTCTCGCTGCCCCCGGTGGGCTCCGTCACCGGCCGTCTGTCCGGGCCCGGTCTAACTGAGTATCCCTCGCTGCGGGCCCTGCGCCTGCCGGACAGTCTCAGATACATCGGCTCGGAGTCCCTCTCGCGCATCACGATCGGCGATCTGTTCCTGCCCAATTCCTCCGCCGATTTCTATCAGTGCTTTTACGGCACGAACATCGGCCGGGTTGTCATCCCGGCGGGCTTTACCGGCACGCTCGAGCCCTCCGACTGGGACTACACGAACGTCAAGGCCTTTGAGGCGGAGCCGGGCAACCCTATCTACACCACCCGGGACGGCGTGCTCTTCTCCGGGGACGGCACGGTGCTGATCGCCTACTGCAACGACAGCGATTCCCTCGCCTACCAGGTGCCCTCCGGCACCCTCGAAATCGGCGCGTCCGCTTTCTCCCACGACAGCATGGACATCCCCCTGCAGAGCATCACGCTGCCCATCGGTCTGCGGAAGATCGGCGCCTACGCCTTCTCGGGCTGCGGCCGGCTGCAGAGCCTCACGGTTCCGCTGACCGTGCGGGAGCTGAGCGAGTACGCCTTCGTCGACTGCGTGAGCCTCGAGCGCCTGTCGCTGCCCGCCCATCTGCAATATCTTCTGGAGGGGATGGGCGGCGTGGACGGAGTCACGGATTTCACGCACTACCTGGGCGACAACGGCGAGGCCATTCAGACCAGGGATGACGACGAGGAGGATGAGGACGAAGACTCCCTTGGCCGCTATGTCTGGATCGACGGCGAGGGGCCTGTGCCCGTTTACCCGGATTCCCGGAGCGGCGAGGTTGTGGCGGAGCTGGCCCCCGGCACCTGCCATTGGATCGGCAGCGTCCATCAGAACGGCCGCTGGCGGGCCTATGTCAGCCCGGATGTGCAGGAGGGCTGGCTGGACGACAGCGCGATCCTGGGCTATACCGGGGCGAGCCTCTTCCACTGGGCCGACTGCGGCTTCGAGAACAATCCCGGCCTGGAATTCTACGAGGTCAACGGCTGCTACGCGAACTTCTACAGCGAGGACGACGACCGGGATCTCTTTCTCGGGGACCCGTCCCTGTCCCTCTTCCGCGAGCATACCGGCGACCGGCTGCGCCTGGGCGTGCTCCTTGCCGCCGCACCGCAGGAGCGGATCCTGCTCCGTGACGCGCCCGGCGGCGCCGAGGCGGCCCACACCTACACCGGCGAGCAGTGCGAGATTCTCGCGGAGCGGGACGGCTGGACGCAGGTCCGCACCGCCCGGGGCACCTTCTGGACCGAAACCCAATCCGTACGCGAAGTCGCGCAGGCCGAAGAATAACGCTTTCAGAAAGAAGATCTATCCTTCAGGCAGCCGATGTCACCGAAGGTCCAGGGCGATCGGAAAACCGCCAGTCCGGCTGCGGACCTGGTCGCGGCCCGCAGGCCGCGAAATCTCTCTGTTGACAATAAACGTTCTAAACTGAGATTAGTATTAGATTTCTGAATTATACCCATCAGGAGGAGATCACCATGACAATCTGTCGCAAGCTTCTGCCGCTGCTGCTGGCGCTGTGCCTGACACTGAGCTGTCTGCCCGCGCTGGCCGAGTCCGAACCCGACGAAACCGAGCCCGCATCCTCCGGCTCCTGGAGCCAGATCAACCAGTCCCTCGCCCGCGGGGAGGGCTGGCAGCGCTTTGTGGAGACGCCGTCGGACTTCCAGCTCGGCGGGACCCGGCCCCTGGAGGGCGACGAGTCCCTCTTCATCGGGGACTGGGGCGAGTACCCCTCCATCGACGGCTCGACCGTCTGCGTCCCGCTGGCCATGGAGCTGGCCCGGCAGTGGCTTGACCTGCCGGAGGAGGACCTGAACGGCTTCGTCAGCTTCTCCACCACGCCCTTCGCCTATGACAGGCTGACCCAGGGCAAGGCCAACCCCATGGTGACCCTGGTCTCCCGGAACGTCATGATGGACGACACGCACCCGATCGATATTGTCCTGGGCACCGGCCCCAACGCCGACGAGCGGCAGGCCGCCGTGGAGGCGGGCGTGGAGTTCGTGATGGTCCCCGTCTGCTACGACGCTTTCGTCTTTCTCGTCAACAGCGAGAACCCGGTCGACGGGCTCACCGCAGAGCAGATCCGCTCGATCTACACCGGCGGCACGCTCCTCTGGAGCGAGGTCGGCGGCAGGGAGGACGCTGTGATCGTCCCCTACCAGCGCCCCCACGGCTCCGGCAGCCAGACCGCCATGGAGGAGATGGTGATGGACGGCCTGCAGCTCACCGCCGCCGCGCAGAACTACATCGCCGACGGCATGGCGGACCTCGTCCGGCAGGTCGGCAACTACACCAACGCCGTCAACGCCCTGGGCTACTCCTATCTCTACTACGTGGACGCGCTCTACAAGGACGGCAGCCTGAAGGTCCTCGCCGTGGACGGCGCCGCCCCCACCCCGGAGAACCTGCGCAGCGGCGCCTACCCCTACACCGTCTACTACTACGCGGTTTACGTGAAAGGCAACGAGACCGCCGAGCGCTTTGTCGACTGGCTCGTCTCCGACGAGGGCCAGGCCTGCGTCGCCCAGGCGGGGTATGTGACGCTGAGATAAAACCCATCCTTAATCTCTCCTCTTCTTTATGAAGGGGAGTTTTTTGCTAATTTCAAGAATAAATACAAATTCGCTAACAGTATGCGGCCGAAGGTCCAGGGCGATCGGAAAGCCCTGGTCGCGGCCCGCAGGCCGCGAAATCTCACTACTGACAATAAGCGTTCTAAACTGAGATCAGTGCAACACAAAATCCCCCTCTCCTGAAATCATCATCAATAATACGTCCGTATTATTGACCACGATCAATGAAAATACGATGTATTTTCACAGTAAAGGAGAGGGGGACAGGGGGTGAGGTTACTCGTCCTTCACCAGCGCGATATGCAGTTCGTCCAGCTGCTTCTGCTCCACCTCGGAGGGAGCACCCATAAGCAGGTCCTGGGCGTTTTTGTTCATCGGGAACGGGATGACCTCGCGGATGGAGTCCTCACCCGCCAGCAGCATCACCATGCGGTCGACGCCGGGGGCGATGCCCGCGTGCGGCGGCGCGCCGTAGCAAAAGGCGTTGTACATGGCCGGGAACTTGGCCTTCACGTCCTCCTCGCCCAGGCGGACGAGCTGGAAGGCCTCGATCATGATCTCCGGGTCATGGTTCCGCACCGCGCCGGAGGAGAGCTCCACACCGTTGCACACCAGGTCGTACTGATAGGCCATGATGCTCAGGGGATCCACCTCGCCGGCAGCGGCTTTTTGAAGGATCTCCAGCCCGCCGTTAGGCATGGAGAAGGGGTTGTGGCAGAATTCCAGCTCGCCGCTCTCCTCGCCGATCTCGTACATCGGGAAGTCGACGATCCAGCAGAAGCTGTACTGCTCGGCGTCCATGTGGTTCGGGCAGAGCGCGCCCAGCTGCTTGAGGAGCACGCCGGCGGTCTTCTGCGCCGCGCCGAGGTTTCCGGCGGAGAGGCCCACGAAGCAGCCCGGCTTCAGGCCCAGCGCCGAGATGACCTTGTCCTTGCGGTCCTGCAGGAACTTCGCGATGCCGCCCGCGATCTCGCCCTTCTCGTCCAGGCGGAACCAGTAGGGCTTCGCGCCGGCGACGACCTCCACGTCCGCGCAGAGCTTGTCGATCTGCTTGCGGGTGGCGGTCATGTCACTGACCACGACGGCCTTGACCACATTGCCCTCGAAGGGGCCGAAGCCGCAGCCCTCCATCAGGCGGGTCACATCCTGGATCTCCAGGTCAATGCGCAGATCGGGCTTGTCGGTGCCGTAGCGCTCCAGGGCTTCCAGATAGGGGATCCGCCGGAACGGCGCGCCGGAGGCGCGGCTGTACTTGCCGTACTGGGCGAAGATCGGCGGCAGCACGTCCTCGAGCACCGCGAACACATCCTCCTGGGACGCGAAGGCCATCTCCATGTCGAGCTGGTAGAACTCGCCCGGGGAGCGGTCGCCGCGGGCGTCCTCGTCCCGGAAGCAGGGCGCGATCTGGAAATACCGGTCGAAGCCGGAGGTCATCAGCAGCTGCTTGAACTGCTGCGGCGCCTGGGGCAGGGCATAGAACTTGCCCGGGTGCTTGCGGGCCGGCACCAGATAGTCGCGGGCGCCCTCCGGGGAGGAGGCCGTCAGGATCGGCGTCGTGATCTCCAGGAAGCCGTGGCTGATCATCGCCTGGCGCAGCGCCGCCACCACGTTGCAGCGCATGATGATGTTCTCCTTGACCGCCGGGTTGCGCAGGTCGAGATAGCGGTACTTCAGGCGCAGGGTCTCGTCGGCCTCCCTGCTGCGGTTCACCTGGAAGGGCAGCTGGTTATAGCGGCAGCGGCCCAGCACCTCCATCGTCTGCGGCACCACCTCGATGTCGCCGGTGGGAATCTTCGGGTTCTTGCTGTCGCGCTCGCGGACCACGCCCTTCACGGCGATGGTGGATTCCTTGTTCAGGTCCCGGAACGCCGCGAGCATCTCCTCGGTCTCCAGCACCAGCTGGGTCGTGCCGTAGAAGTCGCGCAGGATGGCAAAGGCCAGGCTGCCGCTGACCACGCGCACGTTCTCCAGCCAGCCGCAGAGCTCAACCGTCTTGCCCGCGTCGCTCAGGCGCAGTTCATTGCAGGTATGGGTACGGTGTTGCATGGGTTAGTCCTCCCCCTTCATCATATCCCGGACTGTCTCCGCCGCGTCCTCCGTCTTCACCATCCGCTCCTCACGGGTGCTCATGTTCTTGAGCTTTACGATGCCGGAGGCGGCCTCCTCGTCGCCGATGGTGGCGGTGAGGGCGGCGGCGATCTTGTTGGCATACTTGAACTGGGCTTTCAGGCTGCGGCCGCAGTGGTCCATGTCGGCCTTGAGCCCGGCGGCGCGGAGAGCCTCCACCAGGGCAAAGGCTTTCAGGTCGTTCTCGCCCATGAAGGTGACGAACACGTCGTACTGCCGGGGCTCGGGGATGGCGATGCCCTCGCCGTCCAGCAGCATCAGCACGCGCTCCAGGCCCATGCCGAAGCCCACGGCGGGCAGCGGATCGCCGCCCAGCTGCTCCACCAGGTTGTCATAGCGGCCGCCGCCGCAGACGGTCAGGTTGCCCTGGGGCGTCTTCGTGATCAGCTCAAAGACCGTCTTGGTGTAGTAGTCCAGGCCGCGGACGATACGGCTGTCGATCGCGTAGGGGATGCCGGCGGTCTTCAGGCAGGCCTGCAGCTTTTCAAAGTGCGCGCGGCACTCGTCGCACAGGCAGTCCAGCATGCTCGGGGCGTCCTTCACCTGCTCCTGGCAGGAGGGCACCTTGCAGTCCAGCACCCGCAGCGGGTTGCGCTCGAAGCGGTTTTTGCAGTCCGCGCAGAGGTTTTCCACTTTGCCCGCAAGGAACTCCTTGAGCTTTGCGTGATAGGCGGGACGGCACTTCGGGCAGCCGATGGAGTTGATGTTCACGGAGAGGTTGCTGACGCCCAGGCCGCTCAGCAGCCGATAGGCCAGCAGGATCAGCTCCGCGTCCACCGTGGCGTCCGCCGCGCCGAAGCACTCCATGCCGAACTGGTGGTGCTCCCGCAGGCGGCCGGACTGCGGCGCCTCATAGCGGAAGATCGGCGCGTCCAGATAATACATTTTGCAGGGCAGCGCGTCCGCATAGAGGTTGTGCTCCAGCAGGCAGCGCACCGCGCCCGCCGTGCCCTCGGGCTTCAGCGTGATGGAGCGGTCGCCCTTGTCCTTGAAGGTGTACATCTCCTTCTGCACGATGTCCGTGGTATCGCCCACGCCGCGCAGAAACAGCTCCGTGTGCTCGAAGACCGGCGTCCGAACCTCCCGGTAGCCCGCCTCCGCCGCGGCCGTCCGCATTTTGCTCTCCAGATATTGCCAGCGATAGCTCTCCGCCGGCAGCACATCGCGCGTCCCGCGCGGCGCTTGTGTCAGCATCATAATTCTTTTTCTCCTTTATGCCTGCAGCAGGCTCTCCGCCAGCGCTTCCAGGGCTGGCAGATCGCTCGTCTTGGGGGCGCCCTTGATCGTCACCTGCGGTTCAATCACCGTGATTTCCTTCATGCCGCCGAGCAGTTCCCGCATGCCCTTCGCCGCCATCGGGGCCCAGGAGCCGTTCTCCACCAGGCCGACGGTGCGCTTCTGCCAGTTCTTGGCCTTCAGATGGTGCAGGAAGTCCTCCATGAAGGGCATGATGCCCGCGTTGTAGGTGGAGGCGCACAGGACGACTTTGCCGTAGCGGAAAGCGCAGGCCAGCGCCTCGGCCATGTCCACCCGGGCCAAGTCCGCCAGCACCACGTCCGGGCAGCCCTTCTGGTCCAGCAGGTCCGCCAGTTTCTCCGCCGCGGCGGCGGTGTTGCCGTGCAGCGAGGCGTAGGCAACCAGCACGCCCTCGTCCTCCACGGCGTAGGAGGCCCAGATCTGGTACTTCTCCAGCGCGTGGGGGATCGCGTCCGTCAGCGTCTGCGGGCCGTGCAGCGGGAGGATCGCGTCGATTGCGAGCCCGGCGGCCTTCTTCAGCACGCCCTGCACCTGCGGGCCGTACTTGCCGACAATGTTCAGGTAGTAGCGCCGCGCCTCGTCGTCGTCCCACGCGGGCATGACGTCCGCTGCGCCGAACTGTCCGAAGGCGTCCGCGCTGAACAGCAGCTTCTCGGACTCCTCATAGCTCATCATGACCTCGGGCCAGTGCACCATAGGCGCCAGCACGAAGCGCAGGGTATGGCTGCCCAGCGGGAGGGTGTCGCCCTCCTTCACCACGCGGCGCTTGGTCTCGCCCAGGACGAAATAGTTCTCCAGCATCTGGAAGGTCTTGGCGTTCCCCACCAGCGTGACGTCCGGCCAGCGGTCGAGGAAGGCCTGCACGGAGGAGGCGTGGTCCGGCTCCACATGGGACACGACCAGGTAGTCCGGCGTCCGGTCTCCCAGCGCGTCCGCGACCTTGCCCAGGTATTCCCCGGAAAAGCGGCGGTCCACCGTGTCCATCACACACACCTGCTCGTCCAGGATCACCCAGCTGTGATAGCTCATGCCGGACGGCACCTCATACTGTCCCTCGAACAGGTCGATCTCATGGTCGTGCACGCCGACCCAACGAATGTTCTCACTCAGCACGGAACTTCCTCCTCTGCAAGATTTGCAATCGTGATTATACACGATTCCCCGGGGGTTGTACAGCGCCGAAGCAAAAAAACCGCCGCCGCCTTTGACAATCCCCGCCCCGCGTGCTACAGTGGGGAGCGGGAGGTGACCGGCATGGGCTGGTGGACAGTTTCGCATATTGGGGACCTGGAGGAGCTGGTCAATCAGATCGGCATTCTGCCCTTTTTCCGCAACCGGATTCCCGGCTGGTCGCTGGAGGAGCATATCCGGCCGGACGTCTGGTTCACGTCCGCGGACGGACCCTGGGAGTGGAAGGGCCGCCTCGCCAAGGACAAGCGGAATGTCTACGGCCGCTTCATCGCGGGCAAGAACGCCTGGGTGAGCCTGGACTGCTTCCCGGACCTGGCGAACCTGCGCCGCGACGGCTACGACTTCGAAGGCCGCTGCGAGGACGGCCTCGTGCCATACCGGGAAAAGCTCCTGATGGCCTGGCTGGAGGAGCACGCCCCGGCGGTATCCAAAGTCGCCCGACGGGAGTGCGGCTTCTCCAAGGGGTTCGACACCGCGCTGACCCACCTGCAGATGCAGACCTTCATCATCAACCAGGACTTCGTCTACGACCTCGACCGCTACGGGCATGCCTACGGCTGGGGCAACGCCCTGCTCACCACCCCCGAGAAGTGGTTCGGCGCGGAATACCTCGACGAGGCCTTCCGCCGCAAGCCGGAGGAGTCCCTTGAGCGCCTGCTGGAGCGCCTGCAGCCTTGGCTGTCCTGGGCCGACCCCGGCGACCTGCGCCGGATTCTGCGCGGCTGACGCGGTCTGCTTTTCGGCAGGCTCGGGTGGTATATGCTACAGAGAGGAAAAAACAATGCTGGAATTAAGAAGACTGTCCGTGGATGACGGACCCGAAATCTTCCAAATGCTTCAGGAGATTCCTAAGGAAGAAAACGGTTTCGGAAACCATGCAAACGGTATGTCTTACGAGGCATATAAGGAATGGCTGGCTGCCAGGCATCAGGAATCCCTTCGGGAGGGAATCCAGGACGGCTGGAAAGTGCCCACGACGACCTACTGGCTCTATGCGGACGGCACCCCTGTCGGCTTCGGAAAACTGAGACATCACCTGACGGACGCGCTGCGAAAGGCGGGCGGCCATATCGGGTACGCCATTGCTCCTGCTTACCGTGGAAAAGGATACGGAAAAGAGCTCCTCAGGCTCCTGCTGCAGAAAGCAAATGAAATGGGAATCAAAAAAGTCCTGCTAACCATTCGCCTGAATAACACGGCATCCCAGGCTGTGGCCTTCGCGAACGGTGGTATTGTTACCGACAGGACAGATGAACGGTTCCTGATCTGGATAGATACATAAGCGTCCGGTTTGTCAGGATATCCGATGCAAAGAAATGTCGGAAGAAAAACCGCTATGAAACTCTCCTGATACTCCGCTTTAGCGGGATTGCACAAAACGAAAGGAGTTGAACCCCAATGAAGAAGACCATCGCACGGACGCTTTCCATTGTCCTTGTTCTCATTTCAGTTTTATGCTTTGCTCAAGCCGAAGAAAGCCCGAAATTCGTCACGATTCTGGAATGGCTGGATGCGAGAGGAGAATGCGGCAACTGCATGCTGCTCCTGAAAATCACACAGATTCTCAATCCGGTCCTCGCTGTTGCGGCAGATGAGACCGGAACCATCAATCTGTTTTCCGGCAACGGTGAAGACAGCATGATTATCAACTTTATGAGTGATGAATGCCCTCAGGAAGGAGCCATCCTCGTCATTGCCAATCCAAGATATAATGAGTTCGAGGGAACCGTTGAGATGGCCGACTGGACACTCCTGCGGATCATGCAGGATCCGGCGCTTCAGAGTAAGTCTCAAGGGCTCGTATACGCCTGACTTCCGGGTTTCCGTTTATCATTTGGCCAGGCAAACTGGAATTCGTACTGATACTACTCTCAGGTAATAACTGCAAATCAAGAAAAGGCATGTAACCAAAGGTCCAGGGCGATCGGAAAGCCCTGGTCGCGGCCCGCAGGCCGCGAAATCTCACTGTTGACGATAAGCATCCGTTTGATATGCTTCTGACGCACCGAAAAACGCCGTCCGCAGCGGACGGCGTTTGCTTTGCAAATGAATTACTTCTTGGCCTTCTTGCCCTTCTTCACGTTGACGGCTTCCTTCATGTCCTTGCCGGGCTTGAAAGCGGGCACCTTGGTCGCGGCGATCTTGATCTTGTCGCCGGTGCGGGGATTGCGGCCCTCGCGGGCAGCGCGCTCACGAACCTCAAACGTGCCAAAGCCAACCAGGATCACCTTTTTGTCGGCCACGAGGCCCTCAGTGATGCTCTCCAGGGTAGCGCTGACGACCTTAGCGGCCTCCGCCTTGGTGATTTCAGCCTTCGAGGAAACCTTCTCGATCAGTTCCTGCTTGTTCATGTTACGCATCCTTTCTGAAATTGTTCTGGGGGCTTTCGCCTCTGACGCTATTATAGCCCATTCCAGCGGTTAATGCAACAGTTTTTCAAGCGGAAAACAGCCTGCTTTCAATCTTTTTTTCGAATTCGGCGGCAAAAGTTCTGTTTTTATGCCCTTTGGAGGCCCTCAGACGCGGATCGCGTTGAGCACCGCCAGCACCATCACGCCCACGTCGGCGAAGATCGCAAGCCACATGGAGCCGATTCCCAGCGCGCCCAGGAGCAGGCAGATGAGCTTCACGCCGATGGCGAAGGCGATGTTTTCCCGCACGATGCGCATGCAGCGCCGCGCCAGACGGATCGCCGTCGAGATCCGCAGGGGGTCGTCGTCCATCAGAACCACGTCCGCCGCCTCGATCGCCGCGTCGGAGCCCAGCGCGCCCATGGCGATGCCGATGTCCGCGCGGGAGAGCACCGGCGCGTCATTCAGGCCGTCGCCCACGAATCCCAGGGCCTCATGGGGACGCTTCTCCTCCAGCAGCGCCTCAACCTTCGCCACCTTGTCCACCGGGAGCAGACCCGCGTACAGCTCGTCCACGCCCAGGTCCCGCGCCGCCTCCCGGGCCGCCTCCTCGCGGTCGCCGGTCAGCATCACGGTCTTCCGCACGCCGCAGGCGCGCAGCTGGTCCAGCGCCTCCCGCGCGGTGGGCTTCAGCTTGTCCGCGATCAGGATATGGCCGGCGTAGGCGCCGTCCAGCGCCACGTGCACCACGGTGCCTACGCTCCGGCACGGTTCCGCGGAGATCCCCAGCCGGGCCATCAGGCGCTCGTTGCCGCAGGCCACCTGCCGCCCGTCGACGCGGGCGATCACGCCCTCGCCCGCCAGCTCCTCCACCTCGGTCACCCGCAGGGGATCCAGCTCCTTCCCGCAGGCCTTCTGCAGACTCTGGCTGATCGGATGGCCGGAGTGCGATTCCGCCAGCGCCGCCAGCTCCAGGATCTTCTCCGTGGGCAGCACGGCATGGTGCACGCCGGCCACCTCGAACACGCCCTGGGTCACGGTGCCGGTCTTGTCAAAGGCGATCAGCCGGGTGTTGGCCAGCGCCTCCAGGTAGTTGGAGCCCTTGACCAGCACACCCGCGCGGCTCGCCCGCCCGATCGCCGCAAAAAACGTCAGCGGGATCGAGATCACCAGCGCGCAGGGGCAGGAGATCACCAGGAAGGTCAGCGCCCGCATGAACCAGTCGCCCCACTCGGGCGTCAGGCCCATCAGCAGCCGCACCGCGGGCCCCAGCAGCGCCAGCGCCAGCGCGCCGAACACCACCGCGGGGGTGTAGACCCGCGCGAAGCGGCTGATGAAGGCCTCGCTGCGGCTCTTGCGGGAGGAGGCGTTCTCGACCATCTCCATCACGCGCGCCGCGGTGGAATCCCCGGCCTCCCGGGTCGTCTCGATCCGCAGAAAGCCCGTCAGGCACACGCAGCCGGAGAGCACCTCGTCGCCCTCCTCGGCCTCCCGGGGCAGGCTCTCGCCGGTGAGCGCCGCCGTATCCAGCGCCGCGCTGCCGCTGCGGACAACGCCGTCGATCGGGATCCGGTCGCCGGGGTTGACCTGCACGATTGAACCCACCGGCACCTCGTCCGGGTCCACAGCGGTGCAGCGGCCCTCCGCGTCCTCCAGGTTCGCGCTGTCTGGCCGGATGTTCATCAGATCAGTGATCGAGCGGCGGCTCTTGTCCACCGCCATCGACTGGAACCACTCGCCGATCTGGTAGAACAGCATGACCGCCACGGCCTCGTCGTAGTCCCCGGTCTTCAGCCGTCCCAGCGCCAGCGCGCCCAGCGTCGCGAAGGCCATCAGGAAGCACTCGTCGAAGGGCTGCCGGTTGCGGATGCCCTTCCACGCCTTGCGCAGGATGTCATGTCCGATGATCCCGTACGGCACCAGGTACGCTGCCAGCTTGACCCAGCCGTCCAGGGGCAGGAAGTGTACGACGGCCAGCAGCATCGCGGAGACAATAATCCGGACCAGCGTGTTTTTCTGTCTGCGGTTCATGGAAAAGCCCTCCGCCTCACAGCCGGATGTCGCAGTCGGGCTCCACCTTGCGGCAGCGGGCCAGCACCTCGCGCATGACCTCCGCCGGCTGCGCGCCCTCGGCAAACTCCACCGTCATCTTCAGCGTCATGAAATTCACCACCGCCTTCGCCACGCCGGGCGTCCCGCAGGCGGCCTGCTCCATCTTGTTGGCACAGTTTGCGCAGTCGACATCAATGGCATAGGTCTTTTTCATGGTCATGTCCCTCCGCTCGACTTATTATCATATGAACAATCATTCATATGATGCTTGCAGTATAGCACCGCCCTTCCCCAATGTCAAGCCCCCCGATGCACTTTTTGATTGCCAAACTCTGCCACAGGCGGTATAATGGGCCATCCCATTCCGTCTTATCCTTATTCCCCGGCAGGATTGTCAAACCATAGCGGGGGATTTCGCGCCTGCGGGCGCGACCAAGGCTTTCCGATCGCCCTGGACCTTCGGGCGCATGCGCTATTGAATCTATATTTCCTTTACAAAAGATGATTCCACGAAACGAGGACAATAAGATGAAGCAAAACGAATCTCTCGCCCGGGAGCAGCGCGGCTGGTTCGAGGCCATCCACCGCCATCCCGAGCTGGGCAACGAGGAGTTTGAGACCGCCGCGCTCGTGCGGCAGGTTCTCACCGCGCACGGCATCCGCCTTCTCCCCTGTGCGCTCCCCACCGGCGTGGTCTGCGAGATCGGCCATGGGGATGGGCCGGTCATCGGGCTGCGCGCGGACATGGACGCTCTGCCGATCCAGGAGGAGACGGACCTCCCCTACCGCTCGGAGGTTCCCGGCTGCATGCACGCCTGCGGGCATGACTTCCACACCGCGGCGCTGATGGCCGCGGCCATCCTGCTGCACGAGGCCGAGGACACGCTGCCCGGACGCGTCCGGCTCTTCTTCCAGCCCGCCGAGGAGATCACCGACGGCGCCCTGCAGATGATCCGCACCGGCCTGACCGACCCGGCGGAGCTGATGCTCTCGCTGCACACCTATCCCTTCCTTGAGCCCGGAACCGTGGGCATCCGGGAGGGCGCGGTCATGGCCGCGGTGGACCAGTTCAAGGTCACCGTCACCGGCCGCGGCGCCCACGCCGCCTCGCCCCACCTGGGGCTGGACCCGATCCCGGTGCTGGCGGAGATCACCCTAGCCCTTCAGACCCTGGTCAGCCGCCGCAGCGACCCCTTCGACCAGGTGCTGCTCTCCGTCACCCACCTGGAGGCGGGCAACACCTGGAACGTCATCCCCGAGCGCGGCGAGCTGGAGGGCACGCTGCGCACGCTGGTCCCGGAGAGCCGCGCGGCGACCCGCGAGCGCTTCCACCGGGTCTGCCGCGGCATCAGCGAGGCCCACGGCTGCGCCTGCGAGATCACCTGGATGGCCGGTCCACCCGCTCTGTACAACGACGTCCGGCTCTGTGAGCGGGCGAAGGCCGTCGCGGAGGGGCTGGGACTGCGGGTCGAGCGCCAGCCCTGCAGCATGGGCGGCGAGGATTTCTCGGAGTACCTGGACGCCCCGCGCAAGCGCCCCGGGATCTTCATCCGGATCGGCACCGGCGGTCCTTACGCCAGCCATCATCCGCGCTTCACCGCGGCCCCTGAAGCCCTCTTCCCCGCGTCCGTCCTGATGGCGGAGCTGGCCAAGAGTCTGTTGAATAATCCTCTGACCGGAGGTGCAAACGATGCGGATTGACGAGATCGCCCCCCTGGCGGCCGCTCTGCTGGACAACCTGCGGAAGGTCATGATCGGCGCGCCGCAGACCCTGGAGCTGGTCACCGCGGCCGCGCTGTGCCGCGGACACGTGCTGCTGGAGGACATGCCCGGCACCGGCAAGACCACCCTCGCCCGGAGCTTCGCCGCCTCCGTCGGCGGCACCTTCGCCCGGATCCAGTTCACGCCGGACCTCCTGCCGGCGGACATCACCGGCATGACCGTCTTCCGGCCGCAGACAGGCGCATTTGAGTTCCTGAAGGGTCCCGTCTTCACCGACGTGCTGCTCGCCGACGAGATCAACCGCGCCACGCCCCGCACGCAGAGTGCGCTGCTGGAGTGCATGGAGGAGCGGCAGGTCACCGAAAACGGCGTGACCTACCCGATGTCCTCCACTTTTCTGGTCATCGCGACCCAGAACCCTGTGGAGACACAGGGCACCTTCCCGCTGCCGGAGGCACAGCTGGACCGCTTCCTGATGCGGCTCTCCCTGGGACTCCCCTCCCGGGAGGAGGCGGTCGCCCTGCTGCGGCGCTTCCGGCAGGATCAGCCCCTCGCCGCGCTGCAGCCGGTGGTCACCCGCGCCCAGTGGGAGGAGGCCGCGGCGCTGATCCCGTCCTGCCAGGTCTCGGAGGACCTGATGCGCTACCTGGCGGCCTTCTGCGAGGCGGCGCGGGATCCCAAGCTCGTACGCCTCGGGCCGAGCCCCCGCGCGATGCTCCAGTGGATGCGCGCCGGACAGGCCCTCGCCGTGATCCGCGGCCGGGACTATGTGATCCCGGACGACCTCAAGGAGCTGGCGGTGCCGGTCCTCGCCCACCGGCTGATCCTGCGCGGCTGGGATACCGGCGACACCGCCGCGCAGTTCCTGACCGAGCTCAAGGAGTGGGTGCCCGTCCCGACCGAGGTGCGCGCATGAATATCCTGGTCGCCCTGCTGGTGTTCATCGGGCTGACCCTCGCCTACGGGTTCGTCATGCGGCACTGGGGGCTGCGCGGGCTGACCGTGGCGCGCGCGTTCGAGAAGCCCGCGGTTTTCTGCGGCGAGGAGGGCAGCCTGACCGAGGTCGTGGTCAACGACCGGCCTCTGGTGATCCCCTGGCTGCGCGTCGAGAGCCGCATTCCCGCCGCGCTGCGCTTCGGGCGGCAGGAGAACCTGGATATCGCCGGGGACATGTACCACCACAGTCTGTTCACCGTGATGCCCTGGCAGCGGATCACCCGCCGGCACCGGGTGCGCTTCCTGCGCCGGGGCGTCTGGGATGTGGGCCGCGCGGCGCTGACCGTGGGCGACATCACCGGCTTTTTCACCTGCACCCGCGAGCAGGAGGAGCGCGTCCGGATCGTGGTCTGGCCCCGCCTGCTGCCCCGGGACACGCTGCCGGAGCCTGTGGTGCGGCAGCTGGGGAGCTGGGCGCTGCGCCGCGCGTCGGAGGATCCGTTCCTCACCCGCGGCATCCGCCCCTACCTGCCCGGCGACCCGATCCGGGACATCCACTGGCCGGCCACCGCCCGCACCGGCGAACCTCAGGTCCGGCTCCACGACCCCTCTGCCCAGGTACGGCTGCTGGTCCTGCTCAACGGGCAGCTGACACAGTCCCAGTGGGCGGACGTCTCCGAGGCGGAGCAGGCGCCGTTGGAGGACGCCATCTCCCTGGCCGCGACGCTCTGTCTGCAGGCGCTGCGGGCGGGCATGGCCGCGGGCTACGCCGCCAACCTCGCGGACGCGGAGGGGCAGAGCGCCTGCTCGCTCCCGGCCTGCGGGCCCGCGCGTGAGGAGCAGCTGCTCACCGGGCTCGCCGAGATCCGCCTGCGCCGTACGGTCCGCTTTGAGACCTTTCTCCGGGAGCTGAAGCTGGAGCCCGGGCTGAGCGTCCTGCTCCTGTCCGCCTACGACGGGGAGGACGTGCAGCAGGGCATGCAGGCGCTGCGCCGCCAGGGCTGCGACGTCATGCTGGTGCCGCTGGAGAGGAGGCCTGCCGCGTGAGACAGACGCTGGAGCATCTCCGGCTCGCCCGCCACCCGGCCCTGCTGTTTCTGGGCATGGCGGGCCCGGTCTTCGTCTTTCTCGCCCTGACCGCCCCGGACTGTCTGGAATGGGGCTGGCTTTTCGGCGCGCTGGGCTTTCTTGGCGCCGTCAGCTGCCTTCTGATCCCCGGCAGGCGCCGGGCGCTGTGCGGCGCGCTGGAGGCCGCGGCGATCGTCGGAGCCGGGCTGGCGCTGCTCCCCTGGCGCGGACAGCCTGCGCTGATGCTGGTGCCCTTCCTGGACGCCGTACTGCTGCTGGCCTGCCTGCCGATGGCCGCCTGGGAGCCCCGTCGGGAGATCCCGATCCAGTTCTGCCTGACGCTCCTGGCCTTCTTCGTCGTCTTCCAGATCTTCGCCTCCGCCTCGGCGCCGGGCATGCCCCTTTCCCGCACGCAGACGCCGGTCCAGCTCTGTTTCGCCGGCTTCGCGCTGTTTCTCCTGATGGGGCAGAACCGCGAGGCCCTGGCCCAGCGCGGCCAGGCGCCCCTGCGCGTCCGGCACCGCAACACGCTCCTCACCGTCGGGATCTGCGCCCTGGTGCTGCTGATCGCGCTGATCCCCGTCCTGGCCCAGGCCCTGGCGGCGGTCGCGGCCTTCCTGCGGCGGATGCTGTGGGAGCTGATGGAGCTGCTCGGGCGGCTCTTCCCCATGCAGACCGGCGAGATCGGCGGCGGCGCTGGCGGCGGGTTCGCGGGGTTTGGCGTGGAGGAGGCGGCCAAGGCGAGGCCGGACTGGCTCCTGCGCATCCTGACCGTGGTCGTCCCGGTCGCGCTGGGCGCCCTGCTGCTCTGGGGGCTCTGGCGGCTCTGCCGTTTCCTTTTCTCACGCCTGCAGAAGCTGCGTCTCTGGTTCACGCGTTTTCTGCATGCCGCCGGGGAGGAGTGGGAGGACACGGTGGAGGACACCCGGCAGAGCCACGAGACCCTGAGCCGCCGCGAGCGTGCCCGGCTCCGCCGCAGCCTCCGCGCCGGAACGCCCCGGGAGCGCATCCGTGCGCGCTTTGCGGAGCTACTGCGCAGGCATCCCGAGTGGAACCGCGGCGTCACCGCCCGCGAGCGCATCGAGGCTGATCAGGCATCCCTCTACGAGCGCGCCCGCTACTCCGAGCACCCGGTCACCGCGGAGGAGGCGGAGCGGTTTCTATCCCGGGGAAAGTAACACCAATCTCAAGTAAAAGCACAAATCAAGATAGGGTATGCGACCGAAGGTCCAGGGCGATCGGAAAGCCCTGGTCGCGCCCGCAGGCGCGAAATCTCACTGTTGACGATAAGCATATTCAACCGAGAACAATACAAAACAGGACTGCCGAAGCAGTCCTGTCGTTGGTTGTGAAGATTACTTGATCTCGCACTCGGCGCCGGCGTCCTTGAACTTGGCGACGATCTTCTCGGCCTCTTCCTTGGAGATGCCTTCCTTGATGGTCTTGGGCGCGCCCTCGACGATCTCCTTGGCTTCCTTCAGGCCCAGGCCCTCGATGACTTCGCGGACCACCTTGATGATGGCGATCTTCTTGGCGGCGTCGAAGCCCTTCAGCACGACGTCGAACTCGGTCTTCTCTTCCTCAGCAGCCGCAGCAGCGGGGGCGGGGCCACCGGCCACAGCGATGGCGCCGGTCACGCCGAACTTCTCCTTCAGTGCGTCCACCAGCTCCTTGACTTCCATCAGGCTCATCTTCTCAATCGCTTCAATGATGCTCTGGATATCCATGTTTCTACCTCCATCTCTTAGAGTTTCATGCGGCGCTCAGGCAGCGCCCTTCTGTTCGGCAATCTGATCCAGCACGGCCACCAGGCCGGAAATGTGGCTCTGCAGGCAGCCCACCAGCATCGCCAGCAGCTCGTCCCGGTTGGGCATCTTCGCCAGGGTCATCATGGTCGCCGCGTTCGCGGGCTTGCCCTCGAACACGCCGCCGGTGATGGCCAGGGCCTGCAGCTTGTTCTTCTCGATGAAATCGTTCACGACCTTGGGGCCGGACACGGGATCCTTCACGGAGAAGACGAAAGCGTTGGGACCGTTGAGCAGATCATCCGCCCCGGTAATCCCAGCCTGCTCCAGCGCCAGCTTCATCAGCCGGTTCTTGTGCACGCAGTACTGCACGCCCTGCTCGCGGCACTGCTTCCGCAGCTCAGTCACCTGCGCCACAGTCAGACCGGAGTAGCTCACCACCGTGATGGACTGCGCCGCCTTGACCTGCTCCAGAATCCCGGCGACGGCCTCCACCTTGGCGGCCTGGTTCTTGCTCATCTCACCTTTGTTCATCATTGCTTCTCTGCACCTCCTCACGGTTTGGGAGTGAAGAAAACCCTTGCATTGCAGGTGCAAGGGAAAAGCATTTGCAGATCCTTTGGCACCTCGGCAGGCGGAGCGTGCTCCCTTAAGTCCTCTCGGACACCGGCTGTCTTCGGCAATGGTTCTTCTGAGTCAAACCTCCGGAAGCATAACACGTCCGGGCCGCGCTGTCAAGGGCTTGCAGGAATTTTGTTTCCGCCGTAGAATAGAAGGGTCGAAAAGAAGGAGGCGGATGCCATGCGGTATCAGGTTCGTGTCTGCGCGGTGGGAACACCGGCGGAGCTCTCCCGCCTGATGCGGGAGCTGTATGAGAACGCCATGGACCCCGACGAGGAGGAGATCCCCGCGCCGGAGAAACTGCAGGCTGAGCTCGATCGGATCAGCAGGGACCAGGGCGGCGAGGGGGACCAGTTTCTCTATGAGATGATCTGCCAGAGGCCCTGGGGCGACGCGCTCCCCGGCAGCTGCCGGATGACCCGGGAGACCGCTCCGGGCGGGCTGGAGACACTGCTGTTCACCTACACCTCCCCCAACCGCTTCCAGGCGCACGACTGGCTGCAGCTCCACAAAAGCACGGGCCGGCCGCTGATCGTGGCGCTGTACGCCGCGGAGGACTTCACCCAGGACAAGGGCGAGGTCGTCTTCGCCGGCGGCGGGTCGATGGACAACTGGGACCACCTGGACGCCTGCTGGCTCTGGCTGACCGGCCGGTACGGCGCCGCGCTGGACGACGCGGAGCTGCCCGGCTGGCTGCTGCAGCTGGCGGAGACGCTGCGCGAGGAGGAGTACGACGCGGACGTCCCGGAGCTCCTGGCGGAGTGCGGCGAGAACCTGGCGCACCTCGCGGAGCAGCTGGCGAATCCGGAGGAGATGGCGGAGCGGATGCGGCAGGCGCTCGCGGAGGGCGCCTTCGGGCAGCTGCTCGCCTGCAGGCACGCGATCGCGGAGGGACGCCTCTGGGATACGGAGCACCTGTCCCGCTGGCAGGACGCCCTTGCCCGCACCCGGGCCGCCTGGGAAGCTCTGATCTGATCATCATACTGGGGGAAACAGCCATGCGCACACAGAAAGACAGCCGGAAAGGCGCCGTCAGCTGGATCGTGGTCATTCCGGTTTTTGCCGCGCTGCTCGGTCTGTTTGCCTTCGGTCTCCACCGCAACAGCGCGGATCTGCGCGCCGCCAACTCCAACGAGCTGCTCCGGCAGTACGACCTCTCCCGCAAGGAGGAGGAGCTGCAGGCGCTGAAGCTGGAGCTGCGCAACGTGGGCTCCATGGGCTACATCGAGACCCGCGCCCGCACGGAGCTGGGCTACCTGAAGCCGGGCGAACTGCGCTTTGAGGTGACCAATCCGGAGCTGCTGGACAGCTACACCGAGACCGAGTGGCAGATTCTGCTGCAGGAAATGTCCATGGGAGAGTAACCCCTCCCTGGGCATTTTTCTTCATATTCTATTTCTTCTCTCTGTACACCCCATGCAAAGGGTGCATCCGAAGGTCCAGGGCGATCGGAAAGCCCTGGTCGCGGCCCGCAGGCCGCGAAATCTCTCTGCTGCCATTTAGCACACGATACTGAGTATGAAATATAAGGAGGACAGACCTGTGAAGGCTGCTGTGATCGGAATCGGTTCCAACTCGGTGCGCATGCTGGTCGCCGAAATCCAGGGGAATCTGGGCTTCCGAATCCGGCGCGAGCGAGTCGCCACGCGGCTCTTCGCCGGTCTGGACGCGGAACGCCGTCTGCGTCCGGAGGCCATGGAGGCCACCGCCGCCGCCGTGGCCGAGATGGCGCGCCATGCCCGGGAACTCCCGGCGGCGTCCCTGGATCTCTTCGCCACCTCCGCCACCCGCGACGCCTCCAACGCGGAGGCCTTCGCCGCCCTCCTCCGGGAGCGCGCCGGGCTTGAGCCGGAGATCTGCTCCGGGAGCGAGGAGGCCGCCCTCTCCTATCTGGGCGCCGCCTTCCCGGGCGCCTGCGGCGTGCTGGACATCGGCGGCGGCTCGACCGAGGTCGTGACCGGCGCGGACGGGGTTCCCGCCTGGAGCCGGAGCTTCCAGTTGGGCGCCGTACGGCTGCAGCGGCAGTCCCCCGCCTCCGGTCCCGAATCCATCCCGCATCTCCGCGCCATGGCCGGCCGGCTGCTCCGGGAGGGGCTGCGCGAGCTCGACCCGGCGCAGATTCCCCCGCGCTGGGTCGGCACGGGCGGCACCTTCACCGTGCTCAGCGCCTGCTACCACAGCGCCGCCTGGACCGACCGGACGCGCATGCACGGCACCAGTCTTTCCAAAGTCTGGGTCGAGGCGGAGGCACAGCGGCTCGCAGCCCTGAGCATTCCCGAGCGCCAGGCGCTGCCCACCATCCAGCCCGGCCGTGCCGACATCGTGGTGCACGGCATCTGCATCCTGCTGGCCTGCATGGACTGTCTGGGTCTCTCGGAGATCACCGTCAGCGACTACGGCAACCTGGAGGGTTATCTCAAACGCCGCTACCGCCTCGCCGCCCTGATCCAGCTTCCGGGCTCGCCGGCCTGAGGCCGCAGGACCAGAAATTTTTGTCGAAAAGGGTTCCTTTTTCTGCCGGAATGTTGTATACTTGCCCAAGAAGCACCGGGCGACCGGTGAAATGTCAACAAACAAAGGAGGCTTTTCCCAATGAAGAAGTGGCTGTGCGTTGTGCTGGCGGCGATGATGGCGCTGTCCCTGGTGTCCCTCGCGTCCGCTGACGGCTACACCATCCGCATCTATTCCAACTCCAACGATCCGGCGCGTACCCAGTGGGTCATCGACCACGCTGCGGAGGCGGGCTTCACCGTATCGATGGATAACAACACGGTCATCTCCGGCGACACCGCCGCGATCCAGGCCGCGAACGAGAACAAGGACGGCGACCTGATCTTCGGTCTGAACGAGACCCGCTGGGGCCAGCTGCTGGACGGCAAGTACGAGAACCTGTCCATCATCGACTGGACCCCGTCCTGGGCCGATGAGGTCGGCGAGTACAAGTATGACGGCAAGGCCTACGGCCTGGTCGTGCAGAACGTGCTGATGCTCTACCGCAACGACGAGTTCGGCACCAACGGCGAGGAGCTCCACTTCGAGCACTGGGCCGACATCGTGAAGAGCGGCTACTCGCCCTGGTATCGTCAGGGCAAGGTCGGCGGCACCACGAACGCCAACATCAACAGCGCGATGCTCTATTCCTTCACCGATCCCGAGTCCCCGGCCGGCGGCATCTCCGTCGAGGGCTGGAAGACCCTGTGGGCCTACTGCGCGGGCGGCACCTTCACCGGCGACAGCTACGGCATCGATCCCCTGATCCGCGGCGACGTGAAGGTCTCCACCATGTACTCCAGCTCCCTGTACAGCAAGATCGAGGACGGCGAGGTGGCCTTCCCGGATCATCCCCTGAAGGGCACGCTTCAGCCTGAGAACTGGAACATCGTCAAGATCGACGACGGCACCTACTACATCGCCGAGTACATCGGCATTCTGGACAACCCGGCCCGCTCCGAGGAGGAGACCGAGACCGTGAAGGCCTTCGCCGAGTGGTTCGCCTCCGCGGAGACCCAGGCCGCGTGGTCTGAGGAGTTCGACTCCTTCCCCTGCAACACCGTGGCCGCCAACGAAGTCTACGAGGGCGAGATCCCGGTGATCTACACGCTGAAGAACTGCTCCCTGACCACCGTCCCCGGCACCGACATGACCTATGCTGCGTACGTGGCCGCCCACTCCGCCGAGTGGACCAACATCATGTCCAACCTGGGCTTCTACTGGCAGGACAATTCCAATGCCCCCGCCGAGCCCGACTGGGACAACCTCGACTGGGCGACGCTGACCCAGAAGGCTGAGTAATCCGCGGCATCCCCCACGGGCGACCTCCCAAACGGGGTCGCCCTTTTTCAGGGGATCACCCGCATGAGGGTGATCCCCTGCCCCTTCCATCAACTTTTTGCCGGAAAGGAACGATGCCCTGTGATTCAACTGCACGATATCGTAGTCAAATTCGGCGACTTTGAGGCGCTGCACAACATCAACGTCCACGTGAAGGAGGGCGAATTCTTTACTTTCCTCGGCCCCTCCGGCTGCGGCAAAACCACCACCCTGCGCACGATCACCGGCTTCATCGAGCCCGTGAGCGGCACGGTCACCATGCAGGGGCAGGACATCACCCATGTGCCGATCGAGCGGCGCAACATCGGCATCGTCTTCCAGTCCTACGCTCTCTTCCCCACCATGACGGTGCACGACAACATCGCCTTCGGCCTGAAGATCAAAAAGCTGCCGAAGAACGAGATCGAGCAGCGCATCCAGACCATCGCGCGGAAGGTTGACCTCAGCGACGAGCAGCTGGCCAAGGCCGTCTCCCAGCTCTCCGGCGGCCAGCAGCAGCGCGTGGCCATCGCCCGCGCCCTGGTCACCGCGCCGGCAATCATCTGCATGGACGAGCCCCTGTCCAACCTGGACGCGAAGCTGCGCGTGAACCTGCGCAACGAGCTCAAGCGCATGCAGCGCGAGTTCGGCATCACGACCATCTACGTCACCCACGACCAGGAGGAGGCGCTGACCCTCTCCGACCGGATCGCCGTGTTCAACAAGGGCTATATTGAGCAGATCGGCACCCCCAACGAGGTCTACAACCACTCCGCGACCGAGTTCGTCGCCAACTTCATCGGCGACATCAACCCGCTGGGCGGCGAGATCGTCTCCGGCCTGGGGCTCCAGCCGAACCGGCACCACTTCATCCGCCTGGAGCGCGTCCAGGTCAACCCGCGCCACACGGAGAACACGCTGCTGCTCAACGGCGTCATCCAGATGCAGGAGTACTACGGTCTCTACATCAAATACTACATCGATGTCGGCGGGCAGACGCTGAAGGTCATTGAGAAAAACGACGGCATCAATATCTATGAGCCCGGCGAGCAGGTGCAGGTGCGCATCAATCCGGCGGATGTCATGTCTTATCCTGAGGAGGCGTGAGCATGCAGAAGACGCTCAAACGTACAGGCGGCATCCAGCTCGACTCCCTGTGGAAGATCTTCGGTGGGATTCTGTTTGCCTACCTGTTTCTCGGCTTCATGGTGATCCCCTGCCTGAACACGCTTACCTCCATCTTCACGGCGAAGAACGCCAACGGGCAGCCCGATCCCATGGCGGTCATCAACTTCTTCTTCGCCGGCAACATGCCCATCTTCCTCTGGAACTCCCTGAAGCTGGCGATCCTTCTGGTGATCACGGTCAACATCGTGGGCATCTCCATCGTGCTCCTGACCGAGTATTTCGATATCAAGGGCGCGAAGATCCTGCGGCTGGGCTACATGACCACCCTGATCTACTCCGGCGTGGCGCTGGTCACCGGCTATCAGTTCCTCTATGACTCCAACGGCATGCTCACCACCTGGCTGACCCAGATGTTCCCCGGGATGAACAAGCAGTGGTTCACCGGCTTCTCCGCCGTACTGTTCACCATGACCTTCGCCTGCACCTCGAACCACGCCCTCTTCCTGCGCAACGCCATCCGCGGCATCGACTACAATACCGTGGAGGCCGCCCGCAACCTGGGCGCCAAGCCCTTCAAGGTGCTCTTCAGGGTGGTTATGCCCACCCTGCTGCCCACGCTGTTCTCCCTGACGGTCATGACCTTCATCACCGGTCTGTGCGCCATGTCCGCCCCGACGCTGCTGGGCTACAACTCCATCAACCCCGAGATCGTGCGTCTGGCGGGCTCCTCCACCGCGGACGAGGCCTTCCCGCAGGCCCGTGCCGCGCTGCTGTCCGTGATCCTGGCGCTGTTCACGATCATCCTGCTGACCGTCCTCAACCACTATGAGCGCAAGGGCCACTACCTCTCGGTCAGCAAGACCAAGGCCAAGCTGGTCAAACAGAAGATTCAGAATCCGGCGGCCAACATTCTCGCGCATATCTACGCCTATATTCTCTTCATCATCTACATGACCCCGGTGGGCATGATCGTGCTCTTCTCCTTCCAGAACTGGCCCGCGATCCGTGCAAAGTCCCTGGATCTCTCCCAGTGGACGCTGATCAACTACTTCGGCTCGCAGGACTACTCCTGGGTCAACAGCCGCGGCAAGACCAAGCTCCGCGCCGGGCAGATCTCCGGCGTGTTCAGCAACCAGACCACCGTGGGCGGCATCCGGCTGAGCTTCATCCTGTCCGCCCTCGCCGCCGCGCTGGCCTGCGTGATCGTCGTTGTGGCGGTCAACTACATCTTCAAGAACCGCAAGAAGAAGAGCTCCCGCATCGTGGAAGCCTGCCTGCTCTTCCCCTGGCTCCTGCCCACCATCCTGATCTGCTACTCCTACCGCATCTACTTCAACAACGAGGTCTGGTACGTCTTCGGCCAGAACATGTACATGCGGGAGAACGTCCGCTTCCTGATCGTCATGGCCTACACGGTGGTCAAATTGCCATTCGCCCTGCGCATGATCAAGGCAGCCTTCTACGCCATCGACGATGAGCTGGAGGACGCCGCGAAAAACCTCGGCGCGAGTCCGCTGGTCACCTTCCTGCGGGTGAAGCTGCCGATCGTGCTGCCCAGTGTGCTGGCGGTGTTCGCGCTGAACTTCAACGCGCTCTTCACCGAGTACGACATGAGCGCCACTTTCCACTCCAGCTACGGCACCAGCTACGCGATGGTCATCCAGTCCATGTGCGCGGAGGAGGGCCGCGACGGCATGAACGTCAACGCCTCCGGCCGGCGCTGCGCCTCGACGGTCTTCATCATGCTGGTCTCCGGCCTGATCCTCTACCTGGTCTATGGCGTGGGCGCCCGCGACCTGGGCGAGCGGCTGGAGCACCGCAAGAAGTGGAAGGCCCGCTGGGAGCGGCTGACCGGCGGCCCGAAGGAGAAGAAGGCCGTCGCGGAGAAGTCCGCTTTCTGACACGGGAAAAAAGGCCCGAAAAAAGTTCTTGCAAAAGCCCGGGTGTCGTGCTATAATCACCCGGTAAAACGCACCTCCGCCGAGCGGCTGCTTGTGCCGGAACCCCGGTGGCAAGCCGCAGGGAAGCGGAGGGAGGTTAAAAACAAGGAGGAGATCCCATGGCAGTCATTTCCATGAAGCAGCTGCTGGAGGCCGGTGTTCACTTCGGCCACCAGACCCGCCGCTGGAACCCGAAGATGGCGCAGTACATCTTCACCGAGCGCAACGGCATCTACATCATCGATCTGCAGAAGACGGTGAAGAAGGTCGACGAGGCGTATGCCTTCGTGCGCGACGTCGCGATGAGCGGCAAGACCGTGCTCTTTGTGGGCACCAAAAAGCAGGCGCAGGAGTCCATCCGCTCCGAGGCCGAGCGCTGCAATATGTACTATGTCAACAACCGCTGGCTGGGCGGCATGCTGACCAACTTCCACACCATCCGCACCCGGGTGGACCGTCTGAACATGATCGACCGCATGGAAGCCGCCGGCCAGTTCGACGTGCTCCCCAAGAAGGAAGTCGCGAAGCTGCAGCACGAGCGTGAAAAGCTCCAGGAGAACCTGGGCGGCATCCGTGAGATGAAGCGTCTCCCCGGCTGCATGTTCGTGGTTGACCCCCGCAAGGAGCACATCGCCGTGGCGGAAGCCCGCAAGCTCAATATCCCGATCGTGGGCATCGTCGACACCAACTGCGACCCCGACGAGATCGACTACGTGATCCCCGGCAATGACGACGCCATCCGCGCGGTCAAGCTGATCGCCTCCAAGATGGCCGACGCCGTGCTGGAGGGCAAGCAGGGCGAGCAGGCCGAGCCTGAGACCCCCGCTGCCGAGGCCGCTCCCGAGGCGTAAGCAGAACCCTGCGCAGGTGCGCTTCCGCCGAGGCCGCCTGCGTTTTCCTTCCCATCGACTGAAATGACGAAAGGACGATAGACTATGGCTGAGATTACTGCTGCGCTGGTTAAAGAGCTGCGCGAGCGCACCAATGCCGGCATGATGGACTGCAAAAAAGCGCTGATCGCCGCCGAGGGCGATATGGAAAAGGCTATCGACTGGCTGCGCGAGAAGGGCCTGGCCCAGGCTGCCAAGAAGGCCAGCCGCATCGCCGCCGAGGGCGTGGTCGCCAAGTATGTGACTCCCTGCGGCTGCACCGGCGTGATCGTGGAAGTCAACTGCGAGACCGACTTCGTCGCCAAGACCGACAACTTCGTCGCCTTCGCGAACAACGTGGCCAAGCACATTGCCCAGGCCAACCCCGCCTCCGTCGAGGAGCTGATGGGCCAGGCTTTCGTGGATGACCCCTCCAAGACCATCGAGGATCTGGTGTCCGAGGCGACCGTCGCCATCGGCGAGAAGATCTCCGTGCGCCGTTTCGTCCGCTACCAGACTGAGGGCGTCGTCGACGCTTACATCCATCTGGGCGGCAAGGTGGGCGTGCTGGTGGATGTCTGCACCGACGAGACCGGCAAGGCCAACGAAGGCGTGAAGCAGTTCGCGCACGACGTCGCCCTGCAGGTGGCTGCCGCCAAGCCCGAGGCTGTCCGCCGCGAGGAAGTGGACTCCGAGAAGCTGGACAAGGAGCGCGAGATTCAGCGCGCCAAGGCCCTGGAGTCCGGCAAGCCCGAGAAGATCGTCGACCGCATCGTCGAGGGTCAGATCGAGAAGTACTACAAGGAAGTCTGCCTGCTTGAGCAGCCCTTCGTCAAGGATCCCGACAAAACCGTCAAGGGTCTGATGGCCGAGATCTCCCGCGCCGCCGGCGCCCCCGTGGACGTGGTCCGCTTTGCCCGCTTCGAGCGCGGCGAAGGCATCGAGAAGCGCCACGATGACCTGGCTGCGGAGATCGCCGCCATGCAGAAGGCGTGAGCCTCTTCCATCCATGAATTCTTTCAGCTCCCCCTGAGACGCATGACGGCTCCAGGGGGAGCTGTGTCGTTTTCCGCCCCGACCTGCAGAGAGGAGTGGCTTTGAATGTTCATCACGTGCGAAGGCAACCGGGACTGGATCGCCCTGCCGGACGGCAGCACCGCAGGACAGTGCCTGGAGGCACTGGGCCTGCTGCGGCCGGATACGCTCGCGGCCACGCGGGACGGGATGCCGGTGGATCTCTCCGAGCCGCTGAACCGCGGCGGCGTGTTCGCCGCGCTCTCCCTGGCGGACGAGGAGGGCGAGCGGATCTACGAGCGCTCGCTGCGCTTCGTCATGCTGCTGGCGCTCCGCCGCCTCCGCCCGGGACAGCGCGTGCGCATCGACTATTCGCTGGGGCGCGGCGTCCGGGTGAGACTGCCGGGCTGCAGCCTCTCGGAGACGGATCTCGCGGAGCTCCGCCGGGAGATGCAGGCGCTGATCGCGCAGAACCTCCCCTTCACGAAATCCCGCTGGAGCCGTGACGAGGCGATCCGCTATTTCCACGAGGACGGGCAGGAGGACAAGGCCGAGCTTCTCCGGACCCGGCCCTACGACTGGTTCCAGGTCTATTCCTGCGGCGGCATGTGGGAGTATTTCTACGGCGCCATGGCTCCGGGGACCGGGTGCGTGGCGGTGTTTGACCTGCACCTGCTCCGGCCGGACGGCTTCGTGCTGCTCCTGCCGCAGGAGGGCGACCCCGCGCACCCCGCCGCCTACGTAGAGCAGCCCAAGCATCTGGCGGCCTTCAGCCAGAGCGCCCGCTGGTGCGACATCCTGGGCGTCAACAACGTGGCGGACCTCACCCGCCTGCGGGACCAGCGCGAGCTGCGCGAGTTCATCCGTGTCAACGAGGCGCTCCACGAGCAGGCGCTGGGCGAGATCGCCGAGCAGATCGTGAAAGCCGGCCGCCGGGTCGTCCTGGTCGCGGGACCCTCCTCCTCGGGCAAAACCACCACCGCCGGCCGGCTGGCCGTGCAGCTGCGGGTGCTGGGGCGGCACGCGTACCGGATCTCCCTGGACGACTACTATCTGGACCGGGACAAGATCACGCCGGAACCGGACGGCTCGCTGGATCTGGAGCAGCTCCACGCGCTGGATCTCCCCCGCCTGCAGGAGGATATGCGCCGCCTGCTGGACGGCGAGCTGGTGATGATCCCCCGCTTCTCCTTCGCCCGGGGTGCCCGGGAGCCTGAGGGACATCCGCTGCAGCTCAAGGAGAACGAGCTGGTCATCTTCGAGGGCATCCACGCGCTGAACCCCGCCCTGGTCCGGAACATTCCGCCGTCGGCCATCCACCGGGTGTTCGTCAGCGCGCTGACCTGCCTCAACCTCGACGACCACAACCGCATCCGCACCACCGACGTGCGCCTGCTGCGCCGGATCGTGCGGGATCTGCGCTTCCGCGCCACCACGCCGGAGAAGACCCTCTCCATGTGGCCGAGCGTGCGCCGCGGCGAACAGAAGTGGATCTTTCCCTACCAGGAGATGGCGGACAGCGTCTTCAACACCGCGCTGCACTACGAGCTCCCGGTCCTGCGGCATTTCAGCTACCAGCTGCTGCAGCAGGTGCCGTCCACGGATCCCGGCTGGCTGCGGGCCAACCGGCTGATGAAAATGCTCCACTATATCCCCGATATCTCGGAGGACATCCTGGCGGAGATCCCGCCGCTGTCCCTGCTGCGCGAGTTCATCGGCGGCTGCACCATCGATGAGCGCTGAGCGCTCCCACAGGAGGAATCCCATGCCCCACGCCTGCAACCTCTGCCACATCGATCTGCACGACGTCTCCGTGACCCGCGGCGGCCAGGAGCTTCTGCAGAAGGTGTCCATGCACATCCACTGCGGTCAGCTGACCGTGCTCATCGGCCAGAACGGCGCCGGAAAAACCACCCTGGTGCGCACGCTCCTGGGCGAGTTTCCCCACAGCGGCTCCATCCGGCACATCAACGAGCACGGCCGCGACATCCCGCATCTGATCACCGGCTATGTGCCGCAGCACCTGGAGTTCGACCGGGATATGCCGCTGACGGTGCTGGACTTCATGGCCGCCTGCTTCTCCCGCCGCCCGGTCTGGACCGGCGTCGGCCGCAAGACCCGCGAGGAGGTGCGCGCCGCCCTGCGGGAGGTCAGCGCGGAGGACCTCGTGGACCGGCCCCTGGGGCGCTGCTCCGGCGGCGAGATCCAGCGGGTGCTGCTGGCGCTGAGCCTGCACCCCGCTCCGGACCTGCTGGTGCTCGACGAGCCGGTCTCCGGCATGGACGCCAACGGCCTGCAGCTGTTTCTGGACACCGTGACCCAGCTGCGCACCACCCACCACATCGCGATGCTCCTGGTCAGCCACGACCTGCGGCTGGTGCGGGAGTACGCGGACCATGTGGTACTGCTGGACAAGACCGTCCTGGTGCAGGGCCAGCCGGACTATGTGTTCGCGTCCCCGGAGTTCAGCCGGGTCTTCGGCCGTGAGGAGGTGGAGGCATGAGCTTTCTCTATCAGCTGCTGGGCTCGCTTCCCCTGGAGGCCATGCAGTTTCTCTATATGCGCCGGGCGCTCCTGGCGATTCTCCTGCTGACGCCGCTGCTGGGCCTCCTGGGCACCATGGCGGTCAACCAGCAGATGGCCTTCTTCTCCGATGCCCTGGGGCACAGCGCGCTGACCGGCATCGGCCTGGGCATCCTGCTGGGCGTGAGCAATGACCTGGTCAGCATGCTGGTGTTCGGCATCGTCTGGGCGCTGCTGATCACGGCCATCCGCCGCAGCGGGGCGGCCTCCGCCGACACGGTGATCAGCGTCTTCTCCTCCACCTCGGTGGCGCTGGGTCTGCTGATCCTCGCCGCGGGCGGCGGCTTCGCCAAGTACTCCCCGCTGCTGATCGGCGACATCATCACGGTCACCGAGCAGGACCTGCTCTGGCTGCTGCTGGCCCTTGTGGGCGGCGTGGCGGTGTGGGTGCTGATCTACAACGGCCTGCTGCTCACCAGCGTCAACGCCTCCCTGGCCCGGAGCCGGGGCATCCGCACCCGGCTGTGGGAGTCCGCCTTCGTCGTGCTCGTCGCGGTCGCGGTCATGCTCTCCATCCGCTGGGTGGGCGTGATGCTGATCAACGCGCTGCTGATCCTGCCGGCCGCCGCCGGGCGCAACCTGGCCAATACCGCGCGCCAGCACGCCCTGTGGAGCGTCGGCATCGCGCTGGTCTGCGGCGTGGTCGGCCTGCTGGCCGCCTTCGCGCTCAACACCTCCGCCGGCGCGGCCATCGTGCTGTGCGCCGCGGTCTGCTTCGCGCTCTCCTTGCTGGTCCGCAAGCTGCGCAAATGAGGAGGCATTCCGCCGTGAACACCCGCTTCCGTCCCGCCGATGAGCGGGATCTGGACGCCGTCTGTGCGATCTATGACGCCGTCCACACCGAGGAGGAGGCCGGCCGCGCCGTGATCGGCTGGCGGCGCGGCGTCTACCCCACGCGGGACACCGCCGCACAGGCGCTCGCCCGCGGGGAGCTCTATGTGCTCGAGGCGGACGGGAGGGTCGCCGCCGCCGGGATTATCAACCGCCGTCAGATGGACGCCTACGCCCTCGGCGACTGGAAGATTCCCGCCGCGCCGGAACAGGTGCTGGTGCTGCACACGCTGGTGGTCGACCCCGCGCGGGCCGGGCACGGGCTCGGGCCCTGTTTTGCGGAGCAGTACGAGGCGCTCGCCCGCCGGCTCGGCTGCCGGGCGCTGCGCATCGACACCAACGCGCGCAACGAGCGGGCACGGCGCCTGTACAAAAGGCTCGGCTACCGCGAGGCCGGGATTGTCCCCTGCGTCTTCAACGGGCTGCCCGATGTGCAGCTTGTCCTGCTGGAAAAGGGCCTGGAGCCCTGAACCCCGAACGGCCACGCGGTGGCCGTTTTTTCTATTGCGTCCGGCGGCCGTTCATGCTATGATGCAGGTGTTTAAACGGTTTCGAGGGGGATTATTCTCTTATGACCATCATGAATCTGGTCAGTCTGCTGGCCGGGCTGGGCGTCTTCCTCTACGGCATGCACCTCATGGGCGAGGCGCTGGAGAAGGCCGCCGGCAGCAAGCTCAAGCATCTGCTCGAGGTTGTCACCCACAACCGCTTCCTGGCGATGCTGGCCGGTCTGACCATCACCGCCGTCGTCCAGTCCTCCACCGCCACCACCGTGATGGTCGTGGGCTTTGTGAACGCGAATCTGCTGACTCTGACCCAGGCGGTGGGCGTGATCATGGGCGCGAACGTCGGCACCACGGTCACCTCCCTGCTCCTGTCGGTGCAGATCGACTTCGGCGCGATCTTCGCCTGTGCGGGACTCCTGCTGAGCCACGCGCCGAAAAAGCTCAAGAACGCCGCCACCCTGAGCAATATCGCCATCGGCCTGGGCCTCATGTTCATCGGCATGAGCACCATGTCCACCGCCATGGCGCCGCTGCGCGAGTGGGAGGGTTTCCAGCGCGCCATCACCTCCGTCGACAACCCGCTGGCGGGCGTGCTGATCGGCGCCGCCATCACCGCGATTCTCCACTCCTCCGCGGCCTCCGTCGGTATCCTGCAGGCGCTGGTCGGCGAGGGGTTGGTCCCGCTGCACACCGCTATCTTTATCCTGTTCGGCCAGAACATCGGCACCTGCGTCACCTCCATGGTGGCCTCCCGGGGCACCAGCACCGCCGCCCAGCGGACGGCCGTGGTGCACCTGCTCTTCAACGTATTGGGCACCATCATCTTCCTGATCCTGGGGCTGGTGCTGCCGTTGACCGACTGGATTCAGGCGATCGCGCCCAGCAACCTCCGGCTGCAGATCGCCACGACGCATATCTTCTTCAACGTCGGCACCACGGCGCTGCTGCTCCCCGCGGCGGGGCTGCTGGAGCGGATCGCCCGGCTTGTGATCCCGGACCGCGCCGGCGACAGCGAGCCGATGCGCCTGAAGTTCTTCGACGACCGCCTGATGAACACGCCGCCCATCGCGGTGGCGCAGCTCTTCCGCGAGACCCAGCGCATGGGCGATATCGCCCGGGCCAACCTCTCTTCCGCGCTGGCGTGCTTCGTGGAGCATGACCCGGAGGCGGCTGCCACCATCGAGATCAACGAGGATGTCCTCGACTATCTGAACAAGGAAATCACCGACCGCCTGACCCGGATCAAGGGTCTAGACCTCAGCGAGGGCGACACCCGCCTGGTCGGCGAGATGTTCCATGTGGTCAACGACATCGAACGCGTCGGCGACCACGCGATGAACATTCTCGAGAACGCGCGCAACAAGGCGGAGAACGACATCCGCTTCTCCGGCAAGGTGCTGGCCGAGCTGACCGGCCTCAGCGAAGAGGTCACCGCGCAGCTGGACCGTGCACTGGAGATCTTCAAGAAGCAGACCGCGACCCCCGAGCAGCTCGAGGAGGTCGAGCAGACCGAGGCGCATGTAGACGAGGAGACCCAGCAGCTGCGCAATCACCATGTGGAGCGCGTGAAGGCCCGCAAGTGCTCCGCCCGCAACGGCATGCTCTACCTGGATATGCTGACCAACCTCGAGCGCGTCGCCGACCACGCGGAGAATATCGCCACCATCCTTGCCTGACGCCTCCGGAAAAGGAGGAGGCCTCTCATGAAAACATCCGTCCTGATCCGCCGTTTTCTCCCCTATTACAAAAAATACTGGAAGACCGTCGTCTTCGACCTGTGCTGCGCGGCGCTGACCTCCGCGGGTGAGCTCGTGCTGCCCCTGATCGTCCGGGGAATCACCGGCCGCGCCACCGACCCTACGGTGGCGCTCGAGCCGGCTTTTGTCATCCGCATGGGGCTTCTGTATCTCTTCCTGCGGATCGTGGACGCCTGCGCCAACTATTACATGCAGTATATCGGCCATGTCATGGGCTCCAAACTCGAGACCGACATGCGCACCGATCTCTTCCACCACCTTCAGCAGCTCTCCTTCAGCTACTTCTCCAACACCAAGGTCGGCCAGATCATGTCGCGCATCACCTCCGACCTGTTTGAGGTGACGGAGTTCTGCCACCACTGTCCGGAGGAGTTCCTGATCGCGGGGATCAAAATCCTCGTGAGCTTCGTGGTGCTGATCCGCATGAACGTACTCCTGACGCTGGTGATGTTCGGCGTCCTGCCCTTCATGATCTTCTTCGCCTGGCGGTACAACCACAAGTTCCGCACGGCCTTCAAGCTCCGCAACCGGCAGGTCGGCGAGATCAACGCGCAGGTGGAGGACAGCCTGCTGGGCATCCGCGTCGTGAAATCCTTCGCCAACGAGGGCATGGAGGAGGCGAAGTTCGACGAGGGCAACCAGCGCTTTCTGGAGTACAAATCCACCAGCTACCGCTACATGGCGGAGTTCGGCACCTCCAACCGGATCTTCGACGCGCTGATGTACATCCTCGTGGTCGTGGTCGGCGCGCTGCAGATCGCCGCGGGCGAGCTCTCCGTCGCGGACTATACCGCCTATCTGCTCTATGTGAGCGTACTCCTGAACGCGATCCGGCGGATCGTGGAGTTCATCGAGCAGTTCCAGCGCGGCATGACCGGCATCGAGCGCTTCTATGAGATTCTGGACGCGCCCCTGGAGATCCGGGACGCGCCGGACGCCCGCGAGCTCCGGGACGTGCAGGGCCGGGTGACCTTCGAGAATGTCGGCTTCCACTACCAGGAGGACGACAACGAGGTGCTGCACCATCTGGACCTGGATGTGCGGCCCGGGCAGTCCGTGGCGCTGGTGGGGCCCTCCGGCGCCGGCAAGACCACGCTGTGCAACCTGATTCCCCGCTTCTACGACGTCACCGAGGGCTGCGTGAAGGTGGACGGGCAGGATGTCCGGACGCTGACCCAGCGCAGCCTGCGGCAGGCCATCGGCATGGTGCAGCAGGACGTCTATCTCTTCTCCGGCTCGGTTTTGGACAACATTCTTTACGGCAAGCCCGGCGCCACCCGGGAGGAGGCCATGGAGGCCGCGAAGCTCGCCGGCGCGCACGAGTTCATCTCCGCCCTGCCCCAGGGCTATGACACCTATGTGGGCGAGCGGGGCGTGCGCCTCTCCGGCGGCCAGAAGCAGCGGATCTCGATCGCCCGGGTGTTTCTGAAAAACCCGCCGATCCTGATTCTGGACGAGGCCACCTCCGCCCTGGACAACGAGAGCGAGCGCCTCGTGCAGCAGTCCCTGGAGCAGCTGGCGAAGGGCCGCACCGTGTTCACCATCGCCCACCGGCTGACCACCATCCGCAACGCGGACATCATCTGGGTGCTCACCGAGCACGGGCTCGAGGAGAGCGGCACCCACGCCGAGCTTCTCGCCCGCGGCGGGCTCTACGCGCACCTGTATCAGATGTACACGGAAAATACGGCTCCCTGATCGGATGAAAAGCCGCCGGTAATCCGTTTGATTCATTGAGAGGAGTGACCCGCATGGAATATTCCCAGGCTCACAGACTGGCCCAGGAGATCCGGGCCAGCGAGGAATACCAGACTTATCACGCGCTGAAGCAGGAGGTGCTCTCCGACGAGACCGTCGCGGCGCTGATCCGCGAGTACCGCAAGCTCTCCGTGGTGCTGCAGGTCGCCTCCATGCGCGGCCAGGCGGCGGACAGCGAGGACATGCAGCGCTTTTCAGGCATCTCGACGCTGCTCTTCTCCAAGCCGGAGGTCTCGCAGTACCTGCTGGCGGAGATGCGGCTGCAGCAGGCGCTGGGCGATATCTTCAAGATCCTGACCGAGGCGGCGGACCTCGACATGCCCATGGACGGGCTGGACGGGGTATGAGTCTTCAGCGAAAGCCCTGCCGGTGCCTGCTGGCGGAGAGCCAGCCGGACCTGGCGCTGACCGTCGCGGAGTACATCGCCTCGCTGCCGCCGGAGTTCCGCGCGGACGAGGCGGTCTATCAGGCGCGGCTGGCGCACTGCCGGGCCTGCGATCAGCTTTTTGACGGCACCTGCGTTCTGTGCGGGTGCTATGCGGAGGCCCGCGCCGCGAAACTGCGCCAGCGCTGTCCGGCGGTGCCGCCGCGCTGGCTGGAAGGGGAACCGACATGAGAGGCAAGCGCAGATACACCTACCGCTCCCTCTACCAGGAGCGGGAATACGGGCTGTATTGGTACTCGGGACTGTGGCGGGTGCTGCGGCCCGTGCTGCTTTTCGCGACGGCGCTTGTGGTGGCGGTGGGCCTTCTGTGGAGCGTCTGGGGCAAGCTCTATGAGAATTACGCCGCCCCGGTGGACGCGCAGGATCCGGCGCCGGTCCCCTTCACCGTCGAGAGCGGCCAGAGCCTGACCCGTGTGGCCCGGAATCTTGAGGCCGCCGGGCTTGTGCGCTCCTCGACCGTCTTCAAATACTACTGCGACTTTGCCGGCATGGGCCAGAAGCTGCAGCCCGGCAGCTATGAACTGTCCCGCGACATGACCCTGAGCGCCCTGGCCGATCGGCTGACCACCGGCGACGGCAACCCGCTGGTGCGGAACATCACGCTGATCCCCGGCTGGACGGTGGAGGACTTCGCGGACTATCTCGTCCAGCGCGGCGTGCTGCACGACTCCGCGCGCTTCCTCTCCCTCTGCCGCAGCGGGGAGGCCTTCCGGGATTATTACTATGTCGCGGACGTTCTCGCGGGCGGGACCGCGAACCGGCGCTATGCCCTGGAGGGCTATCTGGCGCCGAACACTTACGAGATCTACACCACCGCCACCGAGGAGGACATTCTCCGGCGGCTGCTGAGCCAGACCGAGCGCGCCTTCCCCGCGGAGGACCAGGACCGCGCGGAGGAGATCGGGTGCAGCATGGACGAAATTCTGATCCTCGCCTCGCTGATCGAGAAGGAGGCCAAGACCGGCGACTTTGCCAAGGTTTCCGCGATCTTCCACAACCGTCTGCGCCGGGGCATGCGCCTGGAGAGCGACGTCACGATCCACTACGCCACCGGCGTGCGCCGCATGTCGCTGACCGCCGAGGATCTCGCGGTGGACAGTCCCTACAACACCTACACCCATAGCGGCCTCCCGGCCGGGCCCATCTGCAATCCCTCCGCCGAGGCGATCGACGCGGCGCTCTACCCGGACGAGACCTTCCTCGCCGAGGGATATCTGTACTTCTGCGCCAAGGACCCGGAAAGCGGCGAGCTCTACTTCTCCCGGACGCTGCAGGAGCACGAGCAGGCGGTGGCGGTCTACCGGCCGCTGTGGCAGAAGTGGGATCAAAAGAGGGGAATCGAGTGAACAAGCCTGAACTGCTTGCGCCCGCCGGGAACATGGACTCCCTGCGCGCGGCGCTCCACTTCGGCGCGGACGCGGTCTACGGCGGCATGCACCGCTTCGGACTGCGCGCCTTCGCCGGGAATTTCTCCCCGGAGGAGCTCCGGGAGGCGGTCGCGCGCTGCCATGATGCCGGCGCGCGCTTTTATCTGACCTTGAACGTCTTCCCCTACGATGACGAGCTGGCGGACCTGGCGGAGACCGCGCGCTTCGCCCGGGAGACCGGCGTCGACGCCGCTATCGTCAGCGACCTCGGGGCGATCTGCACCCTGCGCGGGCAGGTGCCGGACCTCCCCCTGCACGTCAGCACCCAGGCCAGCACCGTCAACCACGTGGCCGCCGCCCACTACCGGGAGCTCGGCTGCGAGCGCGTGATCCTCGCGCGGGAGATGAGCCTCGAGCGCATCGCGGCGCTGCGGCGGCAGGTGCCCGCCGATCTGGAGCTGGAGACCTTTGTGCACGGCGCGAGCTGCGTCGCCTGGAGCGGGCGCTGCCTGCTCTCGGCGGAGCTGACCGGCCGCAGCGGCAACCGGGGCGCCTGCGCGCAGCCTTGCCGCTGGAACTGGTCGCTGAGCGAGGAAAAGCGCCCCGGCGAGTACCTCCCCATCGAGGAGGACGACCGGGGCACCTATCTGCTCTCCGCCCGGGATCTGAACGCGATGCCCATCCTGCCGGAGCTCGTGGCCGCGGGCGTCTCGAGCCTGAAGATCGAGGGCCGCATGAAGACCGAGTACTATGTCGCGACCGTGACCGCCGCCTACCGGCGCGCCCTGGACCTGCTCTGCGGCGAGGGCGAGGAAGCCTTCCGGGCCGCGCTGCCCGCGCTGATGGACGAACTGCGCGCCTGCAGCCACCGCGCCTGGGACACCGGTTTCCTGCAGGGCGGACGCCCCGCCGGCGGCGCGGAGGGCTTCAGCCAGACCCGCGAGTACGTCGCCCGCGCGGTGTCCTGCGCCGCCCCCGGCGAGCCCGCCCGCTATCTTCTGAAAAACCGCTTTCACCGGGGCGATCCGCTGGAGCTCCTGACTCCGGCCGGTCCGGTCTCCTTCCGGGCCCCCGCCTTTCTCCGCGAGTCCACCGGCGAGACGCTGGACACCCTCGGCATCGCCGGGGAGATCATCCGAATGGCTCTCCCCGCCGCCGTCTCCGAGGGCGATCTGCTCCGCGGTCCGGTGCGGAACCATCGGGAGGGATGAGAAAACGTCCCGGGTGTGCAAGCTGCATACCCGGGACGTTTTTCTGTTTTCTGAAGGGATTTGGGTTTTACCGCTCACTCCACGCAAAACTAAGCTCAAGCACAAAATGCAAATCAAGAAACGGCATGTAACCGAAGGTCCAGGGCGATCGGAAAGCCCTGGTCGCGGCCCGCAGGCCGCGAAATCTCATTGTTGACATTAAGCATTTTAAGCTGAGATCAGTATCATGCCCACGGCACATACACATATTCCATAAAGGCTATCTCGTTCCGCTCGTTGAGCGCGATGCGGGTGGTGACGAACCAGAAGTCCACCACCGCGTCATCACGCTTACCCGCAGGGATGTCGCAGAGAAAGACGAGGTTTCCGGAGGCCGGCGGCTCCTCGAGATAGACATGCGTGTACCAGTCATACAGGTCGGTCACCGGGACATTCTCCATCGACTCGCTCACCATGCTGCCGATCATCTCCGCCCGGAAGTCCGCCGCCAGGAGATAGGTGAACGTCTGCGTCTCGTCCGCGTACTCGCTGTGATAGCAGTCCTCCCCTTCCGCGACACGCGCATAGCGGCCGGTCACGGCGGTAACACGGTGGGTGCTGTCGTAATGGAGTTTGGTGATCTCAAAGAGATCGTACGTCTGGCCGTCCTGGCCGGTGCAGGCGGCAAACGTTCGGGACGCCGCAGGGGACGCCTCCGCGGCCAGCGCGCTGACCGGGACAAAGCCGCGGAATCCGGCGGCCTCGATATAAGCCCAGTCACCCAGTGTCGCCAGCCAGGTCACCGGCCAGCCCTCCGTCAGGGAGTTGAACGCGCCCTGCGAGAACAGCGGGTCGTCCGTCACGAAAACGGAGCGCACGGTCCGCGCGGGCGTGGCGGAGAAGCGCAGTTCCGGCACTTCCGCCGTCTTTGGCAGTGCGTCGGCGCTGATGTAGCCAAAGCGATAGCGGCCGGCGTCAATCGAATACTGAATCAGGATCCAGCCGCCCTCCCGGCCGAAAACCTGGATCCAGCCGTTGGTGGAGACCGCCGCCTTGCCGTTCCCGCCGCGGATGGAGGTTTTGTCCGGCGCGGTGCGGACTTCGTACTTCTTCCCGCCGGTAAACTGAATCACCTGTGCCTGAAGCTCCTCCGAGTAGGGCAGCTCCGGCGCGGTGGTCATCTTTTTCTGCGCCGCGGCGAGGGTCTTCGGAATCGCGGACAGGTTTACAAAACGCAAGTCCCGCTGGTAGACACCATACACCGTTCCCGCCGCGCGGCTGCTCTCCAGGCTCTGATAGTAGACGATTCGCCCATCATAGAGGTCCATGCTGTCGTATCCGGTATAGCTCCAGAGGGAGCGCAGGTTCCACTGTCCGGATGCCGAGAGCTGATAGGCCGTGAAGAGTTCCGGGTACTCCTCCTCGGCGTTCAGCTGTTCGATGACCAGCAGCGGTCCGGCGACGCGCCGGTCCGTCCGCCAGTCCTGCATCTCATCGGTCAGAAAGATCGTTACCCGCTGCGGCCCCTGCGGGACGGCGGACTCAGTGTGGAAGTCGGGGACCCAGCCCCTGTCATTCCGGTATTTGAAGCAGTGGAGCACATTTCTGCCCTTCGCCGTCCGGACAAGCACGAACCATCGGTCGTTTATTCCATGCCCGGAGAGATGCGCCGCGTCCCGGATTTCCTCCTTTGCGAGGCGATTCTGGATCTCCGCGGGGATCAGATTCTCGGCGCGGGTCACGGTGCCGCAGACGACCCCCAGCAGCAGCGCGGCCATGAGCAAAGCCAGTATGCGTTTCATCGGAAGTGCCTCCTTCGGGTCTTTCTGCAAAACAAAACGGCCGGGATGTCTCTTTTCATCCCAGCCGATTGTAAAACCGACGCTCATTCTTCCTCCCGGACGTCCTCCGGGGGGATCAGGCTGACCAGGGCGGACTCCACGCGGTGCTCCGCCATCCGCTCCACGCGGATGTGCAGGCCCTCCACGTCCACCTCCGGGTGCGAGCCGTCCTCGGGGATCGTCGTCAGCTGGTCGAAGACCAGGCCGCCCAGCGTGTCGTAATCCTCCTCGGTGTCCAGCCGCACGCCCAGCGCCTCCATGACCTCCTCCAGAGGGGCCGCGCCGGGGATCCGCCAGAGATTCTCGTCCAGCTGGACGATCTGCGCCTCCGCGTGCCGGTCGAACTCGTCGTAAATATTTCCGACGATCTCCTCCAGCAGGTCCTCCATGGTGACAACGCCGCTCACGCCGCCGTACTCGTCCACCACCACCGCCATGTGCACCTTGCGCTTCTGCATGTCCCGGAAGAGCGCGTCCGCCTGGACCGTTCCCGGCACGAAGAAGGGCTCCCGCAGCAGCGCCCGCATGGGAAGCGGCCGCTCGGCGTGGCTGTTGAGCAGAAAGTCGCGGATATTCAGGATGCCGATGATGTCGTCCATGTCCCGGTCGTACACCGGAAAGCGGCTGTAGCCGGTCTCCAGGATCGTCTTTACCACGGTGTCGCGGTCGTCGCCGATCCAGAGCGCCACCACGTCCGTACGGTGGGTCATCACATCCTCGGCAGTACGGTTGTTGAACTCAAAGATGTTCTCGATGAGCTCCTTCTCCGTCTCCTCAATGGCCCCGGCCTCCTCGCCGCGGTCCACCAGCAGGCGGATGTCCTCCTCGGTCACGTCGTCGGCGTCCTCCCGCTGCAGGCCGAAGAGCCGCAGCAGCGCGTCCAGCGCGCGGTTGACCGGGCGCAAGAGCGCGGATTGCAGCCGGATCGCGCCGAGATTCCGCAGGGCGGTGCGCTCGGGACTCCGCTCCGCGAGGGCGCGGGGCAGCGCCGCGCACAGCAGGCTCAGCACCAGCGCCAGCGCGGCCAGGCCGATCACCAGCGCCAGGAGCGTATTCCACGGCGCCGGCATCTGCAGTCCGTGCGCCATCGGCCGGATGAAGGCGTACACCGCCACCGCGCCGCAGCACAGGCTGTTCAGGATCCGCCCCTGCCGCAGCGCCTGCAGCCAGCGCTCCCGCTCCTCCAGGAGGGGCAGCAGCTGCGCGGCCTCGGGTCTCCCCTCCTCCGCGTCCTGCCGGATGCCGGACTCATTGAGCGCGCGCAGCGCAGATTCGGCAAAGTTGAGCCAGAAATGCAGCCCCAATGTCACGATCAGGGCCAGTATCGGGCCTTCTGTAGGGTCCGAAGACAAGATTCATTCCTCCCCATAATGTCAAGTAGAATGGTGTAGTATTGATGCGGGTTTCCGAGTGTTACCTTCATCCAGAAGAGCCGCTGCAATGGACATTCCGGCGCATCAGAGTGTGGAATCAGCGGTTGCAGGGCTCAGCGAACACA
>JAFWQU010000002.1 GCA_017508975.1 Clostridia bacterium | reverse complement strand
TCCCGATGGACGAGGCCGTGATGGACTACATCACGGACGTGCTGGAAGGCAAGATCACGGCGGAGGCTTATGGCGAGCCGGCCGGCCGCGAGACGCAGATTCTGGCGGTTGAAGAGGAAGAAGAGGAAGTCGTCGAGGAGGTTCCCGTGGAGGAGGCCCCCGTCGAAGAGGCTCCTGTGGAAGAGGCTCCCGTCGAGGAAGCTCCTGTGGAAGAGACTCCCGTTGAAGAAGCTCCTGTGGAAGAGGCCCCCGTCGAGGAGGCTCCCGTTGAGGAGGAGCCCGTCGTCGAGGAAGAGCCTGTTGTAGAGGAAGAGGAAGTCGTCGTCGAGGAGGCTGTTGAGGAAGCCCCCGTCGAAGAGGCTCCCGTGGAAGAAGCTCCTGTCGAGGAGAAGGCTGTCGTCGAGGAGGAGGCCCCCGTTGAGGAGGCTCCCGCCGCCGAGGAAGAGCCTGTTGTAGAGGAAGAGGAAGTCGTCGTCGAGGAGCCGGTTGTGGAGGAGGCTCCCGTCGAAGAAACTCCCGTGGAGGAAGAGGCTGTCGTCGAGGAGCCCGCTGAGGAAGAGGCTCCCGTCGAAGAGGCTCCCGCCGAGGAGGAGGCCCCCGTCGAGGAGGCTCCCGCCGAGGTCAAGCCCTATGCCTACATTATGTATGCCGACGCCAACTGGACCAAGCAGTACTGGGGCGCGGACGCTGAGGGCGTGACCGCCGTCAACGCCGAGATTACCGGCGCCGGCGATTACACCGTGAGCCTGACCTTCGCCGAGCCCGCCGAGGGCCTGGCCTTCACCGCCATCGGCATCAAGGAAGGCGAGAAGGCGTTCCCCGGCTACTTCATCCGGGTCAAGGACATCCGCGTCAACGGCGAGAGCGTGGCCTTCACCAAGGGCTACACCTCCTCCGATGACGAGATCGAAACCCGCATGAACCTGTACAACGAGTGGGTCAGCGAGCTGCCCAAGGACGCCCATTCCTTTGACGGCGACCTGGACGGCGCGTCCGCCATCGTGGTGAACAAGGACGATTTCGCCTCCGTGAACGAGATCGAGATCGACTTTGAGTACCGCAAGAACGGCATCGACACCGCGTATCTGATGTACGCGGACGCCAACTGGATCAACCAGTACTGGAACGGCGATGCCCCCGAGGGCATGACCGTGACCAAGGCCGACATCACCGGCTTCGGCGACTACACCGTCGGCCTGGCCTTTGAGACCCCCGCGGAAGGCCTGGCCTTCACCGCCGTGGGCATCGTCAAGGGCGAGAAGACCTATCCCGGCGCCTACATCAAGATCAATGAGATCCGGGTCAACGGCGAGCCCATCGAGCTGATCGCCAAGGGCTACACCAGCTCTGACGACGGCGTCGAGACCCGCATGAACATCCTGAACAGCTGGGTCGGCCAGCTGCCGGAGGATGCGCGCAGCTTCGACGGCACCATCGAGGGCGCCAGCGCCGTGATCGTGGACGTGGATGACTTCGCCTCCGTCTCCGACGTGCAGGTGGACTTCAGCCTGGTTCCCGTGACCGACATCGCCTACATCATGTACGCCAACGCCGACTGGTCCGTGTCCTACTGGGGCGGCGAGGCGCCCGAGGGCGTGACCGAGACCAACGCGACCGTGGACGGCCCCGGCACCTACACCATCGGCCTGGAGTTTGACAACGAGGCCGCCGGCCTGGCCTTCACCGCCGTGGGCGTGACCAACGGCGAGAAGACCTTCCCCGGCTACTACATCGACGTGACCGAGGTCAAGATCAACGGCGAGCCGATCGAGCTCGGCAAGGGCTTCACCACCAGCGACGAGGGCGTCACCACCCGTGAGAACCTGTTCAACGAGTGGGTCGGCGACACGCTGCCGGAGGCCGCGCGCCGCGCGGACGGCGATCTGGAGGGCGCGAAGGCCATCATCGTGGACCGCGGCGCCTTCGAGAGCGTGAAGACCATCGAGGTCACCTTCAACTACATCTATGGCAAGCCTGTGGAGAAGAGCGAGGACGCGCCCATGACCAAGGAGGAGGCTGACGCGCTGATCGCGGCCGGCTTCCACGCCTACATCGGCGTCCAGGGCACGGATACCTACGTCTTCCGCAATGCCTGGAACGACAATTACGGCCTGAAGGACGAGGAGAACCCCTTCTTCTATCGTCTGACCGGCTGGGATGAGAGCAACAATGCCGTGGACTACGGCGGAACCTTCGAGGACGCGGAGATCAAGGGTGCCGGTGAGTACACCGTCAGCCTGACCACCGGCGATATGGGCTTCGGTTCCACCGCCGCGTTCAACCTGCTCTTCGTCTCGACCGACATCCCCGGCAAGCTGGTCCGCGACGGCTTCCTGACCATCGAGGACGGCGTGAAGACCAAGATCGGCTCCGGCGCCACCCGTGAGTACACCAACGTGGACGCCAGCGGCGAATACGTGATGATCAAGGTGATCGACACCTACAACATCGGCGAGGCGCCCTTCGGCTACAACGTGCCCGCCCCGGGTGAGAGCATCAGCATCACCTTCAACGTGGGCATCGGCGAAGCTGCCGAGTAACAACTGACAGGACACCCCCAACGGCGGCGGCGAGGTCCCCAGCGGGCAGCGCCGCCGCCGCTTCCGGTATAGTAAGGAGGCAACAGTCTTGCAATCCACCCTGAAGGCCCGAGAGCCCCAAGTCCAGGCTGCGTCCCTCAGCGAGCGGATTCCGCTGTGGATCTATCGCCTGATGGCGCTGCTGGCGGGCATGGCGCTCTTCTTCCCGCCGGCCAACCCGGGCCGCGTCAGCGAGAAGATCAATGAGGCGGCCAGTCTGTTCACCACGGCGGTCAGCCGCGGCACCATCACCAACTCCATGGGCCGCATCCTGCGTTCCCAGTGGATCCAGGACGCGGACATCACGCTCCTGATGATCGCCTGCGCGGTGGTCATGCTGGGCGTGCTGGCCTGCGGCGCCGGCGCCTGCATGAGCCTGGGCAACACCGCCATGCGCAAGAAGGGCCTCCTGCCCTCTCTGCTGGGCGGCCCGGTGATGGCGGTGGGCCTGTTCCTGATCCGCCTGACCTACAACCGCATGCTCGCCCACGGCACGGAGGTGGACAAGCTGGACCGCATCGGCATCATGCTGCCGGGCGGCTTCTGGGTCTACTGCGCCTTCGCGGGACTGCTCTTCCTCTCCGCGCTGATCGCCTTGTTCACCATGGACAAGGACACCCACGGCCAGAACCGCATGGAGATGGACGAGAAGTACAAGCTCTTCCTGATGATGCTGCCCGTGATCCTGCTGTCCTTCATCTTCGCCTACCTGCCGATCTGGGGCTGGCGCTACGCGTTCTTTGACTACAAGCCCGGCGGCACGCTCAGCGCGGACAACTTCGTGGGCTTCAAGTGGTTCGGCTCGCTGTTCAACGACCCGGCCACGGTCCGCGACCTGCTGCGCGTGCTGCGCAACACGCTGATCATGTCCGGCCTGGGCATCGCCACCTCCTGGCTGCCCATCGCCTTCGCCGTGCTGCTGGCGGAGGTCCGGTCCACGAAGTTCCAGCGCGTGGTGCAGACCCTGACCACGATCCCGAACTTCATTTCCTGGGTGCTGGTGTACGCCATCGCCATCTGCATCTTCTCCACGGACGGCTTCCTGAACAGCTTCCTGACGAACGTGATGCACCAGACCGGCGCGAACACCAACTACCTGCAGATCGCGGATCACACCTGGCTGAAGATGCTCCTCTGGGGCACCTGGAAGGGCATCGGCTGGAGCGCGATCATCTACATCGCCGGCATCGCGGGCATCGACCAGCAGCTCTACGAGGCCGCGCGCGTGGACGGCGCGAACCGCTTCCGCTGCATCTGGCACATCACCATCCCCGGCCTGATGCCGACCTACATGGTGATGCTGCTGATGTCCATCGCGGGCATCCTCTCCAACGGCATGGAGCAGTACCTGGTCTTCGAGAACGCCATGAACAAGGACGTGATCGAGGTGCTGGACCTGTATGTCTACCACATCGGTATCGGGAGCAACCAGATTCCGCTCTCCACCGTGGTGGGCATCTCCAAATCCCTGGTGGGCGTGACGCTCCTCTTCGCGGCCAACGGCATCTCCAAGGCCATCCGCGGCGAGAGCATTATATGATGGGAGGCGCGCAGAGATGAGTAAAAAAGAAAAGAATGCCGCCCAGCATATCAAGCGCAGCACCGGTGACTGGATCTTCGATATCGCGGTCATCATCCTGTTCACGCTGTTCACCTTCATCTGTATCTTCCCGTTCTACTACCTGCTGATCAACACGATCTCCGACAACGACCTGGTGACCAGCGGCCGGGTGAACTTCATCCCGCTGCTCAAGGCCGCGGAGGGCGGAACGGTCTTCGGCATGCAGTTCAACAACTACATCGCCCTGCAGAACGTACAGGACCTCGGCTCCGCCATCACCGTCACCGTCCTGCGCACGATCATCGGCACCGCGCTGATGGTGATCACCTCCGCCTGGGCGGGTTACCTGGTCACGAAGCAGAAGATGTGGAAGCGCTCCTTCTGGTACCGCTTCCTGGTCATCACGATGTACTTCAACGCGGGCCTGGTGCCGTGGTACATGAACATGCTGATGATGGGCCTGACGGACAACTTCCTGGCCTACATCATTCCCGGCATGGTCGCGCCCTACAACATCATCCTCGTGAAGACCTACATCGAGTCCATCCCGGCCTCCCTGGAGGAGAGCGCCATCATCGACGGCGCGAGCACCACCAAGGTCTGGATGAAGATCATCGTGCCCCTGTCTATCCCGATTCTGGCCACGATCGCGATCTTCGGCGCGGTGGGCAACTGGAACTCCTTCCAGGACTCCCTGCTGCTCATGAACAATCGCCCGGACCTGTACACCCTGCAGCACCGGCTGTACATCTACCTGAACTCCTCCTCGAATCTGGGCGCAATGATGAGCCAGGGCGGCACGATCTCCGAGCAGGCCGCCGCCAGCATGCTCAACCAGCGCGTGATCCAGTACACAGTCTCCATGGTCTCCATCATCCCGATCCTGCTGGTGTACCCCTTCATGCAGCGCTACTTCGTGAAGGGCATCATGCTGGGCGCGGTGAAGGGGTGAAAAGCGGCCCAATCACTCTGCGAAGACTCTTTTTCCTTGACAATGGCCGGCTGGAAGTATATACTATGTATATACAAAGGAGGGATTGGTTATGCAGCTGGAGTTGAAGTCTTGGGGAAACAGCACCGGAATTCGCCTGCCCAAAGAACTGCTCCGACGGGCTGGGGTCTCCTCCCATGATACCCTGGAAGCAGAGGTGATGGATGGGCGCATTATCCTGACCCCGGTCTTCCGCCATCGTTCCCTGCAGGAACGTGCCGCCGCCTACGGCGGGGACCTGCGCCTATCCGGGGAGCTCCCGCGGGAAGATCCGGTGGGCAGCGAGGTATGGTAAATGGAAAAGGTGGAGCAGGGTGCGCTGCTGCAGGTCAGCGGGTTAACCCATCTCATGGTGGTCGTCAGCAATAATCTGTTTAACCAATCCGGAAAAGTCATAGCCTGCCCTTTGCTGAAAAATGCAGAGGAAGGACCTCTGCATATTCCGCTGAAAGGATACCCGATGGAGGGGTGTGTCCTGTGCGAACAGGTCCGATTTGTGGATCTGTCTGTTCGGCAGTTCTCCATTCTCACTACGGTGAGATACTATGACATCATGGATATCTCAGACGCAGTGATGGGAATGTTTGATTACCAAAGTATCTGAATCAACTGGGGGAACAGAGCATGCCGCTATTTGGCAAGGAAGCCGGAAAAGATCGGGACGCCCGGCGCATGGAGCAGGCGGAACAGGAGACCCAGGAACGGCTGAAAGCCTACGAGCCTTTTGCGAAATTCGGCACGGTGAACTGCCGGCCCTTCGCGGAGGCGAACTGGGAGGTCTGGTTCGACGACATGCAGTTCGTCGCGGAGCTGAAGCCCCGGCACTTCAAAATGCCGGATGATTATTCGCCCAACCAGGTCTGGATGGACGTGCGGGTGCTTCCCCTCGACGGAAAGGCGGTATTCACGCCCCGGCTGCTCATCGAGAACGAGGGGACCAGCCTGCCCGTCAAGGTTTTCCTGCGCTGCGGCGATGACCGCTACCAGGCGGGTGTCGTGGGCCAGCGCAGCTACCGGAAGGGCATCGTGACGGAATACAGCACCTGTGTGGTTCCCCTGGGCCCCGGGGACACGGAAATCCTCCGAAAGTTCGTGCGGACAGGCAAGGAGATCTGGATCCGCGCCGGGGAGCGGATGGAGGACGGCATCCGCCTGTACCGGGAGGACCTGGACAAGATTCTCGCCTTCCTGGACCGCTGCGAGAGCACCGGCGTCCTCGCGCAGGAAACCTATCAGAGACAAGGAAACAGCTTCACGGGGATCACAAGCGCCCTGTGAAGCGATCTATCCCTCATTTCTCCGCCCGGGAGGGCAGACAACATCACAAGGAGGTCACCGAATCATGAAGAAACTCATCTCCCTGCTGCTCGTCCTCGCGCTGGCGCTGTCCGTGTGCGGCGCGGCGCTGGCGGATTACGATGACGCGGCGGCTTACGAGAGGCTCGACGAGCTGGGCGTGTACGACGGCGATCCGATCGTCCTGAACGTCTACAGCCAGCTGGCCAACTACTCCGGCCTGCAGGGCCACTGGAGCGCCGATCTGCTGCTGGACAAGTACAACGTGCGGATCAACATCATCCCGGACTCCGACGGCACCTACGCCACCCGCATGCAGAGCGGCAACCTGGGCGACATCGTGGTCTGGGGCGCGGACGGCGACCAGTATGAGGCCGCGGTCAACCAGGGCCTGCTCCTCGACTGGGAGGAGGACGATCTGGCGCAGGAGTACGCCCCCTACATCTGGGCGAACTACCAGCGCGCGCTGGAGTCCAACCGCGCCAAGAACGCGGACGGCAAGATCCACGGCTTCGGCCACAATGTGGCGCTGCAGGAGGGCAGCCACGAGAACTTCTTCTATACCTGGGACGTCCGCTGGGATCTCTACAAGCAGCTGGGCTATCCCGAGGTGAAGGACCTGGACGGCCTGTATGAGCTGTTCGTGAAGATGAAGGAGATCTGCCCCAAGGACGACAACGGCAACGACACCTACGCCGTGTCCCTCTGGCCTGACTGGGACGGCAACATGGTCATGTACGTCAAGTCCCTGGCCACCGCCTACTACGGCTGGGACGAGTTCGCGCTGGGCCTGATCTCCACCGAGACCGGCGAGTTCCAGGGCTGCCTGCAGGAGGACGGCATGTACATCGAGATGCTGCGCTTCTTCAACAAGCTCTACCGCGCGGGCCTGCTGGATCCCAACTCCGCGAGCCAGACCTTCTCCGCCATGAGCGAGAAGGTCAAGGCCGGCGGCACCTTCTGGTCGATCTTCAACTTTGGCGGCTCCTCGATCTTCAACACCACCGAGAACATGGCCGCGGGCCGCTATATGGGCACGCTGGTGCCGGATGAGGGCACGCCCATCGCCTACGGCGTGAGCGTCTTCGGCGGCAACCGCATCTGGTCCATCGGCGCGGACGCGGAGTATCCGGAAGTCTGCCTGGCGCTCATCGACTGGCTGGCTACCCCCGAGGGCAGCATGACCATGTGGTACGGCCCCAAGGGCGTCACCTGGGACTATAACGAGCAGGGCGGCGCGTACTTCACCGAGGTGGGCAAGAAGACCAGCCAGGACTCCACCTTCGACATGTCCGGCGTCACCGTGGTCGGCCCGCGCACGGGCAAGGAGTATCCGCAGAGCGGCACCTACAACGACGGCGCCCTGCAGATCAACAACACCACCCTGACCGCCAGCCAGCGCAATCCCGACGCGGGCGTGGACGAGACCCTGGACAAGGAAGGCTGGGTCAGCGTCGTGAACGGCAGCATCACCCCCATCCAGCAGGACTGGTGTGACTGGGCCAATGCCCTGACCTTCAGCGAGTACCTGGAAAACCATGGCTACAAGGTCATGCTGCCCCGCGGCAACTACAAGGAATCCACCCGGGATCCGGAGCTAGAAAAGAAGTGGGGCCAGGTGACCACCGCGGTCAAGACCTACAGCTGGCGCGCGATCTACGCCAAGAACGACGGCGAGTTCAACTTCCACCTGCAGCAGATGCTCCAGGCGGCCAACAGCTACGGCTATGACCTGTGTGTGGCCTGGTGCGAGGAGGAGGCCGCCCGCTGCTGGGCGGAACAGCTCGCCGCGGCCGGAAAGTAATCCATCCCATCCCCGTCCCCCTCTCCCTGTCCGGTGATCCCGGACGGGAGAGGGGGAAACTCTGATCTGTCGCCTGGAGGATCCGATATGAAAAAACTTCTCTGCGCGGGAGCGCTGATCCTGGTGCTGACGCTCTGTCTCTGCGCCGCCCTGGCGGAGGGCCCCTCCTCCCTGGAACTGACCCGCCTCATGGGCAACGGCATCAACCTCGGCAACACCTTTGAAGCCTGCAACAACGGCAAGCTCGGCGGCAACACCACCGACAACCCCACCTTCTACGAGACCATGTGGGGCCAGCCGGTCACCACCCGCGAGATGATCCATGGCATGAAGGAGGCCGGCTTCGACTCCATTCGCATCCCCGTGGCCTGGATGACCAACGCCACCCACCTCGGCAAGGGCGAGGGCGACTACACGATCTCCCAGGCCTATCTCGACCGCGTGGGCGAGGTTGTCTCCTGGGCGCTTGACGAGGGCATGTACGTCGTGCTCAACGACCACTGGGACGGCGGCTGGTGGGGCATGTTCGGCTCGGAGAGCGCAGAGACCCGCGCCCTGGCCATGGAGGCCTACAAGGGCATGTGGACGCAGATTGCCGCGTACTTCGCGGACTGCGACGAGCATCTGATCTTCGAGAGCGCCAACGAGGAGCTGGGCTCCCGCTTTGACGAGGACTCCCCGCTCTACTGCCAGGACTCCGTGGTTACTTACCTGCCGGACAACGAGCGCTACGCGCTGACGCTGACCGTCAACCAGGCCTTCGTGGACACGGTCCGCGCCGCGGGCGGGCACAACGCCGAGCGCTTCCTGCTGATCGCCGGCTACGGCACGAACATTGAGCAGACCGTCAACAGCCGCTATAAGATGCCCGAGGACACCGCGGAGGACCGGCTGCTGATCTCGGTGCACTGCTACAGCCCGTGGAGCTACTGCGGCGAGGGCTCCAACGCGAAATCGGCCACCCCCTGGGGCATTGTCAAGAACTTCGCCGACCTCGAGGCCGAGATGAAGATGATGACGAAGTTCACCTCCCAGGGCATCGGCGTGATCATCGGCGAATACGGCGTGCTGCCGGGCAGCGACGGCCTGATCAAGGACAACGCCGTCACCTACCACCGCTATTTCCTTGACCTGTGCGACTACTATGACTACTGCCCCATGCTCTGGGACTGCTCGGGCTTCTTCATCCGGAAGAAACTGGCCATGGGCGATGAGGGGATGGCCGCGCTCTACAATGAGAAGCGCCGCGCGAACGAGGGCGATATCGACAGCGTGAAGGCAGCCGCGAAGGCCTCCATGGACGCCGCCGTGGCCGCCGCGCCGGAGTCCTTCCGTGAGGATGCCATCGCCGTGGACGACGACACCTGCGTGGCTTGGATCATGTGGTCCTCCGGAGACTGGCTGCAGTCCTACTCTGTGGGCGACACCTACAACCCGGACTCCATGAGCCCCGGCCTCAAGCCCACGGACGTGGTGATCGACGGGGAGGGCACCTACACGGTGGCGCTGGATTTCACCGGGACCGAGAGCGGCTATTCGAACAACGTGGCCTTCTCCGCCATCGGCATCTCCAACGCCGAGGTGATCCACCCCGGCTGGGCGCTGCACATCACGGAGCTCAAGATCAACGGCGAGCCGTACAAGATGGTCGGCCGGCCCTACACCTGCTCCGACGACGGCCGCTGCACCCGTGTGAACCTTTACAACGAGTGGGTGACCAACGCGAACGCCGTGGCGGGTGCCCGGGTGCTCTACGGCCCGAATATCGGCATCTCCCCGACGGTGCTCAACCGCAACGACCCGGCGCTCTCCGAGGTCCGCACGATCGAAGTGACGTTCGTGTACGGCCCGAAGAAGTGATTGATACCCATCTCAGGATCGTGCAGTCAATGGCAGCAGAGAGTTTTCGCGGCCTGCGGGCCGCGACCAGGGCTTTCCGATCGCCCTGGACCTTCGGTGACATGCCTTACTGGATTTGTAATCTTTCTTGAGATTGGAATGACGGATATTTTCCGCAGCCCTCCCGCCCTTTGCCGGGCGAGGGGGTTGTCTTTTCGCGGCTTCGAATCTATAATGGGTTCCAGGGAGGTGCCTGCCCATGAGCATAGTGGTCTTTGGCGCGGTTTTTGTGGACATCAAGGGCTATCCGATGGCCAAGTATATCCCCGGCGGGCGCAATGTCGGCCGGGTGGTGCAGACCCATGGCGGCGTGGCGCGCAACGTGGCTGAGGACATCGCGAACATCGAGCTGCGGCCGGTGTTTGTCAGCGTCCTGGACCGGAGCGGCATCAGCACCGACGTCCTCGACCAGCTCCGGCACCACAAGGTCAACACGGACTATATCGTCCGGACGGACGAGGGCCTGGGCACCTGGCTGGCGATCTTCGACAACACCGGCGACGTCATCGCCTCGATCTCCAAGCGGCCGGATCTCTCCGCGGTCCGGGAGGTGCTGGACGCGCACGGCGACGAGCTGATCGCGAACGCGGACAGCGTGGTGGTGGAGATCGACATGCAGGCGGGGATCCTCAAGCGCATCTTCGACCTGGCGGAGCGGTACGAAAAGCCGGTCTACGCGGTGGTCTCGAACATGTCCATCGCCCTGGAGCGCCGGGACCTGCTGCAGCGCACGGCCTGCGTGGTCTGCAACCAGCAGGAGGCGGAGATGCTCTTCTCGGAGGACTACAGCGGGATGAACCCGAGCGTACTGGTGGAGCAGCTCTGCGTCCGCCTGCCTCAGGCGGATATCCCGCGCATCGTGGTCACCCTGGGCAGCCAGGGCGCGGTCTACGCCTCCCAGGACGGGGAGGCCGGCTTCTGCCCGGCGCAGCGGGTGAGCGTGGTGGACACCACCGGCGCGGGGGACGCCTTCTTCGCCGGGGTCGCCATCGGCCTGACCTATCACAAGAGAATCGCGGAAGCCTGCGCGATCGGCACCCGCCTGGCCTCCGCCGTGATTGCCACCCGCGAGTCCGTCTGCCCGCGCTTCCGGCCGGAGGAGTTTGGCCTCCCCGCGCCGGAGGATGAACAGCCGTAAAGGAGAGAATCAAATGGACGCAACTGTGCAGGAATTTCTGAACTTCAATCAGTCGGCTCCCACCGCGTGGCACGCCGTGGAGGCGCTCCGGGAGATGCTGCAGGCGCAGAGCTATACGCTCCTTCGGGAGGAGGAGCCCTGGACGCTGCAGCCCGGCGGGCGCTACGCGGTGCTGCGCAACGGCTCCAGCCTGATCGCCTTCACGCTGCCCCGGGAGCGGCCGCACGCGGCCCTGATCGCCGCGGCGCACAGCGACTCGCCGAGCTTCCGGATCAAGCCGAACGCCATGCAGCCGGGTCCGAACGGCGCGGTGCGGCTCTCGGTGGAGCCCTACGGCGGCGCGGTGTTCTCCTCCTGGGCGGACCGCCCGCTGGCGGTGGCCGGCCGGCTGATGCTCCGGCAGGGGCGGGAGCTCGTCCTGCGCAATGTCTGCACGCAGGGGCCGGTCTGCGTGATCCCGGGGCTCGCAATCCACATGAACCGGGAGCTCAACTCCGGCTACGCCTGGAAGCCGAACATTGACCTCCAGCCGCTGTGGGCGGTGGGGGAGGCGCCGGACCTGCTGACGCTGCTGGCGGAGACCGCCGGGGTGCGCCGGGAGGATATCGTCAGCCACGATCTGCAACTGGTCAGCCTTGTGCCCGCCTGCGTGTGGGGCCCGGAGGAGGCCTTCCTCTCCGGACCGCGGCTGGACGATCTGGAGTGCGCCTATGCGGTCGTCCGGGGTCTCACGGAGGCGGGGGAGAGCGGCAGTTTGGCGCTGGCCTGCGTGTTCGACAACGAGGAGGTCGGCAGCGGCACCCGGCAGGGCGCGGACGGCAGTTTCCTCGAGGACACGCTCACGCGGATCCTGGACGCGCTGGCATTCTCCCGGGAGGATACGCTGCGCTTGCTCTCCGGCAGCCTGATGCTCTCGGCGGACAACGCCCACGCGGTACATCCCAACCATCCGGAGTACGCCGACCCGGCGCACAGCGCGCAGATGAACGCCGGCGTGGTGATCAAGCACAATGCCGCGCAGCGCTACGTGACCGAGGCGGTCTCGGAGGGGCTGTTCGCGGAGATCTGCCGCGGCGCGGAGGTGCCGGTGCAGCACTACTGCAACCGCGCGGACATGCCCGGCGGCTCGACCTTGGGCCATATCGCCCTGCGGCATGTGTCCGTGCCCGCGGTGGATATCGGCCTGGCGCAGCTGGCGATGCACTCCAGCTGGGAGACCGCCGGTGCGCGGGATCTGCCGCTGATGGTGCGCGCACTGCGGGCCTTCTACGCGGCGGACCCGCGCCGGACCGTTGACGGAGGATGGCAGCTGTGGAGCTGACGGTGATCGCCCACGCCCGCAACGCCTACACGGACAAGTTCGCCGTGCCCCGGCAGAGCGGGCTGGTGCCGGAGGTACTGACGCGGATCGAGTTCCTGCCGCCCTACGACAACCCGGATGCCCTCCGAGGGATCGAGGGTTTCAGCCATCTGTGGCTCCTGTGGCTCTTCGACCGGAACCGCGTGACGGGCTTCTCGCCGACGGTGCGGCCGCCGCGCCTGGGCGGCAACGAGCGCCTCGGCGTGTTCGCCACCCGCAGCCCCAACCGTCCGAATCCCATCGGCCTGAGCGCCGTGCGGCTGGTGGCGGTCGGGGAGGGAACGATGACGATCGCCGGCGCGGACCTGGCCGACGGCACGCCGATCCTGGACATCAAGCCTTATCTGCCCTACGCGGACGCCTTTCCGGATGCGGCGGGTGGGTTTGTCCAGGGACTGGACGAGCGGCGCGTGGAGGTGAACTGCCCCGAAGCGCTGCTGGAGGCGCTGCCGGAGGCGGACCGCGCGCCGCTGCTGAGCGTGCTCTCCCATGATCCGCGCCCGGCCTATCAGCAGGACCCGGAGCGCGTCTACGGCTTTCAGTTTGCCCACTGTGAAATCCGTTTCACCGTCCGCAACGGCCGCCTGACCGTCCGGGAGATCCAACCAGAGTCTATTCTGAAAAAAGAACAGTGATCACAAATCAAGCACCCCAGGGTGCACCCGAAGAGTCCAGAGGCGATCGGAAAGCCTCTGGTCGCGCCCGCAGGCGCGAAATCCCATTGTCGCCCCAGCTTGCTGGGGAGATGTCGCGCCAGCAACAGAGGGGCTGTTCCTCCGCAAATTCCCGAATTCTTCCCATGGGTGCACCCGAAGAGTCCAGAGGCGATCGGAAAGCCTCTGGTCGCGCCGCAGGCGCGAAACGTCTTCGTTAATCTCTAAAACTGATTACAGTTTCATATGCTTCATGTCAACAGTAAGATTTCGCGGCCTGCGGGCCGCGACCAGGTCCGCAGCCGGACTGGCGGCTTTCCGATCGCCCTGGACCTTCGGGCCACATGCTGCTTACTGAAGTTGAAGTTTTACTTGTTAGATAATGAGAATTGAGGAGCGATGCCCGTGCACGAGAAAACCACCGGCGTGCAGATTGTTCTGCCGCAGCACTGCAACGGCTATGCAACGCCACGCCTCTTCGGCGGCCAGCTCATGGCCTGGATCGACGTCATCGCGGCCGTGGCGGCCCGCCGCTTCACCCGCTGCGCCGTGACCACAGTCTGCGTGGATCACCTGAGCTTCCTCGCCCCAGCCTATCTGAACGACACGGTGGTGCAGGAGGCGGCCGTGACCTGGAGCGGCCGCACCTCCCTCGAGGTGCGGGTGGACACCTACGTGGAGCGCCTGGACCACAGCCGGGAGCCCGTCAACCGCGCCTATCTGGTCTTCGTGGCGATCGACGCCGAGGGCCAGCCACAGCCCGTGCCCGCCTTCGAGCCGGAGACCGAGGAGGAGCGCCGCGAGTGGGAGGCCGCCCGGGAACGCCGCGCCGCCCGCCTGGCGAGATCAAACCAATAGATGAACAAACCGGCATAACTTTGTGACAAAAGAAAAAAGAAACTGTGAAATATTCAAAAATCTGCCCCAAACGCGGGTACTCCGGTTGACGTCCCCGCACAAAAGTTTTACAATTGTGCGAGATTGGAATCCGGTATCAGCATCAGGGGGTGAGGACCATGCCGGTCAGAGCAGTGCAAAGCATTTTTTGCTATGCCTACCAGGCAGGGCCGGAGGGACGCGGGTTCTCCGTCAACGTCTACAACAACGATACCCTGGCTTTCAGCCTGTATGACGAGCGCCGGCAGATGCTCAGCGAGGAGTGCTTTACGCTGGACCGCGGGACGCATCTGCGGATCCTGCAATTGATCCGCCGGGCGGAGCGCGACTGGCTGAACAGCTTCCCCACGCGGATGGCGCGCTGGGATACGCCGCGGCACATCTCGCGCATCGGCCTGGACAGCCACGCGCTCTTCCAGCTGGAGGACCTGGAGGAGCTGATGCAGCTGCCCTTCCGCACCCAGCGCGGGCACTTCGGCCGGCTGATGTTCAATCTGCTGGAGGACGTGAGCGCGATCCTGCTGTCGCAGGGGTTTGAGCTCTCGATCCGTAGCTTTACCTGGTACCGCGATGACCCGCGGGTTCGTCCCCTGGCGCCCGCCGCCCCGGCCGGGGAACAACTGGCTCAATCCCGTTGACACGCACGGGGAATGCTGGTACAATCCTGCTGTCACCCCATCCGGACGGCAAGGAGGCGCTGAGCAATGATCCACCGGGCTACGAATCTGATCGCAGACTATTTTGAACAGGTCGGCATTCCTTGCAAGGTGCGGGAAATCGCCGACAGGAACCTTTCGGAGGTGGAGACCGGTTTCAGCGGGGATGAGGTCAAGAATGTGATTGTGCATTTCCTCAGCAACAGCGACAAAACGGACGTCTCCGTCCGCGTGTTCAAGTACGGGGACATCCGGATCACCCCCAGCAACCGCGGGCCGGTCCTGCAGGCGCTGAACCACATGAACAACCGTTTCCGCTTCGCCAAGTTCGAAATCCACACCGATAACACGATCATCGTGGAGTACGATCTGCCGCAGGAGACGGAGGAGGACGATGTTGGCAAGGTCTGCCGCGAGATCCTCGTCCGCTTCCAGGATATCCTGGACCGGGCTTATCCGGAGATCAGCGACGCGGCGATGAGCTGAGGAGGTGAAGCGCGGTGATCCATCAGGCAACCCAGGAGATCAGCAATCTCTTCACCATGCGGGACGTCAAGCACCGGGTGGAGGAGAACGGCAAGCAGAGCTATGTGGAGGCGCTGTTCACCAACGAGCATGTCCGCAGCGTTTCGGTCCGCTTCATCTCCACGGACGAGAATAACGACGTCGCGGTCCGGGCCAGCAGCTTCGGCTGCGTGGTCGTGCCGGAGGACCGCCGCATGGCGGTCATGGAGGTGCTCAACCAGCTGAACGGCAGATTCCGCTTCGCCAAGTTCTGCCTGCGGGACGACCGCTCCATCAGCGTGGAGTACGACCTGGCGATGCGCAATACGGTCGACGCGATCGGCACGATCAGCCGCGAGATCTTCAGCCGTTTCATGAACATCCTGGACGAGGCCTACTTCCCCATCATGCGGGCGGTGCTGGGCTGAGACAGACTTTCACAGCAGCCGGACAGGCCTGCCTGCCCGGTTTTCTTTGAACCGGAGGACTGAGTATGTATAAGATTGTCGAAAAACGCATTCTGCGCCCCAGCGTGACCCTGATGCGGGTGGAGGCGCCGCTGGTGGCGCGCAAGGCCCAGCCGGGGCAGTTTATCATCCTGCGCGCGGACGCCAGGGGCGAGCGGATCCCGCTCACCGTGGCGGATACCGATCCCGCGGCGGGCACGGTGACCATCATCTTCCAGGTGGTCGGCGCGGCGACGGAGACGCTGAACCATCTGCAGGAGGGCGAGGCCATCCAGGACTTTGTCGGCCCGCTGGGCAAGCCGACGCATACCGAGGGCCTGAAGAAGGTCGCGGTCGTGGGCGGCGGCGTGGGCTGCGCCATCGCGTATCCGGTGGCGAAGAAGCTGCATGAGCAGGGCACGATCGTCCACAGCGTCACCGGCTTCCGCTCCGCGGATCTGGTGATTCTGGAGGATGAGTTTGCCCGCGTCTCGGACGAGGTCTGCCGGGTCTCCGACGACGGCAGCTGGGGCGAGAAGGGCCTCGTGACCGACGCGCTGCGGCGGCTGATCGAGCGCGGCGAGCGCTATGACCAGGTGATTACGATCGGTCCCCTGATCATGATGAAGTTCGTCTGCGCCCTGACGAAGGAATTCCAGATTCCCACGGTCGTCAGCATGAACCCCATCATGATCGACGGCACGGGCATGTGCGGCGGCTGCCGCCTGACGGTCGGCGGGCAGATGAAGTTCGCCTGCGTTGACGGTCCGGACTTCGACGGCCACCAGGTGGATTTTGACGAGGCCATGGCACGCGGCCGGATGTACGCCGACTTCGAGCGCCACGCCCGCGAGGAGACCTGCAGGCTGTTCCAGGCGTAAGAATAAGCAATCAAAAAGGGAGTCCTCGCGGCTCCCTTTTTTGTGCGGCAAGAGGTTCCGCGCCTGCGGGCGCAGCCAGAGGCTTTCCGATCGCCTCTGGACTCTTCGGAGTGCACTCTTTTGGAGTGAATGGGTATTTTGCATGAGACGGCCCCTCTGTCGCTGCGCGACATCTCCCCAGCAAGCTGGGGCGACTGAAGAGAGGTTCCGCGCCTGCGGGCGCGGCCAGAGGTCCGCAGCCGGACTGGCAGCTTTCCGATCGCCTCTGGACTCTTCGGGGTGCACTCTTTTGGTGGTGTTCTGGCTTTTCGGCGAGAGAACCCTCCCCCGCCCCTCCCTACCGAGGGAGGGGAGAAGGCGCGCGGGCAGCTTGATCGGTTCCAGTTGAAATTGGAATCCTTACGGTTGAAGACAAGAGTACGATTTGTTTCTCTTGACAAAATCCGGATGCTGCCTGTAAACCCGGACAGCAGGGCTGCGGCACACCCCTCCCTCGGTAGGGAGGGGTCGGGGGAGGGTTCTCCTGCGCCGAATTCCCAGAACCTCCAAATGAGAATGCTGCCGAAGGTCCAGGGCGATCGGAAAGCCCTGGTCGCGGCCCGCAGGCCGCGAAATCCCCATCGCTGAAAACCAAGAAAGCCGGATACCCAGAACCGCAGAAGCGGGCGGGTATCCGGCCTTTGGCTTTTCCCAAAAGTGCACTGCCGAAGGTCCAGGGCGATCGGAAAGCCCTGGTCGCGCCCGCAGGCGCGAAATCCTTTCGCTGGAATTTGTAATTCTGAATCAGCCCGTGTTTAGCGAATCTGCCCGTTCCCCGTGACGAGGGTCTTCCAGGTGCACAGCTCGCGCAGACCCATCGGGCCGCGGGCGTGGAGCTTCTGCGTGGAGATGCCCATCTCGCAGCCGAGACCGAACTCACCGCCGTCGGTGAAGCGGGTGGAGGCGTTGACATAGACCGCGGCGCTGTCCACCTCGCGGCAGAAACGCTCCGCCGCGGCGGGATCCGCGGTGACGATCGCGTCGGAGTGGTGGGTGCTGTGGGTGTCGATGTGTGCGATGGCCTCCTCCACGCTGTCCACGACGGCGACCGCAAGGATGTAGTCGAGAAACTCGGTGTCGAAGTCCGCGGGACCAGCGGGGGTGCCGGGAATGATCGCAGCGGCGCGGGGATCCAGCCGGAGCTCCACGGGGGGCTTGCCCGCCGCCGCGCGGGCGTCCGTGAGCGTTTCCCTCAAACGGGGGAGGAAGCGCTCCGCGACGGCGCTGTGCACGAGCAGCACCTCCTCGGCGTTGCACACCGAGGGACGGCTGGTCTTCGCGTTCTCGACGATGCGCAGGGCCATGTCGAGATCCGCAGACGCGTCGACATAGACGTGGCAGATGCCGGTGCCGGTCTGGATGCAGGGTACGGTGGCCTCCTGCACGCAGGCGCGGATCAGGCCGGCGCCGCCCCGGGGGATCAGCAGGTCGATCTGTCCCTCGGCGTGCATCAGCGCCTGCGCGCTGGCCCGGCTGGTGTCCTCCACGAGCTGGATCAGCTCCGGGTCGATTCCGGCCTGCGCCAGGCCCTCCCGCAGCGCGTCCACGATCGCCGCGGCGCTGCGGTGCGCCTCCTTGCCGCCGCGCAGCACGCAGACGCTGCCCGCCTTGAGGCAAAGCGCCGCCGCGTCGGAGGTCACGTTCGGCCGGGATTCATAGATGATCGCGATCACGCCCATGGGGGAGGACCGGCGCTCAATCACCAGACCGTTGGGGCGCTCCGTGCGCATCAGGGTCTCTCCGACGGGGTCTGGCAGCGCCGCGACCTCCCGGATGCCCTCCGCCATGCCCTCGATGCGCGCCTCCGTGAGCCGCAGCCGGTCGAGCATAACCACGCTGATCTTGCCCTCTGCAGCGGTCAGGTCCTCCGCGTTGGCCGCGAGGATCGGCTGTTTGTGCGCGACCAGCGCATCCGCCATCGCCAGCAGCGCGCGGTTCTTCGCCTCCGTGTCCAGGGCGCCCAGCCGGGCTTTCGCCGCGACGGCCCGCGCGAGAATTTCTTCAGTCGTCCGCATGGGGTTCCCTCCTTGCTGCGAATAACACCAGACTTCCAAATTACGCATGATGCCCCAGGAAACGCGTGCCCACCGGCTGTCCCTCGACGATCGCGTAGAGGTTCTCCGGCTTCGCGCCGTGGGTGATGACCATGTCCATACCCGCCTCCGTGGCGAGCCGCGCGGCGTGCAGCTTGGTGGTCATGCCGCCGGTGCCGAGGCCGGAGCCGCTGCCGCCGGCCATGCGCTCGATCTCCGCGGTGAGCTCCGGCACAGTGTTCATCAGCTGCGCCTTGGGGTCGCGCCGCGGGTCGGCGGTATAGAGCCCCTCGATGTCCGAGAGCAGCACCAGCAGCTCCGCGTGCGCCGCCACCGCCACCAGGGCGCTCAGGGTGTCGTTGTCGCCGACGCCGAACTCCTCGGTGGCCACGGTGTCGTTCTCGTTGATGACCGGCAGCGCGTTCATCTCCAGCAGCCGCTCCAGCGCCTGCACGAGGTTCGCACGCCGGTCGGCGTGGGAGAAGTCGTCCGCCGTGAGCAGCAGCTGCGCCACGACGTGGTTATACTGGCCGAAGAGCCGGTCGTAGGTGTACATGAGCTCGCACTGCCCGACCGCCGCTGCGGCCTGCTTGCCGGCGACGTCCTGCGGGCGGGATTTCAGTCCGAGCTTGCCCGCGCCCATGCCGATGGCGCCCGAGGACACCAGAATCAATTGATGCCCGGCGTTCTTCAGGTCGCTGAGCACCCGGCACAGCGCCTCCACCCGCCGGAGATTGATCAGCCCTGTGGGATGGGCCAGGGTTGAGGTCCCCACCTTCACCACCATGCGCACCGCAGCGCACCTCCTCCGTGTGCTTGTCTTTCACGGGGATTATAGCATACTTGGCCGGAGTGTCCTGTATCTTTTGTGTTTTGGGTTGAACGGCTGATGCTGATTTCAGTTCAGAATGCTTAATGTCAGCAGAGATATTTCGCGGCCTGCGGGCCGCGACCAGGGCTTTCCGATCGCCCTGGACCTTCGGATGCATGCTGTAGCTTGATTTATAGCTTTTACTCGAGATCGATATAAGAAATCCATGATCGACAGGATTCCGGAAAAGTGTCCTTCCGTAGTCGACAAAAATCGGCAAAAGTGTCCTTCTATACTCGACAAAAGCCGCCGTCATGACCGAATTTCTTGTGTGTTACGGTGAAATGCAAATAAAATTATACCCGATCGGGAAGACTTTGCCTGTTTTTGTGAGAATTATACCCGAACGGGAAGAATTTTTGGGTTTTCATTGTAATTATACCCGATCGGGTGTATAATGACCGTGAGAGGGTGATCGGATGCGGAACGACAGGATTGCGGCGTTTATCCGGGAGAGCCGGAAAGCGGCCGGGCTGACGCAGGAGGAGTTCGCCATGCGCTCGGGTCTGGGCCTGCGGTTTGTCCACGAGCTGGAGCAGGGGAAGGAGACCGTCCGTCTGGACAAGGTGAACCAGGCGCTGGCCATGTTCGGCATGGAGGCTGTGCCGGGACGGATCGAAACCAGGCAGGAGGGGGATCAGCCGTGAATGTGCTTCGGCAAGCCGGGGTCTATGTGCGAGATTGCTTTGCCGGGCGGATTGAGGAGACGGACGAGGGATATCGTTTTTTCTATGACCCGGCCTATCTGCAGGCGGAGAATGCCTGCGCCGTGTCGCTGACGCTTCCGCTGCGGGCGGAACCCTACAGCTCCGGCACCCTGTTTCCGTTTTTCGACGGGCTGATTCCGGAAGGCTGGTTGCTGGAGGTGGTCAGCCGGAACTGGAAGATCGATCCCAGGGACCGCTTCGGCCTGCTCATGACGGCCTGCCATGACTGCATCGGCGTCGTCAGCATCCGGGAGGTGGACGCATGAACTGTCTGTGCTGCGGGAAGCCGCTGCGGGGACCCGTCCCCGAGACCGGGTGGCATGCCGGCTGCATCCGCCGCTTTTTCGGAACCAGAACCCTGCCGGAGATCGAACTGACGGACGAGGCCCTGATGCTGCTGGCGGAGAAGGCGGTGCGGAAGGGACATACGGTGCCCGGCGTCCAGAAGAAGCTGTCGCTGCATCTGTCCAGGGAGGGTGTTCCCCGGATGACGATGGTGGATTATCCCACGGGATACATCCTGAAACCGCAGGTGGCGGAGTTTCGGGCACTGCCGGAGGCGGAGCACCTGGTCATGCGGATGGCCGCGGCCTCGGGGCTGTCGGTCGTGCCGTACACACTGATCCGGCTGAAGGACAGTCTGGCCTATCTCACCCGGCGAGTGGACCGGCTGATGGATCCGGACACGGGCGGCGTGCGGATGCTGGCGATGGAGGATTTTTGCCAGTTGGACCTGCGGCTGACTCAGGATAAGTACCGGGGCTCCTACGAGCGGTGCGCCAAGGTGATTCAGCGCTATTCCGCCCGCCCCGGCCTGGATCTGTCCGAACTGTTTCTGCGGCTGGTGTTCTGCTTCCTGACGGGCAATTCAGACATGCATCTGAAGAACTTTTCGCTCCTTGAGACCGCGCCGGAGAGCGGGGTATACGAATTGTCTCCGGCCTATGACCTCCTGCCCGTGAATGTCATCATGCCCGAGGATCAGGAGGAATTCGCGCTGACTCTGAATGGAAAAAAGATGCATCTGCGGCGCAACGATTTTCTGCTCTTCGCCGAAGGCTGCGGTATTCCCCGAAAGGCGGCGGAGACGATGATCCGGAGCATGGTCAACCGTGTCCCCCAATGGACGCGGATGTGCGAGGATTCTCTTTTGCCGCCCGATTTGAAAAAGACGCTGTCCGCGCTGATCCGGGAGCGGGCGGAACGGATTGCGTGAAACCCGGTGTTTGTGACGATCAGGAGAAAGGAGCCCGAACCATGATCAAAGGACTGAGCCATGTGGCGATCCGCACGCGGGATCTGATGGCGAGCGTGCGCTTTTACTCGGAGGTGCTGGGGATGCGGGAGGCCTTCCGCATGAACGGGGCGGACGGCACCCTGGCCACGGTCTACATGTACATCGCCCCGGGGGAGTATCTGGAGCTGTTCGCCAACGGCACCCGGGAGCCGGTCACAGGGCCCGACGTGCTCGGAATGTGCCATATCTGCCTGGAGGTGGAGGATATCCACACGGCCTGCGAGCAGGTGCGCGCCAAGGGCGGCCCCATCGACCGGGAGGTCTGCCGGGGCAAGTCCCTCTGCTGGATGTTCTGGACCCACGATCCGGACGGAACCTCCATCGAGGTCATGCAGATGCCCCCGGAATCCCTGCAGGCGCAGGCGGATCGGAGATTCAGCGATTGACAAAGTGCGGAAAATCGGCTATTCTTTGATACAGCAAGCGGCGTGAAAGCCAGAATTAAAGGAGGATTTTTGCATGTACGGAAACTACGGCTACTACGGGAGCTCTTATTCCAGAGAAGTCCAGAACCTGATGGGGACTTACGGGATTGTCAGTCTGATTCTGGCTGTCATTGGCTTCGCCACCATGTGGCGGATTTTCACGAAAGCCGGACAGAAGGGCTGGAAGTCCCTGATTCCGATTTATAACGCCTATATCCAGTTTGAGATCGGCTGGGAGGGATCGAAGTTCTGGATGCTGTTCCTGGGCAGCCTCGGCCTCTCGATTCTCTCTGGGCTTCTGAGCCTGCTGGGGGAGGCCGGTGTAATAATCGGCGGGATTATTGCCCTCGCCTGGTCGATCTACGCGCTGGTCATCGCCGTGAAGTTCTCCATCCGCATGGCGCACCGCTTCGGCAAGTCCACCGCCTTCGGCGTGGTCGGGCTGCTGCTCTTCTCCCTGATCGGCTATCTGATCCTGGCCTGGGGCAGCGCTGACTACAATGCCGCCCGCGACTACGGCGACGGCATTCTCCGCAGCGAGTCCGAGATTGCGAAGGATCGGGAGCGCAGCGACGAGTTCTGGAAGAAAATGCAGCAGTAAAGCAAATGAAAACCGGGCGCCGGAGAGGGCCCGGTTTTCATTTCGGAATTCGGAATAGGAATGATACTGATCTCAGTTTAGAATGCTTATAGGCAGCAGTAAGATTTCGCGGCCTGCGGGCCGCGACCAGGTCCGCAGCCGGACTGGCGGCTTTCCGATCGCCCTGGACCTTCGGCAGCATCCTCTTTTGGAGGCTTGGGGAAAGCAAGGACAGCCCCTCCGCCCTTCGGGCACCTCCCCAGCAATGGCGGGTATCCGTAAACCAGTAATGGAACAAAAACAGAGAAGGCATCTGCGGACAGGATTGGTCATCCCTGTGCAGATGCCATTTTTGAACCGTGGAGGATGCCGGCCGGCTGGGTGCATGACCCTTACAGGCTCTGTGCCTCCGAGGGCCGGGTGAGCGTAGTCTGGTAGACCTCGCCGTTGCGAAGGAAGAGCACGGTCGCCGTGTCGCCCTCCGCCATTGCGGCCTTCGCGCGATCGAGGGAGGAGTTGCCCAGGATCGGGGTCTCGCCAATCGCCAGCAGCACGTCGCCTGCCGCCAGGCCGGCGGCGTCCATCGGGGAGCCGGGGGTCAGCTTGGTCACCAGCAGACCCTCGCGCAGGCCGTAGCTCTCCGCGACCTCCGGATCCACCCGCACGCCGGTGACGCCCAGCGTCCAGGCCTCCGCCAGCCGCTTCTCCGTCTCCGTCAGCGGTGTCACGATGGCGTCGATATACTCCTTGTCCTTGCCCACGCCCTTGCCG
>JAFWQU010000022.1 GCA_017508975.1 Clostridia bacterium | reverse complement strand
CCCGTTCTTCAACGGCTATCGTCCGCAGTTCTACTTCCGGACCACCGACGTGACCGGCAACATCAAGCTGCCGGAGGGCGTGGAGATGGTGATGCCCGGTGACAACATCGACATGGAGATCACCCTGATCACCCCCATCGCTATGGAGCAGGGCCTGCGCTTCGCTATCCGCGAGGGCGGCCGCACGGTTGGCTCCGGCGTCGTGGCGAAGGTCATCGAGTAATCCAGAGCAGGAGGTGTCCAGAACATGGCAAAGAATGCTGTTCGGCAAAAGGTTTGCCTCGCCTGCACCGAGTGCAAGCAGCGCAACTACAACAACATGAAGAACAAGAAGAACACACCGGATCGCATCGAACTGAAGAAGTACTGCCCCTTCTGCAGGAAGCACACGGTTCACCGCGAGACCAGGTAATTCCGAACTACACCGTGAGGATGTGAAGCATATGGCAGACGAGAAAAAGGCTCCGAAGGCGGCAGCCGAGAAGACATCCTGGTTCAGCAAGGTCCTTACCTGGTGCAAGAACCTGCCCAAGAACATCGCCGCGCCGTTCAAGAACATGATCAACGAGCTCAAACTCGTAACCTGGCCCACCAAGCGCCAGCTGATCATCTACAGCGCGATCGTGCTGGTCTTCATGCTCTTCATGATGATCGTGATCGGTGCGTTTGACTTGGGTTCCTCTTCGCTGGTCCGTGCGCTGCGCTTCAACAAGCCCGCCGCCGTAACGGAGACTGTCCCGGAGGCGGCTGAGGCCGTCGAAGAGACCGCCGAGACCGCCGCTGAGGCCGTCGAGGAAACCGCCGCCGCCGCGGAGGAAGCCGCTTCCGAGGCCGTCGAGGAGACCGCCGCCGCTGTCGAAGAGACCGCGGCGACCGTCACCGAGGCCGCCGAGGAGGCAGCCGAGGGTGAAGCAGCCCCGGCGAACTGACACTGCTGCAAGGAGCATGGCAATGAGCGAAAACACCAACCCCACCATAGATTCCATGGTTCCTGCGGAACAACAGGGCAAGCTGCTCTGGTACGTCATCCACACCTACTCGGGCTATGAGAACAAGGTTCTCAGCACCCTGCAGAAGGCCGTGGACAAGAGCGAGGCCATGAGCAAGCTGATCCACGAGATCTGCATCCCGATGGAGGAAGTGGAAGAGATCCGCAACGGCCGCCGCGTCAAGGTGCAGCGCAAGATCTTCCCCGGCTACGTCATGGTCCACATGATCTGGACCGCGGACAGCTGGTATCTGGTGCGCAATACCCGCGGCGTCACGGGCTTCGTGGGTCCCGAGAGCAAGCCGGTCGCCCTCTCCGAGGAGGAGGTGGAGCGGATGCTCCATCCCGCCAGCACGGAGATCAAGACGGATATCGCCATCGGACAGGATGTGCGGGTGCTCTCCGGCTCGCTGGAGAACGTGATCGCGACCGTGGAGGACATCGATCCGATGCTCGGCACGGTCAAGGTCAAGGTGATGATGTTCGCAGGCCGTGAGCAGCTGGTAGATCTTCCGATTGATCAGGTACAGAAGGTCGAGAACTGAAGTGGGAGGAAGCGTGCGCGCGCTTTCGTCTAACCACATAAGCTAGGAGGTGCCATCGAACATGGCAAAGAAAGTTTCCGCGTATATCAAGCTGCAGGTGCCGGCCGGCAAGGCCAACCCGGCCCCGCCCATCGGCCCCGCGCTGGGTCAGCATGGCGTGAACATTCCCGGCTTCTGCAAGGAGTTCAACGAGAAGTCCAAGAGCTACGACCCCGGCATGATCGTGCCTGTCGTGATCACGGTCTACTCCGACCGCTCCTTCAGCTTCATCCTGAAGACGCCCCCGGTGCCGGTCCTCATCAAGAAGGAGCTCGGCATTGAGACCGCCAGCGCCCGGCCCAACCGCGACAAGGTGGGTCAGCTGACCAAGGAACAGGTCACCAAGATCGCTAAGATCAAGATGCCCGATCTGAACGCCGCGAGCCTCGAGGCCGCCGAATCCATGGTGGCCGGCACCGCCCGCAGCATGGGCGTGACTGTGGAAGCGTAATTATCAACGACTGTGGGAGGACATTGTGCCGTTACCACCACAAGGAGGAATTTTCAACATGAAGCATGGCAAGAAGTATCAGGACAGCGCGAAGCTGATCGACAGCATGAACCTGTACGATCCCGACCAGGCCTGTGATCTGGCGATCAAGACCGGCAAGGCCAAGTTCGACGAGACCGTGGAAGTCTCCGTCCGTCTGGGCGTTGACCCCCGTCACGCGGATCAGCAGGTCCGCGGCGCGGTCGTGCTGCCCCACGGCACCGGCAAGACCATCCGCGTGCTGGTCATCACCAAGGGCGACAAGGCCAAGGAAGCCGAGGCCGCTGGTGCGGACTTCGTCGGCGCCGAGGACATGATCGCCAAGATCCAGCAGGAGAACTGGTTCGGATTCGATGTCTGCGTGGCCACCCCTGACATGATGGGTCTGGTCGGCCGCATCGGCCGCGTCCTGGGCCCCAAGGGCCTCATGCCGAACCCCAAGTCCGGCACCGTGACCATGGACGTCACCAAGGCGGTGCACGACATCAAAGCCGGTAAAGTGGAGTATCGTCTGGACAAGACGGCCATCATCCACTGCCCCATCGGCAAGGTCTCCTTCGGCGTCGAGAAGCTGAACGAGAACCTGGCGGTTCTGATGGAAGCCATCATCAAGGCGAAGCCTGCCGCCGCGAAGGGCACCTATATCCGCTCGGTCTATCTGAGCTCCACCATGGGCCCCGGCATCCGGGTCAACCCTCTGAAGTTCTGAGAAACCGCGTCAAGCCGCTCACCCCTCACCGGGCGGGCGGTTTTTTGCGCGCTTTTTCCTGCAACAGAACTGTTCTCATACTGTTTCCATCTAAACAGCGGGGATCCGAAGGAGTCCAGAGGGCGATCGGAAAGCCCTCTGGTCAGTGCGAAGCACTGACAGCTTTCTTCATGTTTTGAAAGACATTCAGTATCAGTTTTATTGTCAACGAAGAGATTTCGCGCCTGCGGGCGCGACCAGGGCTTTCCGATCGCCCTGGACCTTCGGCCACATGCTGTTGCTGGATTTGCAATTCTTACTTGAGATCGGCATTACTTGTGATTGGTGTAATAAGCGGAAAGCTTTCATACTAGCAGGTCGGAAAACTGGGGCAATCGGAGGGTACCTGTCCCCCTGAAGGCGGTGAAATTCGCTTCTGCTTTTTTCATCCTGATCCGGGCTTCTTATGAAAGCGCTTTCTTCCAAAGTGACAACATCTGAAACGTTAAAAAGCAATTATTGATGCGAGCGAAAACATTTTCGAAAACGGTTGAAAAAACGCTGTAAGCCTTATCAATACTGGGTTTGCGGGCGATTTTCCCTCTTTGCACATTTTGAAAAAGAATACTGGACAATTCTGAAAGTCTGTGCTATAATCCGTGATGTCTTCAAAGGGGATAATTCAACCGCATCGGATAGGTCCGTCGTATTGTCGATCGGCCTGTGCGGAAACAGGTTCTGCATCTGAAACGGTTTCGGCCGTTTGAGAAATACGCGGCAACGCCGCAATTCACAAGGAGGAACCCGTATGAAGAAGGTACTTGCTCTGGTTCTGGCCGCGATGATGCTGATCGGCATGATGAGCATTGCCAGCGCTGACGAAGGCAAGATCAAGCTGGTTGTGTGGTCCTTCACCAACGAGCTGCAGGGCATGATCGAGAAGTACTATCTGCCCAACCATCCCGAGCTCGAGATCGAGTTCCAGATCTATCCCACCGACGGCAACGCCTACACCACCAAGGTTGACAACCTGCTGGGTGCGAACGCTGCCTCCGATGAGGCTCCCGACATCTTCACGCTGGAAGCTGCCTTCGTGAAGCACTATGTCGAGATGGATTGGACCGGCGATCTGAAGGATATCGGCTTCACCGACGAAGAGCTGTCTGTGGCCTTCCCCGTGATGGCTCAGATCGGCCAGAACGCTGCCGGCGTCCAGAAGGGCCTGTCCTGGCAATCCACCCCTGGCGTTCTGATGTATCGTGCCTCCCTGGCCGAGAAGTATCTGGGCGTCACCTCTCCTGAGGAGATGCAGGCCAAGGTCGCTGACTGGGATACCTTCCTGGCCACCGCTGAGGAGCTGAAGGAAGCCTCCGAGGGCGCCTGCAAGATGGTTATCGGTTCTGGCGACATCTGGAATGCCTATCAGTATCAGCGCTCCGAGGGCTGGGTCGTGGATGGCAAGCTGGTCATCGACGACGAGCTCCTGGACTTCGAAGAACTGTGCAAGACTCTGGAAGAGGACGACCTGACCCACAAGGGCGGCGCCTGGTCCGAGGTTTGGTTCGCCGGCATGCGCGGTGAGCTGGAGACCCTGTGCTACTTCCTCCCCACCTGGGGCCTGCATTACACCCTGAAGCCCAACTGCGTGGCTGGCTGGGATGCTGAGAACCCCGACTCCGAGGAGAACATTGCCAACGCTACCGAGAACGGCACCTATGGCGACTGGCGCATCACCGACGGCCCAGTGGCTTACAGCTGGGGCGGCACCTGGATGGGCATCAACGCTGCGAAGGCCGCTGTGGCTGACGACGCGAAGAAGGCTGCCATGCATGACCTGATCTACTTCTTCACCCTGAACGACGACTTCCTGACCCAGTATGCTGCCGATTCCGGCGACTTCGTGGGCAGCGCCAAGGCCGTGGAGACCATCCTGGCCAACGGCGGCACCCCGAACCCCTTCCTGGGCGGTCAGGATCACTACGCCATCTTCGCTTCCGCCGCGGCTCTGGCCAACGGCTCTCTGATGAGCGAGTATGACGACACCATCAACGGTCTGTGGAACGACTATGTGACCACTCCTTACACCAAGGGCGAGAAGGATCTGGACACCTGCCTGTCCGAGTTCAAGGCCGCTGTTGCCGCCGCCATCACCACCATCACCGTGGAGTGATTTGCTCAGGCATCGCGTAATCTAAGGTAGACATACCTTCGGGGCTGTCTCTTGCCAATGAGGCAGGGGGCAGCCCCGTTCTTCCTGTCTTTCCTGATAAACAAGGAATGAGGAGTGGGAAGGATCCCGCCCTCTCCCATCCTTCCCACTCCTCATTCCTTGCATATGTGCGGGAATGGCCAGATTCTGACGTAAGAGGTGGTTCGATGCAAGCTGTCTCCAACAAGAAGAAGGTTAAATCCGTCAGCTATAGCCACTGGGGATATATCTTCGTGGCGCCCTTCTTCATCACGTTCCTGATCTTTGGTCTCTATCCGATCCTCTTCACCTTCAAGACCTCCGTCACCGATGCGGTTGGCTGGGAGCACGTCCTGGACAACAACATCATGAACCCCTGGTACGAGAACTTCCGCCAGCTGTTCGATCCCAACAGCCTGGTCTACGGCAAATTCTGGGGCTCCCTGGGCAACACGATCATCATCTGGTTCTTCAACTTCGTGCCCCAGCTGGGCCTGGCTCTGATCCTGGCCTCCTGGTTCACCGACAGCCGGCTGCGGCTGAAGGCGCAGGGCTTCTTCAAGGTCACGATCTTCATGCCGAACATCATCACCGCCGCTACCATCGGTATGCTGTTCATGAGCTTCTTCGCCTACCCCATCGGCCCCGTGAACACCCTAATCCAGACGCTCGGCCTGTCCAACCTGCCCATCGAGTATTTCCGCTCGGTGGAGTGGAGCCGCGGCCTGATCTCCTTCATCCAGTGGTGGATGTGGTGCGGCAATACCATGATCATCATGATCGCCGGCATAAGCGGCATCAACCCCTCCCTGTTCGAGGCGGCGCTGGTGGACGGCTGCTCCTCCCGCCAGACCTTCTGGAAGATCACCCTGCCGCTGATCAAGCCCATCCTGGTCTACAATCTGACCACCTCCCTGGTCGGCGGTCTGACCATGTTCGATATCCCGCACATGATGACCCAGGGCAACCCGAACGAGACCACCAACACCGTGGCCCGCTTCATCTACACCCAGGGCTTCACCGGCTCCCGGAACTTCAACATGGCGAGCGCGGCCTCCGTGGTGCTCTTCGTGATCATCATCATCGGCTCGCTGCTGATCCGCTACATCCTCAACGACCACGACCCCAAGCCGGGTAAGGTCAGCAGAAAGGGGGCGTTTGTGAAATGAAGCCGATCCGCAAAATCATTTGCCTGGCCTTCATCGCCATCGCCATCCTGAGCCTGTTCCTGCCCGTGGCAACCTTCCACGACAATTCCTCCAACGCCCTGGCCGCCGATATCGTGAAACAGCAGGGCAAGGTGGAGAGCGCCCAGACCCAGCTGGACCGCTGGATCGCCGGCGGCAAGAAGTCCGAGGCCGACATCCAGAAGCAGCGCGACAAGGTCCAGAAGGAACAGGAAAAGCTGGACGCCCTGATCGCCCAGCAGGAGGCTGCCAGCGCGAACGCGGGCAACAGCGGCCTGCGCTACAGCTTCCTCCCCGGACAGCTGCCCAGCGAGCTGGAGATCGACATGCAGGTCGTCAACCAGTATAAGCTCTATGACAGCTGGAACATGTCCAACAACCAGCGGGTGAGCTCCGAGTGGCAGTTCACCTCCTACAATGTCTGCATCTGGGCTGTGCTGTGCTGCCTCGTGGTCTCCGCCGCGCTGATCGTGCTCGGAGGCAACAAGGACGCCAGCGTCCTGTACACCGTCGCCTCCTTCCTGCAGCTCTGCGGCGTCGTCCTGAGCGTCTACATCGTGCTGCGGCTGGTCTCCTTCCCCATCAAGCTGCCCTATGGCAACGCGTCCCTGAGCACGCCGGTGGTCCTCATGCTGATTGGCGGCTCCATCGTCGCCTTCGCGGCCCATGTCCAGGGTGTGCACAACTCCAAGCGGAGCATGATCTATGTGTTCTGCTCTCTGCTGAGCGCGCTGGCCATCGTGCCCTTCTGGATCATGATGGTGAACGCCACCCGTTCCAGCCAGGCCATCCAGCAGGGCGTCAGCCTGATCCCGGGCTCCTACCTGCAGTATAACTGGAACGTGCTGGCGACCAAGGGCTTCAACGTGGCCATCGGCTTCAAGAACAGCGCCATCATCGCCTTCGGCTCCACCATCCTGGCGGTGTACTTCTCCGCCATGACGGCCTACGGCTTCAAGGTGTACCAGTTCAAGGGCAACAAGTTCCTCTACGCGGTGGTCATGGCCATCATCATGATCCCCGGCCAGGTCACCGGCACCGGCTTCTTCATGTTCATGTATCAGTTGGGCTGGGTCGACAACCGGCTGGCTCTGATCATCCCGTCCATCGCGGCAGCCTCCACGGTGTTCTTCTTCCGGCAGTATCTGGAAGCGAACCTCCAGCTCTCCCTGGTGGAAGCGGCCCGTATCGACGGCTGCAACGAGTTCCGGACCTTCAACAGCATCATCCTGCCCATCATGGTGCCCGCCATGGCTACCATGGGCATCATGTCGGTCATCGGTTCCTGGAACAACTACCTGACCCCCTTGATGCTGTTCACCAAGCCTGATCTGAAGACCCTCCCCATGATGGTGCAGGAGCTGCGCGGCGATATCTACCGCACAGAGTACGGCTCCATCTACCTGGGCCTGACCCTGACAGCCCTGCCGCTGATCATCGTCTACTTCGCCTTCTCCAAGTTCATCATCGCGGGCGTTGCCCTCGGCGGTGTCAAGGAGTAATTCCCCGGTTCATCCCAGGCAGTCCCGCAAGGGGCTGCCTTTTCCATTGAAAAAAGCCGTCCGTTCAGACGGCTTCGTTGAAACTCCTTGGATTATTCCGCAATAAACTGCTCGATGAAGTACAGCACCTCGGTGTCCCAGAGCCCCCACTCGTGGCTGCGGCCGGGGATCTCGCGGTGGGTGACGTCCCAGCCCTGCTGCTCCGCCGCGGAGACGAACTTGCCGTGCATGTGGTAGAGGAAGTCGTCCGTGCCGCAGGAGACGTACAGGCGGGGCTTGCGGGCGGCCTTCGCGTGAATCTTCAGCAGGTGGAAGAGGTCATGCCCCGTGCCGGCGATCTCCAGATCTTCCCCGAAGATCCGCGCCATGTTCGCGACGGAGTCCTTGGTCCGGTGGCCCATGTCCGCGATGTCCACGGCCCCGGAGAAGCTCGCCGCGGCGGCGAAGCGCTCCGGATGCGTCAGCGCGAGTTTCATCGCGCCGTAGCCCCCCATCGAGAGACCCGCCACATACGTGTCCTCCGGCGCGGCGGAGACACGGAAGAAGCGCTGTACGACCTTCGGCAGCTCCTCCGAGACAAAGTCCCAGTAGCGCTCCCCGTGGGCCTCGTTGGTGTAGAAGGAGTGGTTGACCGCCGGCATCACGACCGCCAGGTTGTGCGGCGCGGCGTAGCGCTCGATGCTCGTGCGCCGCATCCAGATCGAGTGGTCGTCGGAGTAGCCGTGCAGCAGGTACAGCACGCGGGGCGGACGCTCCTCCCCCGCCTTGGCCTGGATGCCGATGCCCATCGCCGGCTCGGGCAGGATCACGTTCACCGTCACCGCCACGTCCAGCGCTTTGGAGAAAAACTGTGTCTGCAGAAAGGCCATCGCTCTTCCTCCCGTCAGTTGATCCGGATCGTCTGCGTATGCACCAGACCGTCATTCAAGAACAGCTTGTAGGTGTAGTCGCCCGCGGGGATCGTGCCGTAGATCTCCTGCACCGAGCGCCAGAAGTTCGAGAAATCGTAGAACGACCAGTAGGAGTAGGCGTTGCCGCCGCTGCGGTAGAGCTTGTCCTCCAGGCTGTGCAGCGTGACCGCCTCGCCGTCCGGCAGCACCATCACCATGCGGTAGGTGTAGGTGCGGATCTCGCCGAGCTTGTAGGCCAGTTTGATCGTGGCGCCCGCGGTGTAATCGCCACCGGCCAGGCCGTTGGTGATCTTGGCGGCGTTGAAGCTGTTGACCGTGCTCGACTTTCCCATGGCCTTCTGCCGCAGGGTCATCGTCACCCGGATATTGAACTCGCTGAAGGCCTTGGGCTGTCCCTTGAGCTCCACCGAGGCGGCGTGCTGTTCACCGTCCACCACATAGAGGGTGTAGTTCGTGTCCGGCGCGAGGGAGGTCAGCGTGTGGTGGGTCAGCCGGCGGATGCCGTCCTCATCCTCCTGCCAGAGGTGGGCGTCCGCGATGCCGTTCATCTGGTACAGCACATGGTAGGGGGCGGTTCCGCCGCTCCAGGAGAGCAGCACGTCCCCGTTTTCCTTCCGCTGCACCTCCTCGATGCGCAGCTCCTCCCCCATTGCGGCGGTGCCCAGCAGCGTCAGAATACACACAAGCGCCAGCGCCGCGCTCCATTTTCTCATCCGTGTATGCTCCTTTATCCGTTCAGTCCGCGGTCAGGATCTGGTCCTTCTCCCGGATCCGCAGAATCATGGTGTTCTCGTCCTCGTCCCAGGTGGTTTCCGCGTGCATCGCGACCTTCAGGAAGTTCAGCGAGACGTACCACTTGCCCTTCTCCGAGACGATATCGCCCTGCCGTACGTCCAGCGGCACGCCGGCGTCCGTGGCGGCGTAGCCGTCGCAGTAGCCGTCCGCACCCTCGCGCAGCTCCAGCGCGGGCAGCAGCACCGTGACGTCGATGTCGTAGCCCAGCGCCTGCAGGCTGAAGTTCTCGCCGCTGTCCGCCAGGAACGCCCAGCCGCACGCGTCGGAGAGGTCCTGCAGCGAGAGCATGCAGATCTCACCGCGCAGCCACAGTCCGGGCGCCTCGCGCAGCCCGTCCGCGCGGGTCAGGACCAGGCTTTCCGAGTTGCAGATCACCGTGTGCAGATGGATCTCCATCCAGCTGCCGGTGCCGTCCGCGGGCATGGGAGACAGGCCGTCGGGGCCGGGAGTGCCCGTGGGTTCCGGGGTCGGCGTCATGGCCGAGAGGTTCGGAATCACGCCGGGGTTTTCAAACAGCATGGTCTGCGTCGCGGGGCCCGCCTGGCCGTCCGGCTGCAGGCCGTTGGCGCGCTGGAAGGCGATCACCGCGCGGTAGGTCATGTCGCCGAAGGCGCCGTCCGCCGTGCCGTTCAGGTAGCCCAGCTCCCGCAGGCGCTCCTGCAGCCGGCGCACATCGTCGCCCTTGCTCTTGCGGCGCAGGATCCGGTAGCTCTTGTTCGGCGTGATCTGCGGGGTCGGCGTGGGCACCGGGGAGGGGGTCGGGCTGAAGGTGGGCGTCGGTGAGGGCGTCGCGGTCTCCTGCACCGGCACCGCGACGGTGGGCGCGGGGGTCTCCGTGATCGTCGCCGTGGGCGCGGGAGACTCCTCGGGCGCCTCCGTCTGCTTGGGCTCCCGGGTGCCCGCGACCAGCCGGTGCGTCTTCTCCTCCGCTGCCGCTTCGGTCCGCTCCGTCAGGTCCGCCGGGGTCGCCTCGGTGTCGGAGGCGCTCTCCGCCATCTCCGCGGGGATCTCCGTCTCCTCGGCAGGAATCTCCTCCGGCGTCGGAATCACGACCACAGGCTCCTCCGTCTGGACGGCTTCCACGGTCTCCACCTGCGCCGACGGCTGCTGCACCACCTGCGGGATCGCCTGCACGGTCTCGCCCGCGGCTCCCGCGTAGGTCAGCGCCATATAGAGTAAAAGCACTTTGATCATATCCATACTTCGATTACGCTCCTGTCTGCCTGACGGCGCATGTTCCACCCCGATTGTACCACATCCGGGGCCGGATTACAACCTCCGCGCCATTGTCTCGCAAAGGTCTTTGAAAAATGCCGTCCCTGTGGTAAAATAGGGAAGGCGGTTTCCCGCCGGGCTTTTTAAGAATGCGCAAGGAGCGGACGATCGATGCAGATACTGGTCATCGGAGCCGGAAAAGTCGGCATCACCCTCGCCGAGGAGCTGCTCAGCGAGGAGCACGATCTCGTCGTGATTGATCGGGACGAGGAGGTTTTGCAGCGCTGTCAGGACACGCTGGACGTCATGTGCGTCCACGGCAACGGCGCCAACGCCAAAACCCTGATCGACGCCGGCGTCAGCCACGCGGACATCGTGATCGCCGCCACCGCCAGCGACGAGGTCAACATGCTCAGCTGCCTGATCGGCAAGCGGCTGGGCGCGAAGTACACCATCGCCCGCATCCGCGACCCGGAGTACCACGAGAGCCAGACCCTTCTGCAGCACGAGCTGGGCATCGACCTGGCCGTCAACCCGGACCGCGCTGCGGCGCTGGAGATCAGCCGTCTGCTGCGCTTCCCCTTCGCGAGCAACATCGAGTCCTTCGCCAAGGGTCTGGTGGAGATGGTCGAGTTCCGCGCCCAGGCCAAGGACGTGGTCGTGGGCTGCAGGCTGCGCGACCTGAACGCGCGCCTGCCCGGGCTTCCCCGGGTGCTCTACGCCGCCGTGGAGCGGGAAGGCGTCGTCACCATCCCCACCGGCGAATTCCAGATCGAGGTCGGCGACCGCGTGTTCGTCGCCGGCGACCAGATCACCATCACCTCCTTCTTCCGCTATATCGGCCGCGACACCCGCCAGGTGCGCAAGGTCATGATCACCGGCGGCGGCCGCGTCAGCTACTATCTGGCGAAGCTCATCGTCCCCGCGGGCATGCGGGTCAAGATGATCGAGATCGACGCCGAGAAGGCCGCCAAGCTGGCCCAGGACCTGCCACAGGTCGAGGTTCTCCACGGCGACGGCACCAACCAGGAGCTGCTCACCCAGGAGGGGCTGGAGCACATGGATGCGTTCATCGCCCTCTCCAGCCGCGACGAGGAGAACCTGATGACCGGCCTGTACGCCGCCTCCCAGGGGGTCGGCAAGGTCGTCGTGAAAAACAACCGCGTCAACTATGTCCAGGTGGTCAACCGCCTGGGCCTGGACTCCATGATCAGCCCGCGGCAGATCACCTCCGCGAGCATCCTGCGCTACGTGCGCGCCCGGATCTCCAGCCAGGGCACCAAGGTGGAGAAGCTCTACCAGCTCCTCAACGGCAAGGCGGAGGCCCTGGAATTCCAGGTGCCCGCCGGCGCGCCCTGGATCGGCAAGCCGCTGAAGGATCTGCGGATGCGCAAGGGCTCCCTGGTGGCCGTCATCGTCCGGCGCAGCAAGGTCATCGTCCCCTTCGGCAACGACCACATGGAGGCCGGCGACAGCATTATCATCATGACCTGCGAGCGCGGACTCAGCGATTTGAGCGAGGTTATCCAGCCATGAATTACAAGCTCGTCATCCGGATGCTGGGCACCATCCTGATCCTGGAAGCCGCGCTGATGCTGCCCTCGCTGGCCATCTCGCTGTGCTGCGGCGCGGAGGATGCGCTGGCGCTCACGCTCGCGGCGCTGATCACGCTGGCCGCGGGTCTCCCGATGCGCCTGCTGGCCAAGCCCGAGTCGAAAAATCTCCGGGCGCGGGAGGGCTTCGTGATCGTCGGCCTCGCCTGGCTGGCGATGTCCCTCTTCGGCGCGCTCCCCTTCCTGTTCAGCGGTTTCCTGCCCGATTTCTTCGACGCGCTCTTCGAGTCCGTCTCCGGCTTCACCACCACCGGCGCGACCATGATCACGGATTTCAGCCACATGCCGATGGGCGTCACCTTCTGGCGCTCCTTCACCCACTGGATCGGGGGCATGGGCGTGCTGGTGCTGACCCTCGCGATCGTGCCGCAGTTCACCGGCCGCAACGCCTTCCTGGTGCTGGCCGAGAGCCCCGGCCCCTCCCTGAGCAAGGTCGCCCCGAAGATGCGCGACAGCTCGAAGATCCTCTATCTGATCTACGCCGTCCTCTCGCTGCTCATGTTCGTCGCGCTGCTCTTCTGCGGGCTCAACCCCTACGACGCGGCGATCCAGATGATGGGCACGGCGGGTACCGGCGGCTTCAGCAACTACGCCGCCAGCGTGGGCGCCTTCAACTCCCCCGCCGTGGAGATCGTGGTCACCGTGTTCATGACCGTTTTCGGCATGAACCTCTCGCTCTTCTACGCGCTCGCCATCGGGCGCTGGCGCGATCTCGTCCGGAGCGAGGAGCTGCGGTGGTACCTGCTGATCAACCTCGGCGCGGTGCTGATCTTCCTCACGCAGATGCTCCCCCTCCCGGAGTACAACTGGGACTTCGGCAAGACTCTGCGGCACGCCTGCTTCCAGACCGCCACCATCTCCTCCACCTCCGGCTTCGGCATCGCGGACCTGAACGTCTGGCCCATCGCCATGAAGACGGTCATCGTGGTGCTGATGTTCTGCGGTTCCTGCACAGGCTCCACCGCCGGCGGCATGAAGACCATGCGCATCGCGCTCCTCTTCAAGCAGAGCAAGCGCGAGATCCAGCACACCTTTTCCCCGCGGCGGGTGAACGTGGTGCGCTTCGAGGGGCGCGGCGTCGACGAGAAAATGCTCCACCAGATCTGCGTGTTCGGCATCGTCTACGCGGCGCTGGTGGTCCTGGGCGGGGTGATCGTCTCCTTCGAGGGGCACTTCGATCTGGAGACCAACTTCAGCGCCGCGCTGACCTGCATCAGCAACGTCGGCCCCGGCTTCGGCGGCGTGTCCGGCTCCTTCGCGGGCTACGGTTCCTTCTCCAAGGTGATCTTCTCGATGCTGATGCTCGCCGGACGTCTGGAGATCTTCCCGATCCTGATTCTCTTCCATCCGAACGTGTGGCGCGGCGCCTGATCGGAGGCAGTTCATGGCCAAGACAACCAAATCCATGGTCGGCGGCATGACCGTACTGGGCGTCGCCGGCATCGTGTGCAAATTCATCGGCGTGCTCTTCTCCATCCCGCTGACCTGGCTGATCAAGGACAGCGGGCAGGGACTGTTTCAGTCCGTCTATCCGACCTACTCCCTGCTGCTCACCATCTCCTCGGCCGGCCTCCCGGTGGCTGTCTCCCGCATGGTGTCGCACGCGCTGACCCGCGACGACCCGCGCACCGCGAAGCACGTCTTCCGGATCGCGCTGTGGATCCTCGCGGCGGTCGGATGCGTACTCTCCCTGGCGATGTTCATGGGCCGGAATTTCCTGGCCCGCTGGGTCAACCAGCCGGAATCCACCCTGGGCTTCCAGGCCATCGCGCCCTGCGTGGCGCTGGTCTGCGTGATGAGCGCCATCCGCGGCCTCATGCAGGGACAGCAGAACATGGTGCCCACCGCCGTCTCCCAGCTACTGGAGCAGTGCGGCAAGGTGGCCTTCGCCCTGCCCCTGGCGTATCTGGGCATGAAGCAGGACCTGGCGCACGGCGCGGCCGGCGCGCTGCTGGGCATCACCTGTTCCGAGGCGCTGGCGCTTCTGTACATGGTGATCGTCTATTTCCGCAAGCGCGGCGACTTCGACGCGCTGCCCCAGACCTGCGAGGAGCCCTCCCTCACCGAGCGGCAGGTGCTCAAGGAGCTGCTGATCATCTCGCTGCCGATCACCATCAGTGCCTGCATCGTCCCCCTGTCGACCTTCATCGACTCGGGCATGCTCGTCGGGCGGATGCTCGCCGCCGGGCTCGACGCGAAGACCGCCCAGGCCTACTACGGTATTCAGACCGGCCTGGTGGTCCGGCTGATCAACATCCCCACGGCGCTGGCCCTGTCGATCTCCATGTCCCTGGTGCCCGCCGTCACCGCGGCGGCCGCGGCCGGGAGCCAAGAGGGCGTCCGGCAGCAGAGCGACCTGGGCATGCGCTTCGCTTTCCTGGTCGGCCTCCCCTGCTCGGTGGGCATGAGCGTGCTCTCCTACAACATCATGGCCTTCTTCTACGAGGGGACCCTCGCGCCGGAGCGGCTGCGGCTGGCCGGGGAGCTGCTCTCAATGTCCGCTCTCACGGTGGTGCTCTTCACCGTCGTGCAGGCGACCACCGCGATCCTGCAGGGCGTGCGCAAGCAGCGCATTCCCATGTACACCCTGATCGCCGGCGTGGCCGCGAAGATCGCGCTGAACTACGTGCTGGTCGGTCTGCCGGAACTGCACATCCACGGCGGCCCGATCGCCTCCCTGGTCTGCTACACGGTCTCCATGGTGCCCAACATCTTCTTCGTCCTCAAATACACCGGCATGCGGTTCAACTGGAAGGGCTGGCTGCTCCGGCCCGGCCTGGCCGCCGCCTGCATGGGCCTGGCGGCCTGGGGGCTTCGGGAGCTCCTGCCGGTGTCCCGCCTCGCCACCATCGCGGAGGTGCTCGTGGGCATCGCGGTGTACCTGGGGGCCGCCATCCTCTTCAAGGCCATCAACCCGCGGGATTTCGCCGCGCTCCGCCGCAGAAAGAAGGCAAAAGCCGCATGAAAACGCCTCTGACCGTGGTCAGTCTCGGGCCCGGCGATCCGCGCTATCTCACCCGGCAGGCGGAGGCCGCGCTGCGGGAGGCGTCCTGCCTGATCCTGCGCACCGGCCGGCACCGCGCCGCCGAGTGGCTCGCCGGGGAGGGCGTCGCCTTCGAAACCCTGGACGACTTCTACGACCGCTACGACAATTTCGACGCGATGCACGCCGCCATGGCGGAGGCGCTCTGGGCACGGCACGCGAAACGCCGGGTGACCTTTGCCGTGCAGGACGCGCTGACCGACGGCGCCGTGGCCGCGCTGCGGGCGAGCGTCCCGGAGGGCGAACGCCTGCAGGTGCTGCCGGGCGTCTCCACGGCGGACGTCTGCCTGGCGCAGGCCGGACCGCAGCCTGCGGGCTTCTGCGTGCTGCCGGCGACGAGCCTCGCGGATCTCCTGCCGGACCCGGCCCAGTCCCTGCTCGTCACGGAGCTGGACAGCGCGCGCCTGGCCGGGGAGGCCAAGCTGCTGCTCGCCTCCGTCTACGGCGACGAGGCGGAGATGCTCTTCTTCCCCTCCACCGCCAGGCGCACTCAGGCGCCCCGGCTGCTCCCCCTGTGGGAGCTGGACCGGCAGCCCGCCTACGACCACACGGTCTGCGCGCTGCTGCCCGCCGCCGGGCTGACCGGCCGCGAGCGCTACGCCCTGCCGGACCTGGTGCGGATCATGGCCCGGCTGCGCGGCGAGGGCGGCTGCCCCTGGGACCGGGCACAGACCCATCAATCTCTGCGCAAGTATCTCCTGGAGGAGGCCTACGAGTCCGCCGGCGCCATCGACGAGGGCGACCCGGACCACCTGGCGGAGGAGCTGGGCGACGTGCTCCTGCAGATCGTCTTCCACGCGCAGATCGGCCGCGAGCTCGGCGAGTTCGACCTGAGCGACGTCACCAGCGCCGTCTGCCGCAAGATGATCCGCCGCCACACCCACATATTCGGCGCCGCGCACGCCGACACCGCCGAGGCCGTCTCCCGCAACTGGGAGCGCATCAAGCGGGAGGAGCGCGGCGAGTCCACCCAGGCGGAGGCCCTCCGGGCGGTCTCCGCGGCGCTCCCGGCGCTGACCCGCGCCGCCAAGGTGCAGAAGCGCGCCGCCGACGTGCATTTCGACTGGGACAGTGCCCTGGAGGCGCTGCCCAAGGTCGCCGAGGAGGCGGAGGAGGTGCGGGCGGAGCTCGACGCCGGCCGCGACCCGCAGGAGGAGCTGGGCGACCTGCTCTTCGCCTGCGTGAACGTCGTCCGGCTGGCCGGCTGCGACGCCGAGGAGGCGCTCACCGCCGCCACCGAAAAGTTCATCCGCCGCTTCACCGCCATGGAATCCCTGATCCGTGCCGACGGAAAACATCTCGAGGACATGACGCTCCCGGAGATGGACGTCTACTGGGACCGCGCGAAGGCGCTCCCCCAAACCTGATCATCACAGGAGGCTCCTATGCGACTGGACAAATATCTCAAGGTATCCCGGATCATCAAGCGCCGCACCGTGGCCAACGAGGCCTGCGACGGCGGCCGCGTGACCCTCAACGGCAAGGTGGCCAAGCCCGGCGCCGAGGTGCACGTGGGCGACATCATGACCATCCGCTTCGGCGACAAGCTCGGGCGGTATGAGATTCTCGCGGTCGAGGAGACCGTCCGCCGGGGCGACGCGGCCAACATGTACCGCATCGTCGCGGAGGATCCCGGCATGGAGGAGGCGCGCAGCTGATGTGGGGCGCGATCCTTCTGGGCGGCGGCAGCGGCAGCCGGATGGGCGCGGGGCGCAACAAGGTCCTGCTGCCCCTCGGCGGCATCCCGGTCATCCGCCGCAGCGCGCTCGCCCTGCGGCCGCACGCGGAGGTACTCGTCGTGGTCTGTCCCCCGGCGGAGCGGGCCGCCTTTGAGGCCGCGCTGGCCGGGCTGCCCGGGTCTGTTTCCTACGCCCCGGGCGGGGACACCCGCCAGGCGTCCGTCGCAAGCGGCCTCGCGGCGCTCCCGGACGGCTGCGATCACGTGCTGGTGCACGACGGCGCGCGCCCCCTCGTGGACGCCGCAACGATCCGCGCCGCGATGCGCTCCGCCGAGGAGAAGGGCAGCGGCATCGCCTCCGTCCCGCTCATCGACACCGTGAAGGAGGCGGATGCGGAGGGCCGCGTGCTCGGCACTCCCGAGCGCGCCCGGCTGCGCTGCGTCCAGACCCCGCAGGCGTTCCGCACGGAGCTGCTCCGCGCGGCGCACGAGCGAGCCGCCGCCGACCGTTTTCTCGGCACGGACGACGCCTCCCTGCTGGAACATATGGGGCTGCCGGTCTGGCTCACGCCCGGGCATCCCCGCAACCTCAAGCTCACGACCCCGGAGGATCTGACCATGGCTGAAGCGCTGCTCCCGGAACCCGCCCTCCCCGCCCTGCGCGTGGGCACGGGCTACGACGTCCACCGGCTGGTGGAGGGCCGCCCGCTGGTGCTGTGCGGCGTGACCGTCCCCTGGGAGAAGGGTCTCCTGGGCCACAGCGACGCCGACGTCGCGCTCCACGCGCTGATGGACGCCATGCTGGGCGCCGCCGCGCTGGGGGACATCGGCCAGCACTTTCCGGACCGGGATCCCGCCTACAAGGGGATCTCCTCGATGAAGCTCCTGGCGCACACGGTGCGGCTGCTGGCGGAGCACGGCCTGCGGGTCGCCAACGCGGATCTCACCATCGCCGCCCAGGCGCCGAAGCTCGCCCCCTACATTCCCGCCATGCGGGAGCAGATCGCCGGGGCGCTCTCCCTGCCCCTGGACCGCGTCAGCGTGAAGGCCACCACCACCGAGCATCTGGGCTTCGAGGGCCGCGGCGAGGGGATCAGCGCCCAGGCCACGGTGCTTGCGCAAGCCACAGCCCCATGTTATAATACCGAACAGTAATCCAGCGGAGGTGCCCCATGATCACCGCATTCTGCCTGAATCCCTCCTTCGATAAAACCGTCGAGGTGGACGCCATGACCGTGGGCGGCCTGCACCGGGTGCGCTCCAGCCGGACCGACCCCGGCGGCAAGGGCGCCAACGTCGCCACCGTGCTGGCGCGGCTGGGGGCGCAGGTGCGCTGCCTGGGCCTCGCCGGCGAGGACGGCGCGGCGCGCTACGAGGCGATGCTGGACGCGATGGGCGTGGCCCACGGCTTCCTGCACATGCCCGGCGAGCTGCGCACGAACCTCAAGATCGTCAGTCTCGACGGCGCGGAGGTCACCGAGATCAACGAACCCGGCCCGGAGGTCAACAGCCGCATGCTGGAGAGCCTCCTGCGCCTGGTGCGGGAGAACTGCCGCCAGGATGATTTCCTGGTGCTCACCGGCTCGCTGCCGCCGGGCTGCCCGCTGGACACCTACGCGCGGATCATGCGCCTGGTGCCCGCCCCCTGCGTGCTGGACGCCTCGGGCGAGACGCTCCGGCAGTCCCTGTCCGGCAAGCCCTTCCTCGTCTCCCCCAACCGTGAGGAGCTCAGCGAGGTCGTGGGCAAGCGGCTGGAGAGCCCGGAGGAGATCCGCGCCGCGGCGATGCAGTTGATTCAGGAGGGTGCCCGCAGCGTGCTGGTCACCCTCGGCGCCCAGGGCGCCATGCTGGTCCACCCCAGCGGCACGCTGAGCGCGCCGGGGCTGAAGGTGCCCGTCTCCTCCACGGTCGGCGCGGGCGACGCCCTCGCCGCGGGCTTCGTGGCCGGCTTCGTGGAGACCGGAAACTACCGGGAGGCACTGCGCCGGGGCATGGCCGCCGGGGCCGCCTCCGTCATGACGGACGGCACGCAGCTGATCCGTCCGGAGGACTATAACCGCCTGCTCGATCAGGTGGAGATTCGGGAAGTGTGAGCGTTTGTTCTTTCACAGAGCCAAACCGCGGCTGAGCGACGGGGAGATCGACCTGATCCCGGTCCGCACGCTGGACGCGGACCCGGAGATGCAGTTCGGCCGGGAGTATACCTGGATCATCGCGCCCCACGGCAGCCGGCGCGAGATGGGCGAGATTGCCCTGCGTCTGGGGGAGAGCCCCTGCGTGTACTGTTTCGGGCACATCGGCTACCATGTGGATCCCCCCTACCGCGGACACCATTACGCGCTCAAGGCCTGCCGCCTGATCGAGCCGCTGATCCGCCGGGAGGGCAAGAGCAGCGTGGTCATCACCTGCGACCCGGACAACACGCCCAGCCGCCGCACCTGCGAGGAGCTGGGCTGCGCGCTGGAGCGGACCGTCCGCGTACCCGCCTGGATCCGCGCCCACTGGTCGATCAGCGAAGTCAAGTGCCGCTATATCTGGCATCTGGGAGAGCCATCAGGGGAGGGAGGGGACCGCGTTGGACCGTGAGATCGCCGGCATCCGCATCCACTATGCGCTGGAGGGGCAGGGCCCGAAGCGCGTCCTGCTGCTCCACGGCTGGGGCTGCTCCGCGGAGCTGATGAAGCCCGTCGCGGACGCGCTGAGCCCGGACATGACCGTGCTGCGCGTGGACTTTCCCGGCTTCGGCCAGAGCGGCCGCCCGCCGGAGCCCTGGGGCGTTCCGGAGTACGCGGCGTCCCTGCTGAAGCTCCTGGAGGCCCTGGACTTTCTCCCCTGCGCGGTCATCGCCCACTCCTTCGGCGCCCGGGTGACGCTGCTCCTGGCCGCGGAGGACCCCGCGCGCTTTGAGAAACTGATCATCACCGGCGGCGCGGGCCTGCGCGCCCCGCAGACCGAGGCAGGCAAAAAGCGCTCCGGGGCCTTCCGGCGCGGCAGAAAGCTCGCCGAGGGGCTGGGCAGGCTTCCGGGGATGGCCCCGCTGGCGGACCGCGCGATGGAGCGCCTGCGCAAGCGCTACGGCTCCGCGGACTACAACGCCCTGGACGAGGAGATGCGCAAGACCTTCGTCCGCGTCGTCAACCAGGACCTCGCCGACTGCCTGCCGAAAATCCAGCAGCCCACGCTGCTGCTCTGGGGCGAGTCGGACACCGAGACCCCGCTGTGGATGGGGCAGAAGATGGAGCGCGAGATCCCCGGCGCCGCCCTGGTGGTCCTTCCGGGCACGCACTTCATGTATCTGGAACAGTCGGCGCGTTTCAACGCCATCGTGAGGAGTTTCCTGCTGTCATAAACGAAAAAGGAGCGTGAGGAGATGGAACTGGCGCTTGTCCTGTACGCAGTGGGCCTGGCGGCGGCCTGTGCCCTTGCCTCGCGGATGCTCCTGCATTTCTTTCAGCTGGAGAGCTATCAGTTCGCCGGCTATTTCCGCTGTCTCAAGCGGAATCTGCCCCGGGTGCTGATTCCCGGCGCGCTGCTGGCCTGCGCCGCGGCGGCGCTGCATTTTGCGCTGGGCGACGGCTGGATCGCCGGGCTGCTCCTCGCGGCCGCGGGCTTCGGCGTCCAGCGTCTGACCATGGTCAAGAACGCCAAGAAGCCCTTCGTCGTCACCGCGCGCGTCAAGCGCCTGTGGGGCGTTTTGACGGCTGTGCACTTCCTGCTTCTGCTGCCCGCCTGCTGGGGCGGCTGGCGCTGGCTGTACCCGCTGGCGCTGCCCCTGACCCTCGCCCTGGGCGCGCTGGCGGCCTGGCCCTGGGAGCAGGCGATCAAGCAGCTCTACCTGCGCAGCGCGCGGAAGATCCTCGAGAGCCGCCCGGACCTGATCCGCATCGGCATCACCGGCTCCTACGGCAAGACCAGCGTCAAGTTCATCCTGCACACGCTGCTCTCGGAGCAGTTCCAGGTGCTGACCACCCCGTCGAGCACCAACACGCCCATGGGCCTCACCCGCGTGATCCGCGAGCAGCTGCAGCCCGCCCACCAGATCTTCCTGGCGGAGATGGGCGCGCGGCACCCGGGGGACATCAAAGAACTCTGCCGGCTCGTACACCCGACCCATGGCGTGCTGACCAGCGTCGGTCCGCAGCATCTGGAGACCTTTCACACCCTGGAGCGCATCAAGGAGACGAAATACGACCTGATCCGCGCGGTCCCGCCGGAGGGCTGCCGCTTCTTCCCGGACGACGGCGGCATCTGCCGGGAGCTCTACGACCGCACGGAGGGCACCAAGCGTCTGGCACGCGTCTCCCCCGGCGAGCCTGCCGACGTCTGGGCGGAGGACATCCGCGTCTCCCCCGAGGGCAGCCGCTTCCGCCTCTGCACCCGGGACGCCTCCGTCGACTGTGAGACCCGGATGCTGGGCAAGCACAATATCCAGAACATTGTCCTGGCAGCCTCGGTCTGCGTGGAGCTGGGCATGCCCCTCAAGCGCATTGCCCGGGGCATCCAGCAGCTGACCCCGGTGGAGCACCGGCTGCAGCTGGTGCCGCGGCCCGGCGGCATCACCATGATCGACGACGCCTTCAACGCGAACCCGGCGGGCACCGCCTGCGCGCTGGAGGTCCTCGCCGCCTTCCCGGCGCAGCGCGTGATCGTGACCCCCGGCATGGTGGAGCTGGGCGCGGAGGAGGCGGAGTTCAACCGCCGCTTCGGCGAACAGATGGCCGTCAGCGTCGACCGCGCAATCCTCGTGGGTCCCCGGCACACCGCGCCGATCCGCGAGGGCTTGCTGGCCAGGGGCTTCCCCGCCGAAAAAATCCACACCGTCACCGCGCTCAGCGAGGTTCCCGCCCTGCTGCGCGAGTGGGTGCACCCCGGCGACACGGTTCTCTTCGAGAACGATCTGCCGGATAATTACAGCGAATAGAGGCGTTCACCATGCAGAAAACTCAACTCGGCGTCATCTTCGGCTCCCGCAGCTGCGAGCGCGAGGTGGCCATCATCTCCGCGGTGCAGCTGATGAACCACGTAGACCCGGAGCGTTATGACCTGATCCCCGTCTATATCGCCCCCGACGGCCGCTGGTACACCGGCGCGGCGCTGCGGCGCATCGAAAGCTTCGTGGATTTCGACCCGGCGAAGCTCAAGGTGGAGCAGGTGCATCTGGACCTGACCGCCGGCAGCGGCGCGCTGATGACCACGCGCCCGGGCAAGGGGCTCTTTGGCAAGCCCGAGCAGGTCATGGTCGCGCGCCTGGAGGTCTGCCTGATCGTGATGCACGGCCTGCACGGCGAGGACGGCACGCTGCAGGGTCTCCTGGAGCTGGCGAACCTGCCCTACACCTCCACCGGCGTCGCGGGCAGCGCCATCGGCATGGACAAGATCCTGATGAAGCGCTGCTTCCAGGGCTGCGGCTTCCCGGTACTGCCGGGCTGCTGGTTCAGCGCCTCCGATTTCCGGCGCGATCCGCAGGCAGTCGCCGAGAAGGTGGAGAGGGAGCTGCCTTACCCCGTCTTCGTCAAGCCCGCCAACCTGGGCTCCTCCATCGGCGTTACCCGCGCCAACGACCGCGAGGGACTGATGGACGCCCTGGAGCTGGCCTTTGAGTACGACCGGCGCGTGCTGGTCGAGCAGGGTCTCGACCACCCGATCGAGCTCAACTGCTCTGTGCTCGGCTTCGACGGCGAGATGGAGGCCTCCCCGGTGGAGATGCCCATCTCCTCCGGCGATCTGCTGGACTTCGGCAAGAAATACCTGGCCGGCGGCGGCACCAAGAGCGGCGGCATGGCGAGCCTCAGCCGCGTGCTCCCCGCCCCGATCCCCGACGAGCAGCGCGACCGCATTCAGGCGCTGTCCAAAGAGATCTTCCGCGAGCTGGACTGCAAGGGCGTCGTCCGCATCGACTATATGTGGGACCGCGTGACCGACCAATTGTTCATCACCGAGATCAACACGATCCCCGGCTCCCTGGCCTTCTATCTCTGGGAGGCCGCGGGCGTGAAATACAGCGTGCTGATCGACCGCATGGTCGCCCTGGCCCGCAAGGCCTGGGAGGAGAAAAACGCCCGCACCTTCGTCTTTACCTCCGACATCCTCAAGGGCGCCAAGCTCGGCGCGAAGGGTGCGAAGGGCTCCAAGGGGTCGAAGGGCTCCAAGTTCTGAGCAGCAAAATCCCGCCTGGTTCTCATTCCGAGAGCAGGCGGGTTTTCTATGTCTTTCTGGTCTTCAATCAGGGCATAAAAAGCAACGGCGGGATTTCGCGCCTGCGGGCGCGACCAGGGCTTTCCGATCGCCCTGGACCTTCGGGGTGCACCCGTTTGGAGATGTCGATATTTCAGGGATGAGAATCACTGGAACAGCGTACATCCGCTCTGCCGGAAGGATTCCGCGAGATCCAGCAGCTGCTGTTCGGTGATGCGGAAGCGCTCCGAGAGGCAGTGCAGGCAGAAGAACCGGGTGGCGCCGCGGTTGCAGAGCTTTTGGGTCAGCCCGATCTCCGTCTGTGTCAGCGGCGCCTTGCCGCACTTCACGCAGCCGGCCATCAGCCGCGGCTCAGCTTCGCCCGGAAGACCGCGCAGTCGTGGGCGGCAACCTTCGTCCGGAAGTACTCGCGGTAGAACCCGGCGTCCTCCCCGGTGAAGACATCCGTCAGCTGCAGGCCGTAGCCGGAGTCGAAGGGCAGGCCGAGGTCCGTGAAGAGCATGTGGATCTCCCGGTCGTTTTCGGTAATGTTGAACAGGCCGATCGCATAATCGCCGTCGGCGAGGAACTTCATGCAGGTGATTGTGCGGCTCTCGTCGCCCTGGCCGTCCAGGAAGATCGGCGGCCGCGCCTCGGGGTCCTGGTTGAAGGCGATCAGCTCGCGGTTGGTCACCAGGCCGTGGATGAAGGGCGTCATGTTCCGCACATCGCAGCCGAGCATCAGCGGCGCGGAGTACAGGCACCACAGCGAGAACTGGCTCCTGTAGTCGGCATCGTTGCAGCCCTGCGTGCCCACGTTGCCCTTGCCGTACATGCCGACGGTCAGCATGTCGATGTCGTTGAAGCAGCCCGGCGCGGAGGCGCCCAGGTGCGGAATCTGGCTCCGGGCGATGTTCCGGTAGCTCTCCGGGTTGTCGAAAATGTCGCCCGTGGAGCGGTACATATGCGCGCCCACCGAGCGCATCCAGTCCCAGGGGCCCTCCTGGCCCCAGTTGCAGGCGGAGAAGAGGATCTCGCGCCCGCTGGCCCGCAGCGCCATGCCCATCCGCGCGTAGAGGTTGCGCTGGTCGGAGGTCGCGGGGCGGTAGCAGTTGTCATACTTCAGGAAGTCCACGCCCCACTCGGCGAAGGTCTTCGCGTCCAGGAACTCGTGGTCGAACGAGCCCGGATAGTCCGCGCAGGTGCGCACGCCGTCACAGGAGTACATGCCGAACTTGAGCCCCTTGGAGTGTACATAGTCGGCCACGGCCTTCATGCCGTTGGGGAATTTCTCCTTCTTCGCCACCAGGCGGTGGGTCTGCGGATCGCGCAGATACTCCGACCAGCAGTCGTCGATCACCAGATACTGATAGCCCGCCGCCGCCAGCCCGGTGTCCACCATCGCGTCCGCGCTCTCGTGAATCAGCTGCTCGTTGATCGCGCTGCCGAATGTGTTCCAGGTATTGAATCCCATCGGGGGTGTCTTTGCCAGCATGCTCTTTCCCTCCTGCTTCTCGTCTCTCCGGGTGTCTGACCCATCATATCACAGCTTGACGGGCGGGGCAAGACCTCCTTGCGCTTCCCGCCCGAATGCGCTACAATAGGCCCGGAGGGAGGGGATTCCATGGCCTTCAAGGAGAAAGCGGTCAAGCGGCTGGCGGAGAAGCTCAACGCGGCGGGGGTACACTATCAGCTCGGCGCGGGTTTTCTGATGGACCGGCTCGGGGTGTGCGAGGGCTTCCACGACGTGGACGTGTTCGTTCCGGCGGAGGAGACCGCCGCGGCGGACAAGGTGCTCACCCGGCTGGGCATGCGCTCGGAGCCCACGGAGATCAACGGCTGCTTCCGCGCGTCCTACCACTTTGACGGCACGGAGGTCGACCTGTGCGCGGGCATGGCCTTCGACGGGGGACTGACTGCCGTGCTGGGCGCGGAGAGCGTCTGCGAGACCGTCCCCTTCCTGGGCACCCAGCTTCCGCTGGGCTACCCGGAGGACTGGTTCGTCTGGTATGCGCTCATGGGCCGCGAGGCCAAGGTTCAGGCCCTGGAGAACTGGTTCCGCGCCCGCGGCGTCGCCCACCCGGAGCGCTTTCGGCAGTGCGTGCGGGGCGAACTCCCGGAGTCCGTGGCCGCGCGGGTGGATCAGCTGCTCGGATCATAACAGCAAATCAAAACACCGCTGAGCGGAACAGCCCGGCGGTGTTTTTCAAACTGATTCCGCGCCTGCGGGCGCGAAATCTCTCTATGCCGCCCCGGCCGCCAAAACATTTGCATCCGGCGCCGGGATATGCTATCATACGGACATCCCAACAACAGGAGGATTCCCCCTATGTCCCGACTCGGTGATCTGATCCGTACCGAACGGCTCCGCCAGCGCATGACCCCGAAGCAGGTCGCGAAAAAGTGCGGCGTGAGCGAAAGCTATATCATGGCGGTGGAGGCCGGCACCCGCATCATCGGGGACGAGCAGGCCCGCCGCATCCTGCGCACCATCGGCCTGCGGCAGCAGACCGAGGCGGATTTCACCATGGACGATATCGCGGCCACGGTGGATCTGGCGCAGGTGCAGCCCAAGACGCCCGCGCCCGCCCCCGCGCCGAAAAAGGCGCCCAAGGCGGAGGCCCCGGAGGACACGCAGAAGGAGGGCGTGGCCGGCTCCGTCTGGCTGGACGCCCTGCAGAGCGTGCTGAAGAACGTGCCGGTCATGAACGCGGTCCTGCAGCCCATCGACCACCGGCTGGTGCCGATCCTCGACGGCCGCATCGAGGGCGCCGCGCCGGACAAGGTGTTCTTCTTCAAGGTGCCGGACGACAGCATGCGCGGTTTCCGCATCCACCAGGGCGACCTGGCGATGATCGTGCCGGCCCACAGCCCCATCGACGGCGCCGTGATGCTCGTGGAGTACAACGGCCACCGCAACCTGCGCAAGCTCAAGCGGCTCAACGACTTTACCCTGCTGGTGCAGAACTACAACCGCGAGTACGAGGCGGAGAGCCTGCAGCTCAGCGAGGTCACCTGTCTCGGCCGCGCCGTGCGCATTGAGTTCGAGCCTTAAAGCGCGATCCGCCTCTGCCGCATATCCACCGTTCCGTCCGCCCGGTGTCCCGGCATCCAGACCGACTGGAAGCCGCAGGCCCGGGCTTTTTCGACGGCGTCCGCGAAGCCGCCGTCCAGCAGCTCCGCCTGGTGGGCGTCGCTGGTGATCACGAGCTCGCCGCCCCAGAGCCGCAGCTGCCGCAGCAGGCGCTCCGCCGGGTAGAAATCCCGCCGCCGTCCGCGGTTGTACGCCCCGCAGTTCAACTCAAAGAGCGCGCCTGTCCCTGTCAGGCGCTCCATGGCCTCCAGCGCGGGCTTCCAGTAGCGCGGATCCTCCTCGTCGAAGGCCGGCACCTCGTGGTTGAAGCGCGCCACCAGGTCGAAATGCCCGATGATGTCGCAGTGCGTCCGCTCCCAGACCTCCGCCTCCGCGGCGTAGTAGGCCGCCGTCAGCCGGTACCAGTCCCCGCCGAAGTGCTCCCGGCAGAGGTCCTCCAGGATCTCCGCCTTCCAGTCCACGCAGCCCAGATGCCCGTCCGGCAGCCGGAGAAAGTGCGTCGAGCCGATGACGTACTCCGCACCCGGAATCTCCGCCGTCTCCCAGTACTGGTCCAGCTCCACACCGCAGAGGATGTCCAGCCGCCCGGCGTACTCCTCCCGCAGGCGGGCAATCTCCCGCTGATAGGCCGGGAGATCCATGTGGATGCTCGGGTCCATGTGCCCGGAGTAGCCCAGGGTATCGAAGCCTTTGGCCAGCGCGGCCTCGGCCATCTCCCGGGCGGTGTTCTTCCCGTCGCAGAAGGTGGTGTGGGTGTGCACGTTGCCGGTCAGCCGCATGCGCAGACCTCCTTCCCCACGTCAAAGACCGCGGGCAGCAGGAGAAAGTTCTCCCCGTGCGCCTCCGGCCGGTGGATGAAATGGCTGTCGGGGTCCGCGTCGATCCAGGCCTTCAGCGCCTCCGACGGTCGGTCCTCCCCGCGCAGGTTCTCGCTGGAGCGCGGCTCCTCAAAATAGCTGAACAGCACGTCCTCGTGCAGGGAGATGAACATATAGCGGTCGCCGCGGTGCAGCCCCTCCCAGGTCAGCGCGTAGTGGTGGTGGACGTAGGCCATGATGCCGTCCGGCCGCAGCTTTGCGACGCGTCCGCGGCGGCGCTCCCGGGGCGGTCCCGCGCGCCAGCTCTCCGCGTCCGCGGGCTCGCAGTGCCAGAATACCGGCGCCATCCGCGCCCAGGGCCGCCCCTCCGGCGCGCCCGGCACGGCCAGCAAATACGGCGACAGCGCGCCGAGGAAAGTCTCCGGGGACCGCTCCTCCCCCAGCGATTCGACGTACAGATAGACCTCCCGCCTATCCTGATAGAGCGCCACGGTCAGCAGCGCGCCGGCGCGGATTCCCGCGCAGGCGGCCTCCCGCGCGGCAGCCGCAGATTCCGCGGGCAGCGCGTCCTGCCGCAGCCAGCCCCGCCACTCGGTCCGGATTACGTTCATGCGCATCCCCTCCGAGGCGATTATACCGGATCCAAATCCCGTTGACAAGGGGCCGCCGGACAAGTAAGATAACCTCAGCGAGGTGATTGATATGCAGCAAACTATCCATCAGGCCGCCATCGGCGCCGCCGTCACCCTCTGGTGGGACCTGCCCGAGGAGGCGCAGGCGGATTCCGTCTACCAGGTCGCCCTCTCCGGTAAAACCGTGGCGGAGACCCGCCGCACTCACTGCACGCTTTCGGAAATCCACGCACCCGCCGACTGCGAGGTTTATCTCGACGGCCAGCGGCTCGGCCGGACGGAGGTCCGGCCCGGCCCGGTCTATCCCCGGCGGAACGCCCGTGATTTCGGCGCCGCGGGCGACGGCGCCACGCTGGACACCGCCGCGCTCCAGCGCGCCATCGACGCCTGCGGGCCCGGCGAGGAGCTCTGGCTCCCGGCGGGCGTCTACCGCACCGGCGCCCTGCGCCTGCACAGCGACATGGCGCTGTATCTGGAGGCGGGCGCGGTGCTGCAGGGCACCGACAATCCGGAGGACTATCTCCCCAAGATCCCCAGCCGCTTCGAGGGCACCGAGATGGAATGCTACCAGAGCGTGCTGAACCTCGGCGAGATGGACCACGCCGCAGGCCCCAACTGCCGCAACGTCCTGATCCACGGCGAGGGCGAAATCCGCGGCGGCGGACAGCCCCTGGCGCTGGCGATCATCGAGGCGGAGAAGGAGCGCCTGCGGGACGAGCTCGCCGCCCTGGGCGACAGGATCCGCGAGTACGAGAACGACCACACGATCCCCGGCCGCGCCCGGGGACGGCTGATCAACCTGAGCAACTGTGAGAACGTCCGGATTACGGGCCTGACCCTGCAGGACGGCGCCAGCTGGAACGTGCACATGCTCTACTCCCGCGGGATCGTCACCGACCACTGCGTCTTCCGCTCGGAGGCGGTCTGGAACGGCGACGGCTGGGATCCGGACTCCAGCGAGGACTGCACGCTCTTCGCCAGCAAGTTCTACACCGGCGACGACTCTGTGGCCATCAAGAGCGGCAAAAACCCCGAGGGCAACGTCATCAACCGCCCCACGAAGCACATCCGGGTCTTCGACTGCTACAGCCACGCGGGGCTCGGCATCGCCATCGGCAGCGAGATGTCCGGCGGCGTGGAGGACGTGGCGATCTGGCACTGCGACCTGGAGCACTCGCTCTCCGGCATTCAGATCAAGGGCACCAAAAAACGCGGCGGCTTTGTGCGCGGCATCCGCGTCTCCGACTGCGTGATCTCCCGCTTCCTCGTCTGCGCGGTCAAGTACAACGACGACGGAGAGGGCTCCCCCGTGCCGCCGCAGTTCTCCGATATGCGCGTCACACGCACGCACCTGACCGGCTGGGCGCACAACTACTGGGAGAAGGAGGACCGCCGCATCGAGGCCATCGACCTGGCAGGCTTCGACGAGCCGGGCTGCGCCGCGCGGGACATCCATTTCGAGGCCTGCACCCTCGGCCCGGAGGCCACTGTGCGCCTGAGCCACTGCGAGGCCGTCACCCTGGACCTCGCCCGCACGGATGCGTAGCGCGCTGCCGCCCGTGGTGGTCTTCGACCTCTACGGCACCCTGGTGGATATCCATACGGACGAGGCCGACCCCCTCCTCTGGCAGGAGACCGCCGCATGTCTGGGGCGCCCCTGGGACGCGCTTGCCCTGCGCCGCGCGGTGGACCGCGGGACGCGGGAGGCGTTCCTCGCCGCGGGCGACGAGTTCGGCGAGCCGGATCTCGCCCGGGTCTGGCAGCGGCTGACCGGGCTCACCGGCGCGCCCCTGCGGCAGGTGCTGTGGTTCTTCCGGGAGCGCTCCACCCATGTGCTGCGCTGCTTTCCCGACGCGCGGCAGGTGCTGGCCGCGCTGCGCGCCTCCGGCCGCCGGCTGATTCTGCTCTCCAACGCGCAGGCCTGCTGGACGCGCCCGGAGCTGCGCCTGCTCGGCCTGGCCGACGCCTTCGACGGGATCCTGCTCTCCAGCGAGGTTGGCGTCCGCAAGCCCTCCCCGGCCTTCTACGGCACGCTCGGAGCGCTGGGCGTCTCTCCGTCGGAGTGCGTGATGGTGGGCAACGACGCCCAATGCGACTGCTGGGGCGCCCACCGCTGCGGCATCCCGTCCCTCTATCTGCACACCCGCCAGTCCCCGCCCCGCACGGCACTCCCGCCCGACTGCCGGGAGATCGGAGGCCTTTCGGAGCTGGTGGAATAACACGGAAACCTCATCCCCCTACCCCTTCCCCTTTCAGGGGAAGGGGAGTATTTTGTGTAAAATTTTCCCCTCTCCTAAAATCATCATCAATAATACAACGTATTATTGACCACGATAAATGAAAATACGATGTATTTTCACAGTAAAGGAGAGGGGTCAGGGGTGAGGTTCCTTTGCCGGCATCAATATCTCCAAAAGGAGCCTTTTCGTGCCAGCCTCAGTTTCGTATGCTGATAATCAACAGTGAGATTTCGTGGCCTGCGGGCCACGACCAGAGGGCTTTCCGATCGCCCTCTGGACTCCTTCGGGGTGCACTCTTTTGGAGTGTTCGGGCCAGCATTGTCCAGGTACCTGTGTCGCCCCAGCTTGCTGGGGAGATGCCGCGACAGCGGCAGAGGAGCCCTTTTCCCCTCACGGTCTCCCCGCAATAAATCCCATCGGCTGCCAGTTCTCCTCGTCGCCGCCCTCCTGCAGGTGGGCGCAGAGATTGCCCCTGCACAGGTAGGGCCAGCGGTCCGCCAGCTGGTCCCACATCGGGGTCTCCAGGAGGATATAGCTCATCGCCGCGCAGTCCTCGTCGCTCGCGTCGGTCAGGATCGCGAAGGTGAGCAGCGTCGTGCCCACGACCTGCGGCGCGTTCTCCCCGAGGTCCACAATCACCGCCAGGTTGATCCGCGCGTCCTCGCCCTCGCCGTCGAGATAGAGCAGGAGCATGGTTGAGTTCCCGACGAGGTAGCCCCGGGCCGGGCCATTGGCGGAACTGCTCTCCGTGACGAACTGCACCGGGATCTCGTCCGGGAGGATTCTCGGCTTGAGCCGCGCCAGGCGCGCTTCGAACTCCGCGGCGGTGGGCCCGTTCTCAAACGGCGCGACGTTCTCTTCCTCGGGATAGCGGATCTCCTCGCGCTTCTCCGGCACCTCCGCGGGCACCAGGCGTACGCGGTCATAGACGAGCGTGGAATCCGCCGGGTCGAAATGCTGCACGCTGACCTGCACGCCGCCGGCGGTCTGCACCGCCTCCTCAGGCGTGGGCGCTGCCAGGGTCACCGCCTCGCCGCTGAGGGCTCTGGCGCACTTCCCCGCCACCAGCAGCGTCTCGCCGCTCATGCCGTCCATCTGCAGCACGCGCACCTCGCGGACCGCGGCGTCCTCCGCCGAGCTGTCCACATACGCCAGAATGCCGCCCAGGTCGGTCTCCGGGTTGATGCCGACGCGCACCCACTCGCCGTCCGAGCAGATCGCGTCCGCCCAGACGAGCGAGCCCTCCGGCAGCAGCTTCTCCAGGTTCGCCCGGAACTGCGGGAAGGTCTTCGCGGGCTGGATCCTCTCCCCGTCGGTGAAGCGCAGGGCGTCCAGGAAAGCACGGCCGGTGTCTGTGTCCGCCGCGTAGACGTACCACACGCCCTTCTCCCCCGCGTACAGGCGGCAGCGCATGGGCTGGCCGTACTGTCCGAGGGTCGACTCGTTCACGCTCGTGAAGTCCAGCTGGGCGATCCCCTCCGCGGGGAAGGACATCGCCGGATCGTTCACCTGCTTGGTCTTGAAGGGCACCAGCATCCGCTCCCGGGCGATCTCGACCAGCTTCGCCTGCAGCGCCTCGCCCTCCAGGTTCAGCACCAGGCTGGCCGCCTGGTACTGCACCGACAGGTAGGACCAGTCCGCAGAGAAGGCGGCCGCCAGCTCCGCGCCGTTGATCTCATAGGTGACCGGCTCCCGGGGGAAGGTGATCTCCAGGCCGTGGAACGGGAGCACGGTCTCCTGCTCCATTGCGGCCTTCTCCGCCTCCAGCTCCTCGTCCGTCAGGAAGCGGAGCCGGCCGAGCACCTCCTGCGCGTGCGGGCACTCCTCGATCACGAGGCCCGTCGCCCAGGTGTCCGCCAGCATGGCCTTGCCGTAGTAGGTGACGCCCGGCGCGTCCGGGTAGGTGAAGGTATAGTCGATCCAGAGCCAGCCGGTCTCCCTGTCTCCGTGGGGGTCCGTCTGCTGCAGTTCCGCGCCGTAGGTCCGCGGGAACATGAAGCAGTAGTTCATCAGCGCGTTGAGGCGGACGATATCCTCCTCCACGTCCGGCCACTGCGCGGTCATCTCCTCGCGCACGCCGTCGATCATCTCGCGGATGTCGCCGCTGCGCAGCTGGTACTCCGTCCCGTCCTCCACGCAGGAGCCCATCAGCTGCCGGCTGTCCGTGAAATAGTCCGGCACGTCCATCTCCGAGACCATCTCCGGCACGCCCGGCAGCGCAAACGCCACGCGGCCCGCGACGCCGGAGAAGAACGTCATCGCCTCCGCGGTCTTCATCGGGTTCTCCGCCTGCGCCGTGAGACACACGCTCACCGCCAGCATCAGCAGCAGGATTGACGACAGGGTTTTCCGCATGCTCATCCCTCCCTGGTGTTCGTTTGTTTTCCGTCTGGAATCATTATACCGTTTTTTCGGATTTGCACAAGGCCGGCCCCGTGCCGACGGCAGAGACCTCTTGCAATTTCCTTTTCGTTCCTGTATAATTTTCATACTGGAAACTGATGGAATTGAATGAATTGACCGGCCGGTCCTGCGGGATGAAAAAGGAGGACGACAGGATGAGAAGGCGATGGGGGTTGCTGGTGCTGGCGGCACTGGCGGTTTTTGCGCTGGCCATGATGCCGGCGGAGGAGGCCCGGGCGGATGAGGGGCACGTCCACGGCTGGGGCGAGTGGACTTACCTGAACGAGCAGGACCATTACCACCAGTGCACCGTGTGCAGCTTCCGGGAATCAGAAGCCCACGTCTGGAGCGAGTATATGGACATCGGGAACGGCATGCACAGCGTCATCTGCCCCGTCTG
>JAFWQU010000021.1 GCA_017508975.1 Clostridia bacterium | reverse complement strand
GAATAGCCCGTTTACGGGCGACCGGAACAAGCCCCTCGCAAGTGGCAGACCGTATTGCGCCTGCGAGGGCGCCAGCTAGTATCCTAGGGCTATGCCCGCATATGAAAAGCCACCGGCTACGCCGGTGGATGTTTACTTGTGGCTTTTAGGGAAATCACAAATCCGGAAATGGCATGTAATACCAATCTCAAGTAAGAATTACAAATCCAGCAACAGCATGTGACCGAAGGTCCAGGGCGATCGGAAAGCCCTGGTCGCGGCCCGCAGGCCGCGAAATCTTACTGTTTGACAATGAGCATTCTAAACTGAGATCAGTATCAGCAACAGTTTTTCTCAGGCGAGCGCCGACTGCATACTCAGGAGCAGGACGCTCACGAGGGTGTAGTAGCTGACAACCGCCACCAGGTCGCTCAGGGTCGTGATCATCGGGCCGGAGGCAACAGCCGGGTCGATCTTGACCTTCTTGAAGAACATAGGGATCAGCGTGCCGCTCAGGCTCGAGATCGTCATGGCGATCACCATGGCGATGCCGATGCAGCCGCTCATGGCGAAGCTCGCGAGCATCTCGCGCCCCTTGATAAAGTGCACGAACAGTCCCACGAAGATGAAGGACACGGTGCCCAGAATCAGACCGTTGGTGAAGCCGACCCGGGCCTCCTTGAGCACCAGATGGAGCTTCTTCTTGCCGGAGAGCTCCTCGTCGGTCAGAATACGGATGGTCACGGCCAGAGACTGGGTGCCGGAGTTGCCCGACATGTCCAGAATCATCGACTGGAACGCGACGCAGATCGGCAGCGCGGCCATCACGCCCTCGAAGGTGCCGACCACCGAGGAGACCAGCAGCCCCAGGAACATCAGCGTGATGAGCCAGGGGATTCTTTTTTTGATGGACTGGGGGAGTGGCTCGTTCAGATCTTCCTCCGCGGTCAGACCGGCAAGTTTCGCGTAGTCCTCGCCGAGCTCCTCGTCCACAACCTCCACCAGGTCCTGGGAGGTGATGACGCCGAGCAGCTTCATATCGCCGTCCACGACAGGGATCGAGTCCTCGCTGTAGTCCTTCAGCTGTTCGATGCAGGCCGCCACGTCCTCATGGTCATAGACGTAGGGGTAGGAGGTGGTGATCAGGTCCTCCAGGTCCGTGTGCTCCCGGGCGATGATCAGGTCCTGCAGGCTGATGGCGCCGTAGAAACGCTCGCCCTCCTCCACGACATAGATGGTGGAGAGGTTGTCGTTGTCCGCCGCCTGGTTGACCAGGGAGCGCATCGCCTCCTTCACGGAGATGCCGCGGCGGATGGCGATGTAGTTGGTGGTCATCTTGCTGCCGATCTCGTCGTCCGGATAGGACTGGATCAGCTCGACGTCCGCGCGGGCCTCCTCGTCCATGCGGTCGATGATCGCCTGCTGCTGTTCCTCGTCCAGGTCCTCCAGCACGTCCACGGCGTCGTCGGCGTCCATCTCCTGGACGATGTGCGCGGCGGTCTCGGGGGTCAGCTCCTCGATGAAGTCGCTGGCGTCGTCCAGGTAGGCGAAGATCTCGGAGACCTCCTCCGCGCCCAGCAGGCGGTAGAGGCTTTTGCGCTCTTCCGGCGTCAGCTTTTCGAGGACGTCGGCAATGTCGTTATAGTGGTAATCCGCCAGCTTCTCACGCTTTTCGTCGTCCGGCAGATCGCCGCGGATGATCTGTTCAAGCTCATGGGCATAGTCCGGATGCTCGAAGACTTCCTCCTCGTCGTCATCCTTCTTTTCAGGCGCATCTTCCGGCTGAACGGGTTCCTCCTCCTGAAGCTCCTTCTTCTCCTCGTCGCTCAATGCTTTCACTCCTTTCGTCCGACTGCCCGTTTCGATTGCAATCGAAAACGCCTGTCCGCGTTTTGCCTTGACAGGTCAGGAACACAGAGCGTGCGCTGCTCTCAGCCCTCTCGAGACCGGGTTGACGGGTCAGCGCCCGCGCCGTCTCCTATACTGTCATAACCGTCCACCAGGTCTCACCTCACTTTTCTCTGGAATCTGGCGATATTTTATCAGCCTCCGGGCGGCTTGTCAAGCGGAAATCAGCCGCGCCGAATCCAGCGCGGACGGGCTTTGCGGAAAGTTTCTGCGCAGAAAAAAACCGGGCTTGTCTCTGACTGCCCGGTGTGCAGGAAATCATTCCTGGACGGTGACGCGGTCCGCGCCGAAAACCTGGCGGAGCGTCTGGATCATGTCGTCTTTTACGCCGCTGACCACCGGCTGATCGGGGCGCTGCACGGCGAAGGTGCAGGGCTTCTTGGCGGCAAAGGACAGCGCCTCGCTGACGATGCGCGCGCGGGTCGGATCGGAGAGATAGTCCAGTCCGAAGGTCGCGCCGGCATCCTTGGGCGCCCAGAGGTAGCGGTCGTTGGCGGCCTCCGTGAGCTTGCCGCCGCTGAGAACGCCGAAGATGCTCGGGTGTGCCGTGGAGAGTGCGGTGACCGCGCTGCGCCAGACCGCCTGGGCGTCCTTTGGCGGCGCCTCCCGGACCGGGGCGGGCTCCACGTCCCACTCGCCGGGCTCCGCGCTGGGCTGGGAGGGGATCGCGATGAGGTTGACTTCCCCGGAGGCGAGCCGCCCCTGCAGCTCCGCGAGCTGCCGCTCCAGGACCAGAATCCGTTCCTCCAGTGCGGCGGTATCCGCCTCGCCGGTGCGCAGACAGGCGCGGAGCGCGGCGGCCTCCAGCGCGACCCGCGGGGAGGAGGAGAGCCGGAGCTGGGTCTCCACGTTCATGAACTGGTCCATCATGCTCAGGAGGCGCGTGTCGGTCACGTCCTCCGCCTGGTGCAGATAGGCGTCCGCGTCCTCCGCGGAGAGCTCCATGACCTCCGCGCATTTGCTGCCGCAGGCCTTCGCCATCAGCAGACCGCGCAGGTGGCGCGCCATCTCGCGGGCGAAGGCGGCGGGCTCCCGGCCCTCGCGCATCAGCTCGTCCACCAGCGAGAGCGCCCCGGCGCAGTCCTGCCGCAGCAGCGCCTCGGAGAAGCGGAAGAGGAAGTCACGGTGGCTGGTGCCCAGCACCTGCCGGACCAGCTCGGCGTCGACCTTGGTGCCGTAGCCGATGCACATATCCAGGATGGAGAGCGCGTCCCGCATGCCGCCCTCGGCCGCCAGCGCGATCAGCTCCAGCGCCTCGGGGGTTGTCTCGGCGCCGCAGCCGTCTGCGGCGGCCTGCAGGCGCGCGGCGATCTTGTCCGCGGGAATCCGGCCGAAGTCGTAGCGCTGGCAGCGGCTGAGGATTGTCGCGGGAACCTTCTGCGGCTCGGTGGTGGCGAGGACGAAGATCATGTATTCCGGGGGCTCCTCCAGCGTCTTCAGAAGCGCGTTGAAGGCGTTGCCCGAGAGCATGTGCACCTCGTCGATAATATAGACCTTGTAGCGGCCGAACTGCGGCGGATACTGGGTCGCTTCGAGAATCTCCCGCATGTCCTCCACGCGTGAGTTGGAGGCGGCGTCGTACTCGAGTACGTCAAAGGAGGCGTCCTCCTGCATGCGGCGGCAGCTCTCGCACACCCCGCAGGCGTCTCCCTCCTGCGGATTCTCGCAGTTGACGGCGCGTGCCAGAATCTTGGCGGTGGAGGTCTTGCCGGTTCCGCGGCTGCCGGTGAACAGGAAGGCATGGGCGATGCGGTGATGCTGCACCTGGTTGCGCAGCGCGGTCACCACCAGCTCCTGGCCGACCATCTCCGAGAAGGTGTTGGGCCGCCACTGCCGATAGAGCGCTTGATAGGCCATCTCAGTCTTCCTCCTCTGGAATTTCGGGCGCCGGGGACAGGTCGATCAGACCGCGGATGACGGCCAGGCGGGCTTTGCCGATGCCCCGGACATCCATCAGGTCCTCCGGATAGTAGAAGGGGCCGTTCCGCTCCCGTTCGTCGATGATCGCCTGAGCGTAGACCGGACCGATGCCCGGCAGCGCCTGCAGGCTTTCCGCGTCCGCCCAGTTGACGGGGATTTCCCCGCGCTGGAGCGGAATCTCCGTGGCCTGCGGGAGTGTCCGCCAGGTACCGGCCGGGTATGTGTGCTCCTGTGCCGGACGGATGGACAGAAGCGCTCCCGCAGACACGCACAGGACCGCGAGCGCGGCCAGGCACAGCGCCAGGCGTTTCACTGCGCGCGGCGGATCTTCTGGCCCTCGCGGGAATCCTCCAGGATATAGCCAGCCGCTTTGATGGCATCCCGCAGCTCGTCGGAGCGCTTCCAGTCCTTGGCCTTGCGGGCCGCGGCGCGCTCCTCGGCCATCTTCTGAATCTCCTCGGGCAAGGGCTCCTCCTCCGGCTCGGCAAGGGAGTCCTTCTGCGCGAAGCCGAGGACGCCGGTCAGGGCGCTGAAGCTCTGCAGCACCGCCTCCACGGTGGCCTTGCTGCTGTGCTCGTTCAGGTTCGCGTTGGCGTCGCGGACCAGCTCGAAGATCGCGCTGATGGCGGCGGCGGTGTTCAGATCGTCGTCCATGCTCTCGTCGAAGTGCTTCTCATAGCCCTTCATACGCTCGAGCATCGCCTGCTCCTCCGCGGTCAGCGCCGTATCCGGGGCGCTCTGCAGCAGGGTGCGCATCCGGTCGCGGGCGGTGTAGAGCCGCTGCAGGGAGACGCGGGCCGCCGCGATCTGCTCCCGGGAGAAGTTGATCGGGCTGCGGTAGTGGGCGGAGAGCATGAACAGCCGCACGGACTCCAGGTCATACTGCTTGGCGATATCGCGCACGGTGAAGAAGTTGCCCAGAGACTTGGACATCTTCTGGTTGTCGATATTGATGAAGCCGTTGTGCATCCAATAGTGGACGTAGGGCTTGCCGGTGGCGCCCTCCGACTGGGCGATCTCGTTCTCGTGGTGCGGGAAGAGCAGATCCTTTCCGCCGCAGTGGATGTCGAAGGTCTCGCCCAGATAGGTCATGGACATGGCGGAGCACTCGATGTGCCAGCCGGGCCTGCCCATGCCCCAGGGGCTCTCCCAGGCGGGCTCGCCGGGCTTCTGCGCCTTCCAGAGCACGAAGTCCGCGGGATTCTCCTTGTCGGTCTCCACGTCCAGCCGCTCGGAGGCGCCCATCTCGCGGTCCTCCACGGACTGGCCGGAGAGCTTTCCGTAGCCGGGGAAGGCGCTGACGCGGTAGTAGACGTCGCCGGTGGAGCCCACATAGGCGTGGCCGTTGTCGATCAGACGCTGCACCAGCGCGATGATCTGGCTGATGTGCTCCGTGGCCTTGGGATGGACGGTGGCAGGGCGGATGCCCAGGGCTTTCGCGTCCGTGTAGTAGGCCGCGATAAAGCGGTCTGCCAGCTCCTTGACGGTGATGCCCTCCTCGTTGGCGCGGCGGATCATCTTGTCGTCGATGTCGGTGAAGTTCTGCACGAAGGTCACCTCATAGCCCTCGCGCTCCAGCTGCCGGCGCAGGACGTCGAAGGTGATGAAGGGGCGCGCGTTGCCGATATGGAAATAGTCGTAGACGGTGGGACCGCAGGCGTAGATGCCGACTTTGCCCTCATGGATGGGCTGAAAGGTCTCCTTGCGGCGGGTCAGGCTGTTAAAAATCTGCATAGGGTTTCCTCCTCGTTCATGCGTTCAGCTGCGCGCTCAGGTGCTCGATGCGCTCCTCGTGGGAGCGGATGGCGAGCCGGAGCTCCTCGCGCAGGTCGGGTTCCTTCTCCTGCTCATAGGCGGCGCGGATTTTCTCCAGGCGCGCCCGGGCCTGCTCCAGCTCGATCTCCAGCGCGGCCGGATCGCACAGCGCGCTGCCGTGGATGGCCCGGACGGTGCGCTCGAGCTGGTCATAGAAGTGCGGACAGGACGTGGCCAGACTCAGGGCCTTTGAACATCGCAGCAGCAGGGAGAGCGGGCTGTCTCCCGCGCGGGCGCCCTTCAGGATCTCCTCCTGGAGTTCCTCGGTTTTGTGGATGTTCTGGATATACTCGGCCCAGGCATTCCCCTCGCTCATGTGCGCACCTCCGTTCTCAGGGGCTTGTTCAGGCGGTTGAAAGCGATGTCCTTGACGACCTCGCCGGCGATAATCATCCCCATCACCGAGGGGACGAAGGCGGTGGAACCCGGCGTGCTCCGGCGGCGCGGATCCTCCTCCGCGCCGGCGTCCGGCGGAACCGGGATCGGCGGCTCGTCGGACCAGACGACCTTCAGGGAAGGAATGCCGCGCTTCCGCAGCTCCTTGCGCAGGATCCGCGCCAGCGGATCCACCTGCGTTTCGCTGAGGTCGGATACCCGCAGCCGGGTCGGATCCAGCTTGTTTCCCGCACCCAGCGCGCTGATGATGGGCACGCCGGCCTCCCGGGCGCGGGTGATCAGCGTCAGCTTGGCGGTGACGGTGTCCACCGCGTCCACCACATAGTCATACTCCGAAAGCGGGAGCTCGTCCGCGGTGTCCGGCAGATAAAAGATCGGATGGAGCCGGAGGGAGAGATCCGGATTGATCTCCCGCAGGCGTTCGGCCATGACGTCGGTTTTGAGCCGGCCGACGGTGCTGCGTAGCGCGATCACCTGACGGTTCAGGTTGGTCAGGCTGACGCGGTCGCGGTCCACCAGGTCCAGCGCGCCGACCCCGGAGCGGGCCAGGGCCTCCGCCGCGTGACCGCCGACACCGCCGAGCCCGAAAACGGCAACCCGAGCGCGTCCCAGACGCTCCATGCCCTCCTGCCCCAGCAGCAGGGCGGTTCTCGAAAACGGATTCAATCCCGGATCGCCTCCGTCTGTGCGGGTTCGGAGATGAGAGTGATCTCCGTCAGCATGGGAAGAGGGATTTCCTCCTCCTCGAGGATCAGCCGGCCTTTCTCGGCCAGAATCTGCCGGACACGGCCGGTGATCTCCGTGTATTGCCCCCAGCCGGGGCGTTTCTCCCGGAAGACCCGGCAACGGACCTCCGGCCGTCCGCCGCCGCGGAGAAGCGCGGCGGCCTTCCGCAGGGTCCGGCTGATCTCCTCCGCCTGCTCCTCGGAGAGCGCGGGGCGGGGGAGAAGACGGGTCTTCCGGGAGGCAATCTCCTCCTCAAAGCCTTTCAGCGCCGCGAAGGGCATGAAGATTTTCGCGCGCTCGGCACGGGGCATGCGGGGGTGGCGGGGCCCAGGCTCCCAGGGCTTCCGGTGAATCAGATCATTTTCCATCGCCATATACCTCGTCCAATCCGTCCCCGGCGGCGTGGCCGCCGATGGTGTGGCTGCGCTCGCGGGCGGTCGCGCCCTCCTGGTAGCTGAGCGCGCGCAGGACGGCGTTTGCCCCGAACCGCTCCTGGATTCCCAGAAGCGCCTGCTGCATGCGGCTGTCCCGGGCCTCGGTTTCGCGCTCCTGGCTCAGCTCCTCCGGGTCGGAGAAGAAATCCATCTGACGCGTCTGCTCCGGGAGCTGATCCCGCCGGCGGACGTGGTTGCAGACCAGGTAGAAGCGGCGGACCGGGAGGGAGCGGTCGCACAGCCGGTCGTAGACGGCCAGCGCCGCCTGCTCCACACGCCGCACGGAGTCGCTGAGCATCGGAAAGCCGCCCGCGTCCAGCAGATTCTCCGTGCCGTGCACCGGTTTGGGCATGGTGATGCCGTAGCGGTCCACCAGCGTCAGCCCGGCGTAGTTCCCCTCCGCACCGATCTTGTCATAGACGACGGTCAGCGTGACGCCGTCCGTGACCAGCCCCTTGCGGGTCAGATCCATGGCCAGCTGTCCCGCCATCTCCTGGACGATGATCCTTCCATGGGCGAAGGGGTAGGGGCCGGGCAGCACCTGGCCGACGGAGATCGAGTGGTCCTCCGGGACGAAGGCCTTGATATCCGCGATCGTGCAGGGCTCCACGCCCCAGGCGTGGTCAATCAGCAGCTCCGCGTCGACGCCGAAGACCCGGTAGAGGGTGTCCTCGGCGGTGATACTCAGCCGGGCGAGCTCGCCCATGCAGGTGACGCCCAGCCGCTCCAGCCGCTGGACCGTCCCGCGGCCGATCCGCCAGAAGTCCGTCAGGGGCCGGTGGTTCCAGAGCCGCTCCCGGAAACTGATCTCGTCCAGCTCCGCGATCCGGACTCCGTCCGCGTCCGGCTCCGCGTGCTTGGCCTGGATGTCCATGGCGATCTTGGCCAGATAGAGATTGGTGCCGATCCCGCCGGTGGCGGTGACGCCGGTCTCCCGGAGAATGTCGCCGATCATCCGGCGCACCAGCTCGTGCGGAGTGCACTGGTAGAGATGCAGGTAGTGGGTCAGCTCCAGAAAGACCTCGTCGATGGAATAGACGTGGATGTCCTCCGGAGCCAGGTACTTCAGGTAGACCTTCTGGTAGATGCGCCCGCTGTACTCCATGTACAGGCGCATCCGGGGCGGGGCGACGATGTACTCCAGCGGGCGGCCTGTCCGCGCTTGGACCTCCTTCGCCTTCTCCACCACCTCGAACAGGCGGCTGCGCCCGGAGAGCCCGTAGCGCTTGAGACTGGGGGAGACCGCCAGGCAGATTGTCTTTTCGGTGCGGCGCGCATCGGCTACCACGAGATTCGTCGTCAGCGGGTCCAGACCGCGCTCGACGCATTCGACGCTGGCGTAAAAGCTCTTGAGATCAATCGCAGCGCAGCATCGCTCCATCCCCGCAGCCCTCCCGATATTCGGTCGATCCTATCATACCATACTTTTGCCCGGCTGAACAGTCCCGAATATCATCAAAGACCCGCGGCCATTGTGCGGTGGCTGCGGGTCTTTCGATTGCTTTGATGTGCGTTTATTCAGTTTTGTTTCTCAGAAATCAGTCGACCAGCTCGAGCATGACCATCTCGGCGGCGTCGCCGCGGCGCGGACCCATCTTGATGATGCGGGTGTAGCCGCCGGCGGTCTTCTTCTCCGCATTGCGGGCCTTGTACTTCGGGCCGATTTCGCGGAAGAGCTTCTCCACCACGGGATGCTTCACGTCGTGGGTGCGCTCCTTGTATTCCGCACGGGTCTCCCGCTTGCCGTCCTCGACCTTGCGGGCTTCCTTGATGTCATAGAGATAGGCCATGACCATGCGGCGGGCGTGCAGCTTGGACGGGGCGTCGTTGGTGACTTCCAGGGTGACCATCTGGCCCTTGTCGTTGTGGGTCTGCTTGGTCACGGTCACGTTGTTGTCGCACTCACGGATCGCGAGCGTGATCATTTTTTCGGCCATCGAGCGGACTTCCTTGGCCTTCGCCTCAGTGGTCACAATACGGCCGTTCCAGATGAGGTTGGTCACCTGGTTGCGGAGCAGAGCCTTGCGCTGATCGGCAGTGCGGCCCAGCTTACGTTGATGTGCCATGGGAATTTTCCTCCTTCACAGGATGCGTGTGATTACTCTTCGTTGGGGCGCAGGCTGAGGTTCAGAGCTTCCAGCTTCTGCTCGACCTCCACCAGGCTCTTGCGGCCCAGGTTGCGGACTCTCATCATGTCCTCCTGGGTGCGCATGACCAGATCGGCCACCGTGTTGATGTTGGCGCGCTTCAGGCAATTGTAGGCGCGGACCGACAGATCCAGCTCCTCAATGGTCATCTCAAGCACTTTCTCGCCGGGCGTCGGCTCGGGCTGAGCCAGCGTCACGGGGATCACCTGGTCGGTCAGCGTGGTGAAGAGCGCCAGATGCTCGGTCAGGATCCGCGCGGCGCCGCTGATGGCGTCCTCGGGCTTGATCGTGCCGTTGGTCCAGATCTCCAGCACCAGGCGGTCATAGTCCGTCGCCTGACCCACGCGGGTGTCCTCGACGGTGTAGTTGACCTTGCGCACAGGCGTAAAGATGGAGTCGATGGGGATCACGCCGATGGGCATGGAGTCGTCCTTGTTCTTGTCGGCGCTCACATAGCCGCGGCCATGGTCCAGCGTCAGCTGCATCTGCAGATGCGCGTCCTCGTTCAGGGTGGCGATGTGGAGCTCGGGATTGATGATCTCGACCTCGTCGTCCGCCTTGATGTCCGCGCCGGTCACCTCGCAGGGACCCTTGACGTCCACCGATACGGTTTTGCGAACCTGCTCATCGCTGTAGAGTCTGACAGCCAGAGATTTGAGATTGAGGATGATCTCGGTCACGTCCTCCTTGACGCCGGGAATGGTGGTGAACTCATGCTGCACACCCTCGATGTGCACAGAGGTAACCGCGGCGCCGGGGAGGGAGGACAGCAGCACACGGCGCAGGGAGTTGCCAAGCGTGTGGCCAAACCCGCGCTCCAGGGGCTCCACCGTGAAGACGGCGTGGCACCCGTTCTGATCGACGCTGACGCAATCGATGCGTGCCTGTTCGAATTCTGTGATCATTTCGTTTACCCTCCTCTGTTCGGATCGCCCGCAGAGTGTTCACCCCGCGAGCCTTGTCAGACTTAACGGGAGTAGTACTCGACGATCATGTTCTCCTGCAGCTGCAGGTCGATGTCCTCGCGGGCGGGAAGCGCCACAACCTTGCCGGTGAGATTCGCGGCGTCGAAGGAAAGCCACTTGGGCGTGAGCACCGTAGTGCCCTCGCGCAGGCCCTTGAACATCTCGATCTCTTCGGAGCGCTTGCGGAGCGTAATCACGTCATCCACCTTCACCTGATAGGAGGGGATGTCCACCTTCTGACCGTTGACGCGGATGTGGCCGTGCACAACGATCTGACGGGCCTGACGGCGGGTCTTGGCGAAGCCCAGGCGATAGACGACGTTGTCCAGGCGCAGCTCCAGCAGACGGAGCATGTTGTCGCCGGTGATGCCCCGCATGTTGGAGGCCTTGAGGAAGTAGTGATGGAACTGCTTCTCCAGGATACCGTAGACGAACTTGACCTTCTGCTTCTCTTTCAGCTGGGCGCCGTATTCGGAAACCTTGCGGCGGCGGGTGTTGCCGCCGGGATTGCGAGTGGATTTCTTATTGCTGTAGCCCATCACTGCCGGGGAGATTTCAAAGCTCCGGCACTTTTTGGCGATCGGCTGCTTGTTGACTGCCATGATATTTCCTCCTTCAAAGCCTTACACGCGACGGCGCTTGGGCGGACGGCATCCGTTGTGGGGGATGGGGGTCACGTCCTTGATCATGCTCACATCCAGGCCGGCAGCCTGCAGGGAGCGGATCGCAGCCTCGCGGCCGGAACCAGGACCCTTCACATAGACCTCAACCGACTTCAGGCCATATTCCTTGGCCGCGTTGGCAGCGGTCTCCGCAGCCATCTGAGCCGCGAAGGGCGTGGACTTTTTGCTGCCGCGGAAGCCGAGGCCGCCGGCGGAAGCCCAGGACAGGGCGTTGCCCTGCGTGTCCGTGATGGTCACGATGGTATTATTGAAAGAAGAAGTGATATGGGCCGCGCCGCGCTCCACGAGCTTGCGCTCCTTGCGCTTGCGAACGACCTTCTTCATCTTGGATTTGGGTGCCATTCTCTATTCCCTCCGAATCTTAACCCTTAGCGGGTGGCCTTCTTCTTGCCGGCGATGGTCTTCTTGGGTCCCTTGCGGGTGCGGGCATTCTGCTTGGTGTTCTGTCCGCGAACAGGAAGACCGCGGCGATGACGGATGCCACGGTAAGAGCCGATCTCCGTGAGCCGCTTGATGTTCATGCTCACTTCGCGGCGCAGGTCGCCCTCAACCTTCAGGTGATGCTCGATGTAATCGCGCAGCTTGCTGATGTCGGTCTCGGAGAGGTCTTTGACCCGGATGTCGGGACTGATGCCGACTTCGGCGAGCAGTTTCTGGGACGTGGTCAGGCCGATCCCGTAGATGTAGGTCAGACCGATTTCCACGCGCTTTTCTCTGGGCAGGTCAACGCCCGCAATGCGTGCCATGTGTGCAATGCACCTCCAAATGTCTTGTGGGATAATCCCAGTGGTGCGGAACAGCACTTTCTCAGGGGCAACCCAACCCCGGAGCGGAGCCTTTCCGCATGATCCTGCCGCGCCTGGTGAAAGCAAGCGCCTGGCAGCCCGCCTCCGGCGCCAAGGGAAGGAGCGCCTCGGGTGAGCAGTGGTTTCCAGAGGCGGGGGAGACGCCGGAACATGTGCGGGGATGCACATGCAGCCGCCCGACGGTTCTCAGCCGCGTGAAAAACCAACCTATACTATCATAAATTGTCCCGGGTGTAAAGCTTTTTTTCAGGTTTTTTGAAAGAAATTTTGAGAATCCGGACCGCTTTTTCGACGCGGCCGTCGTTATCCGAAAAACAGGGGATGAATCGGGCGGATTCCGCCGTTTTTTTGGCGGGGGTTTGCTTGACGGCGGTGCACGGTCATGATAATATAAATATAGAGGAGCCGCGATTTGGCGGACATCTCAGACCAATGCGCTGAGGGAGGATGACAGAAAATGGATATTCTTGAGAAACTGGCCTTGTCCGGCCTGGTGCCGGTCATCAAGGTGGACGACGCACAGGACGCGGTGCCGCTTTGCCGTGCGCTGGCGGAGGGCGGACTGCCCGTGGCGGAGATCACCTTCCGCACGGCGGCGGCCGAGGAGGCCATCCGGCTGGTGCATGAACAGCTGCCCGAGGTAATCCTCTGCGCGGGCACGGTGCTGACCACCGATCAGGCGGAGCGCGCCATCAAGGCCGGCGCGGCGGCGATCGTCTCCCCGGGCCTGAATCCCGAGGTGGTCCGCTGGTGCGTGGAGCGTCAGATTCCCGTCTGCCCCGGAACGTCCAGCCCCTCCGACATCGAGGTGGCGCTGTCCTTCGGCCTGACCGCGGTCAAGGTGTTCCCGGCGGAGGCGATCGGCGGCATCAAGCTGATCAAGGCGATGTCCGCTCCCTACGGCTCCATGCACTTCATGCCCACGGGCGGCGTGAACGAGAACAACATGCTGGACTACCTGTCCTTCGACAAGATTCTCTGCTGCGGCGGCTCCTGGATGGTGCCGGGCGACGCGGTGAAGAACAAGGACTGGGCGCGCATCACGGCGCTGACCCGTTCCGCGGTGGACAAGATGCTGGGCTTGGAGCTCCGCCATGTGGGCATCAACAGCGGCGATCCCGACAAGGCGCTCAAAGACGCGCAGCTGATCGCCAAGCTCCTGGGCTGGGAGGTCAAGGAGGGCAACTCCTCCAACTTCGCGGGCACCGGCTTCGAGTGCATGAAGAAGCCCGGCCGCGGCACCCACGGGCACATCGCCATCGGCTGCAACAGCGTGGCACGCGCCAAGTGGCATCTGGAGCTGCGCGGCTACACCTTCGACGAGAGCAGCGCGGTTGTGAAGAACGGCAAGCTGACGGCCATCTATCTGCAGGACGAGATCGCGGGCTTCGCGTTCCATCTGGTGCAGAAGTGAGAACAAAACCGATAGAAAGATGAATTGGAGGGGTTTCCCATGGCAAAGATTATCACCTTCGGCGAGGTCATGCTGCGGCTGAAGAGCCCGGCTTACGAGCGTCTGTTCCAGTCCCCGGTGCTGGAGGCCACCTTCGGCGGCGGCGAGGCGAACGTCTCGGTCTCCCTGGCGAATTACGGCCTGGACACGGCTTTTGTCTCCGTGCTCCCCACAGGCGCGATCGGCGACGCCTGCATCCGCGAGATGCGCGGCTTCGGCGTGGACACCAGCAAGATCGTCCGCAAGGACGGCCGGATGGGCATCTACTATCTGGAGACGGGCGCCGTGCAGCGGCCCTCCAAGGTGATCTATGACCGCGCGGGCTCCACGATCGCCGAGGCGAAGCCGGGCGACATCGACTGGGAGAAGGTTTTTGAGGGCGCGACCTGGTTCCACCTGACCGGCATCACCCCCGCCATCAGCGCCGGCGCCGCGGAGCTCTCCCTGGAGGCGGTGCAGGCTGCCAAGCGGCTGGGTGTGCACGTGTCCTGCGACCTGAACTACCGCAAGAACCTCTGGAAGTACGGCAAGCGTGCGGACGAGGTCATGAAGGAACTGGTCCGCTTCGTGGACACCGTGATCGCCAACGAGGAGGACGTGCAGAAGGCCCTGGGCATCAGCGCAGACTCCGCCTCCGCCGTGGAGGAAGGCGAGATCAACGTGGAGCTCTACAAGGCCATCGCCGGCAAGGTGATGGAGGCCTATCCGAACGTGAAGCGCGTGGCGATCACCCTGCGTGAATCCAAGAGCGCCAACCACAACGACTGGAGCGCCTGCCTGTACAACGGCAAGGACTTCTTCCACTCCCGCAAGTACAGCATCACGGACATCGTGGACCGCGTGGGCGGCGGCGACTCCTTCGGCGGCGGCCTGATCTACGGCCTGAACGTCTACGGCGACGAGCAGCAGGCGCTGGAGTTCGCGGTGGCGGCCTCCTGCCTGAAGCACACGATCCCCGGCGACTACAACCGCGTGACCGTGGCGGAGGTCGAGAGCCTGATGAAGGGCTCCGGCACCGGCCGTGTCCAGCGCTGAGCTTTGGCGTAAAGGAGTCTGAGATATGAGACGGCTGCTCGCCTGCGTTCTTCTGATCGGCCTGCTGACACCGCTGACCGCGGCGCAGGCGGATTTCAGCTACGCGCGGGTCAACGCCGTGCTCAACCAGCGGCTCTCCTGCCGCTCCGGACCGGGGACCCAGTACGAGGAGCCGGTCAACTATTTCTCCGCCGGAACCAGCCTGACCCTCCTGGCCAAAGCCTATGACCAGCGCAACGGTGTCTGGTGGGTGATGGTCGAGTTCTCCTACAAGAGCATGCGCTACCGCGCCTACACCGGCGCCAAGCGGTTCGACAATCTGAACCTGGACCGGCTGCCCACGGAGGTGCAGATGGGTTCCGGAAGCACGCCCGGCGGCTACCCGGTGGAGGCCTGGTGGGGCCCCGGCGCCAACAGCTACAAGCGCATGTCCCGGAACGTGCCGGGCGGCGTCAGCGTGACGATCTGGGGCTACGCCTACAACGGCGCCGAGGACACGGACTTCGTGCTGATCGAGTTCTACGACCGCAGCATGGGCTGCACCCGCCGCGCGTGGGTCAAGGAGTGGGCCATCGAGGAGACGTACATGGATTACGGCAGAGGCCGGTAACAGAACAGATTCTTTCGCGGGGACTTCGGTCCCCGTTTTTGTATGTGAAAAGGCTTGACAAATGCGAACATATGTTCTATCATATAGGCGAACACCAGTTCTGATATCCGGAGGAGCCGTTCCATGGATCGTGTGGTATTGCATGTGGACGCCAACAGCTTCTATGCCTCTGTGGAGGTGCTCTACCACCCGGAGCTGCGGGGCAGGGCGGTCTCGGTCTGCGGGGACCCGGGAGAGCGGCACGGCATCGTGCTGGCCTCCACGATCCCGGCCAAGCGGCGGGGCGTCAAGACCGGCATGGCGATCTGGCAGGCAAAGCAGGTCTGCCCGGAGCTGATCTGCGTGCCGCCCCACTACGATCTCTATATCCATTTCTCCGGAATGCTCCGGGAGATTGAGGAGAGCTGGACGGACCGGGTGGAGCCCTTCGGCCTGGACGAGAACTGGCTGGAGCTGACACAGCCGGGCTTCACCATGGCGGACGGAGCCCGGGCGGCGGACGCGATCCGCAATCGGATCCGCCGGGAGCTGGGCATTACCGTGTCCGTGGGGGTGAGCTTCAACAAGGTGCTGGCCAAGCTGGGCAGCGACCTCAAAAAGCCGGACGCGGTGACGGTGCTGGATGCGGAGCACTGGCGGGAGCGGGTGTGGCCGCTGCCGGTGAGCGATCTGCTCTTTGTCGGTCCGCGCACCACGAGAAAGCTGCTGCCGCTGGGCATCTTCACCATCGGGGATCTGGCCTGCGCGCCGACGGAGGTGCTCCTGCGCAAGTTCGGGAAGAACGGCCTGATGATTCAGTGCTTTGCCCGGGGCCTGGACGAGAGTCCCGTCCGGCCGTCCCATCTGTCGGAGGTGGTCAAGAGCGTCGGAAACAGCGCCACGACCGCCTATGACATCACCTCGCCGGAGGGGGCGCGCTGCGTGTGTTATCTCCTGGCGGAGAGCGTCGGCGCGCGGCTGCGGGAGAGCGGCTTCCGGGCCGGAAGCGTCACCCTCTCCGCCCGGACGACGGAGCTGGAGTGGTCCTCCCACCAATGCCCGCTCTGTCCGCCGAGCCATGTGACGGAGGAGATCGGGGCGGCGGCCTGCGCGCTGTTCGCACGGCGCTTCGAGGATCAGCTGCCGCTGCGCTCCCTGGGCGTCAGCTGCGGGGACCTGGTTTCAGACCGGGATCCGCTGCAGGTGCTGCTCTGGGGGGAGGAGCGTAGGCAGCGGCTGGAGGCGCTGGACGACTCCCTGGACGGACTCCGCCGGCGCTTCGGCCACCAGGTGGTGCGGCGGGGCATCGTGCTGAGCGACGAGGGCTTCGCGGAACTGGATCCCAAGGACGACAATATCGTTCACCCGATTTCCCTGCCGCGCTGAGTGGGCGGGAGAAAGCATGGGAAAGGAGAATCTGAATGCAGAACAAACAGTTTGTGAAGGTCCGGGCGGATTTCATGCCGGACGGGCGGGTGATTCCCCTGAAGTTCCGCACGGAGGAGGGCCCGGCGATGCTCATCGACCGGATTGTGGATATCCGTCCGGCGCCCGCGCTCAAGTCCGGCGGACAGGGCATGCGCTACACCTGCCGGGTCGGGGAGCATCTGCTCTACCTGTTTCACGACCGGAGCTGCTGGTTTGTGGAACCGATGGAGGTGGACTGATACTGATCCAAAGCAAAAACGATCGATCAAGTAACAGTATGCATCCGAAGGTCCAGAGCGATCGGAAAGCCGCCAGTCCGGCTGCGGACTTGGCTGCGGTTCGCAGACCGTGATACTGATCTCAAGTAAAACTGCAAATCAAGTAACGGTATGTATCCGAAGGTCCAGGGCGATTGGAAAGCCCTGGTCGCGGCCCGCAGGCCGCGAAATTTCCCTGCTGACATTTAGCGCATGATACTGAGATTGATATGAAAACGCAGCCCCCGCAGCCGGAAAACCGGACTGCGGGGGCTGTGTCATCTTGAGGGGGTGTTACTCCTCGACCTTGGTGAAGGCATCCTTGCCGAGACCGCAGACGGGGCAGACCCAATCCTCGGGGATATCTTCCCAGGGGGTGCCGGGGGCGATGCCGCCTTCCGGATCGCCGACCTCAGGGTCATAGACATAGCTGCAGGGGCACTCGTACTTATCCATGTTTCATCCTCCTTTTCATCGGTTGAGCCGATGGCTTTTCTATTTCGGGGAGCAGCTGGAAAATCCTGCTGCCCGGGATTCAAAATTGCGCGATCCGCCGGTAGTAGCGAACCAGGTTGTCTCCGGCGATCTTTTCCAGGGCGTCTTCTCCGTAGCCGCGTCGGCGCAGCGCATCGAGAAGGTTCGGGAACTCTCCCGCGTGGCGCAGGTCTGACGGGGTGACCTCGATCCCGTCGAAGTCCGAGCCGAAGCCCACGTTCTCCGTGCCGCCGAGCTGGCAGATGTGGTCGATGTGTTCCGCAACGCGGTCCGCGTCGGCCCTGCCGTCCTTGCTCAGAAACCAGGGATAAAAGTTGACGCCCACATAGCCGCCGGAGCGGATCAGCGCCTTGAGCTGCTCGTCGGTGAGATTCCGGAAATGGTCGCACAGGCCGCGGCAGCAGGAGTGGGAGGCCAGGGGCGGCACGTCGGTTCTGCGCAGGATATCCCAGAAGCCCGCCTCGTTCAGATGGCTGGTATCCACCGCGATCCCGCAGCGCTGCATCTCCCGCACAACGGAGAGCCCGTAGGCGGTCAGGCCGTCTGTGGAACTGCCCTTGGCGGGAAAACCGATCGCGTTGGGATTGTTCCAGACCAGCGCGGCCATGCGGATGCCCTTCGCGCGCCACTCGCGCACGGTGTGAAGGCCGGACTCAAACGCTTCGCAGCCCTCGAAGGAGAGCATCAGACAGGGTTTCTCCCGGCCCAGGGCCTCCGCGGGATCATCCACCTGCCGGAAACCGGCCGCCAGCCAGTGCCGCTCAAGGGCAACCAGCTCCGCTGTGATGGTGCCGGCGACGTCGCCTTTATTCCCTTCCGGACCGGTCCACAGGGCGAAAACCTGCAGGCCGACGCCGCCTTGGGTCAGCTTCTCCGGGGTGATCATCAGCGTCTCCGGGTCCATCCGGCGGACGCCGGCGGCCCAGAGGGTATCCGAATGAGTATCCGCAATCCACATGGGGATTCTCCTTCCGGCGGTCAGATGCCGCGCAGCTTGAAGGTGAGCGTCCAGTCGCGGTCCGAGGGATAGGTGTAAACGGGCAGCACCGGCGCGCCCCAGCTGTCGTCGCCGCCCACGCCCTTGCGGAAGAGCGCGACGTCCAGGACCGTGCGGCAGGTCTCGCCCAGCTCGTCCGGATGCCAGACCGCGCCGATCTCCTCCGGCAGATAGGGGAGCACATGCACCTCGAGATTCTCGCCCGTCAGCTCGACGCCGTGGCCGGTCTCGTCGGTGAGGCGCAGCACGGAGACCTGGCGGCGGTTGGCGCACTCCTGGGGCTTGGCGTAGCGTGTCAGCGCGGTCCGGCTGTCATAGCGGTGCCAGTCCAGCCAGGCGCCCCGGCAGCGGTCCGCGTAGTTCTCGTCGGGGCCGGCGCCGAAGTAGGTGACCTCATGCAGCCGCGGATCCATCTGCAGCGAGAGGCCGAAGGCGGGCAGATCCGGCAGCCCCGCCGTGCCGCGCCAGTGCAGCCGGAAGCACAGGCCGTCCGTCTGCGGGGTCAGGGAGAGGGAGAGATCCATGCCCGGCACCGTCTCGTTGGTATAGCGCCAGGTGACGGTATCGCCCTCCACCTCCGCGGAGGACATACGGCTGTAGCGGCTCACCAGGTGCCATATGCCCTGGCGCAGGGCGTCCTTGTTGCCGCGGTCGTTGTCCGTGGGGGCGCGGAAGAGGGAGAGCAGCGGCGCGCGCAGCAGCGTCTCGCGGCCCAGCGCGTCGCGCAGGGAGATGATGCCTTCGCCGCGGGAGGCGAGCACGCCCAGCTTCCGCACGCCGAGGTTGTGGTCGCAGAGAATCCAGGGCAGGGACTCCGCCTTGGCCGCAGCCGGAAGTTCGCCGAACACCGTCTGCCCGAAGGACAGCGCAAAGCCCTTGGGAAGCAGCCCCTCCTGCGCGGTCACCAGCCAGGCGGTCAGGATAATCTCGCCGTCGCGCTCCGCCAGCTCCTCCAGCGGCAGCTGAACGTGCGCGGAACCGCCCGCGGGGATCTCCGGCAGGGCGGCAATGCCCTCCTCCCAGGTCTCCCGGTTGTACAGCGCCCGCCAGCGCAGCTCATAGCCCTTCAGGGGAGCGAAGACCTTGCGGTTCCGGACCTCGACGCCCTGCAGGTCCGGGATCAGCGTGACGTCTGCGAAGAGCTGGCGGATTTCCTGTACCTTGGGGGTCAGCGTCCGGTCGCCCAGGATGATGCCGTTGGTGTTGAAGTGCCAGTCGTTGGGCTTGTCACCGAAATCGCCGCCGTAGGCCAGGCGGGTCTTTCCGTTAATGTTTTTGACCCGCAGCGCCTGGTCCACATAGTCCCAGATGAAGCCGCCCTGGTACATGGGGTAGCGGTCCTCCAGGTCCCGGTAATGGCACATGCCGCCGCAGGAGTTGCCCATGGCGTGGGTGTACTCGCAGTTGATGAAGGGTTTCTGGGGATTGCCGTTCAGATAGTTCTCAATGTCCGCCACCTTGTAGTACATCCGGGAGTAGACATCGGAGGTGGCGCTGTACTGTTCGCTGGGCCAGCAGCCCTCGTAGTGCACCAGGCGGGTGGGGTCGCGGCGGCGGAAGAGGTTGGACAGGGCCAGCAGGTCCTCGCCGAACCAGCTCTCGTTGCCGCAGGACCACAGCAGGATGCAGGGGTGGTTCTTGTCGCGCTCCTGCATGGCGCGGCCGCGGGCGAGCACGGCCTCCAGCCAGTCGGGCCGCGAGCCGGGCACCGCGCCCGCGCCCCGGTCCTCCCGCGCCCAGGTGCCGTGAGTTTCGATATTGGTCTCGTCGATCACATAGAAGCCGTACTGGTCGCAGAGACGGTACAGCATCGAGTTGTTCGGATAATGACAGGTGCGGATGGCGTTGACGTTCATGCCCTTCATGTCTCGCAGGTCGTGCAGGAGCAGCTCGTGCGTCATCACGCGGCCCCGGTCGCAGTCGAACTCGTGCCGGTTGACGCCGTGGAAGACGATCCGCCGGCCGTTCAGGCACATGACCTTGTCGATCATCTCAAACTGCCGGAAGCCGACCTGCAGCCGGGAGACCTCCACGACCGCGCCCTGTGCGTCGCGCAGGGTGACTGTCAGCGGATACAGGCAGGGCTCCTCCGCGGACCAGAGGTGCACGCCCGGAATCTCGCGCCGCAGCGAGAGCGCGGCGGAGGCGTCCAGCGTCTCGTCCAGCAGCACGGCGCCGCTGGGATCGGTGAGCTGCACCTGGACGGTGCCCTGCGGGCGGTCGAGGGTCAGATCCGCCTCGAGGAACGCGCGGGTGTACTGCTCCTCCAGCGGGGTGCGGACAAAGAGATCCGCCAGGTGGACGGCGGGCTCGAAGGTCAGCGTCACATCGCGGTGGATGCCGCTGAACCGCCAGAAATCCTGATCCTCCATCCAGGTGCCGGTGCAGCGCTTGAAGACGCGGGCGACAAGCCGGTTCTCGCCGGCCTGCAGAACAGCGGTGACGTCGAAGCGGTGCGGGGTGAAGCTGTCCTCCGCGTAGCCCACAAAACGGCCGTTCAGCCAGACGGCAACCGCGGCCTCCACGCCCTCGAAGGTCAGCACCGCGCGGCCGCAGCGGAGCTCCTGCTCTTCCACGGTGAAGCGGCGTACGGCCGTGACGGTGGGGTTGTACAGCTCGGAGACCTGCGGAGGCACCAGTGCCTCGTGGCCGTCCCAGGGATACTGAACGTTCACATAGTGCGGCGGATCCCAGTCCGGGCGCAGCAGCTGGAATTCACAGGGGACCTCGATCGCCTCCAGCGACGCATCCGAGCTGCCGTCGGTCAGCAGACAGTCCGGCGCCGTGCCGGGGTTCATCGCGAAATGCGCGCGCCAGGTGCCGTTCAGGGAGCGGACCAGGCTGCTCTCCCGTTCCTCTGCGGACGCGAAAATCTCATGGTCGGAGCAGGCGGAGAGCTGATTGACGGAGAAAACCTCCGGGTCAGCCAGCCAGGCGGGATTGAATTGTTCTGCGAACATAGTGCACCTCCTCGGCGTTCTCTAAATCATTATAAAACGTAGGGATGTTTTTGCAAGCCCTCCCACGGAATTTCTTTTCTGCGTCCGGACAGCCTTGACGGAATCCGCAGAAACGTTGTAAAATAGATTATAAGGAGCGGCCGGGAGCCGCCGGGATGGAGGAATGAAAAATGGATAGACTGAATGCGACGATGGCGCCCGCCCCCGAGCGCCCGGTCCGGGTGCTGCAGTTCGGCGAGGGAAACTTCCTCAGGGCCTTCGCGGACTGGATGATCGATATTGCCAACGAGAAGACGGACTTCAACGGCAGCGTGGTGCTGGTGAAGCCCATCAACATCGGCACCCTCTTCCCGGCCTTCCGGGAGCAGGATTATCGCTATACCGTGATGCTCCGCGGCCTGGTGGACGGGAAGCCTGTGGAGCAGTCCCGCGTGATCACCAGCGTCTCCGACGCGGTGGACGCCTACCGGGAGTATGACCGCTATGCCGCCTACGCCCGCTGCGAGACGCTCCGCTTCATCATCTCGAACACCACCGAGGCGGGCATTGTGCTGGACGAGAGCGATCAGATCTCCCTCTGCCCGCCCAACACCTATCCGGGCAAGCTGACCAAGTTCCTCTACGAGCGCGCGGAGGCGTTCGACTACGCGCCGGACAAGGGCCTGATCATCCTGCCGGTGGAGCTGATCGACGACAACGGCATCGAGCTCAAGCGCTGCGTGAAGGCGCTGGCGAAAATCTGGGGGCTGGGCGAGCGGTTCGAGCAGTGGCTGGAGAACGCCTGTGTCTTCACCTCCACACTGGTGGACCGGATCGTGACCGGCTATCCCCGCGGGGAGGACCAGGCGATCTGGGAGAAGCTGGGCTACGAGGACCGGATCCTGGTGACCGCGGAGCCCTTCGGCCTGTGGGTGATTGAGAGCAGCCGGGATCTCTCCGACGAGCTACCGCTGCCGGCCTGCGGGCTGCCGGTGATCTATACCGACAACCAGAAGCCCTACAAGCAGCGCAAGGTGCGCATCCTGAACGGCGCCCACACCTCCTTTGTGCCCATGGCGTTCCAGTACGGCTGCGACATCGTGCTGGAGGCGATGAACGCGCCGGTGATCCGCACGTTCATGCAGAAGACCCTCTACGATGAGGTGATCCCGACCCTGACTCTGCCGAAGGAGGATCTGACGGCCTTTGCGGAGGCGGTGACCGGACGCTTTGCCAACCCCTTCATCCGTCACCAGCTGCTGTCGATCTGTCTGAACTGCGTCAGCAAGTGGCGCGCCCGCTGCCTGCCCTCCCTGCTGGGCTATGTGGAGAAGAACGGCAGCCTGCCGCCGCACCTGACCTTCTCCATCGCGGCGATGATGAGCCTCTACCGCGGCGGCAAGCTGGGCGAGGACGGCAAGCTGCACTGCGAGCGCGCGGGACAGCCCTACGAGCTGCAGGACGACGCGGCGGTGCTCCGCTTCTTCACGGAGACGAGCGGCCTGACGCCCGCGGAGCAGGTGCGGGCTTTCCTCTCCGATGAATCCTTCTTCGGACAGGACCTCACGAAGATCCCGTGCCTGGCGGATACCGTCACCGATATGCTCACGGAGATCCTGGAAAAGGGCATGAAGGCGGTTGTGGACGAGCGGTTTGGCGGCTGAGCGGCCGGACGGAGGGAAGAATCCATGAACAAATGCCTCAGAATCACCCCCCGGGACAATGTCGCGGTGGCGCTGGAACCGCTGTCGGCGGGCGAGACGGTGGAGGGGCTTACCCTCCGCACCGACGTCCCGGCCGGACATAAGGTGGCGCTGGCGGACATCCCCGCGGGACAGCCGGTGATCAAATATGGCTTCCCGATCGGCTCCGCGAAGGAGGACATCCCCGCGGGCAGCCATGTGCATGTGCACAACCTCAAGACGCGGCTCTCCGGTGAGCTGTCCTATACCTACCAGCCGACCCACCCGGCGCTGGAGCCGCTGCCGGAGCGCACCTTCCCGGGCTATCCGCGCAGGGACGGCCGCGTGGGCATCCGCAATGAGCTGTGCATTCTGCCGACCGTGGGCTGTGTCAACGACGTGGCGCGGGCGCTGGAGCAGGAAGCGCAGGAGCTGGTCGGGGGCGGCGTGGAGCGCGTCGCCGCGTTCCGGCACCCCTACGGCTGCTCCCAGATGGGCGAGGACCAGGAGAACACCCGCCGGATTCTGGCGAACCTGGCGACCCACCCCAACGTCGGCGGCGTACTGGTGCTGGGTCTGGGCTGCGAGAACAGCGGCGTGAAGATCCTGCGCGAGTACATGGGAGACTTCGACGAGAGCCGGGTGCGCTTCCTGGTCTGCCAGGATGTGGAGGATGAGCTCGCGGAGGGCATGCGGCTGCTGGGCGAGCTGGCGGACCGCATGCGGGACGAGCAGCGGGTGCCCTGTCCGGCGTCCAAGCTGGTGGTGGGACTCAAGTGCGGCGGCTCCGACGGTTTCTCCGGCATCACGGCCAACCCCACGATCGGCGGCTTCTCGGACCTGCTGACCGCACGAGGCGGCACGACGATCCTCACGGAGGTTCCGGAGATGTTCGGCGCGGAGACCATCCTGATGGCCCGCGCGGAGAACGAGGAGGTCTTCCGCAAGACGGTCTCGCTCATCAATGACTTTAAGCACTACTTTGAGGAACACCACCAGACGATTTACGAGAATCCCTCCCCGGGCAACAAGGCCGGCGGCATCTCCACGCTGGAGGACAAGGCGCTGGGCTGCACGCAGAAGAGCGGCTTCGGGCCGGTGCGGGACGTGCTCCGCTACGGTGAGCAGGTGAAGACGCCGGGCCTGAACCTCCTCTCCGCGCCCGGAAACGATCTGGTGGCCGCGACGGCGCTGGCCGCGGCGGGTGCGCAGATGGTGCTCTTCTCCACGGGACGCGGGACGCCCTTCGCCTGCCCGGTGCCCACGGTGAAGATTGCCTCCAACACGCCGCTGGCGAAGAAAAAGCGCAACTGGATCGACTTCGACGCGGGGCGGCTGCTGTCCCAGGGCATGAGCCTGAAGGACCTGGCCGCCGAACTGGAAGAGCTGGTGCTGGCGGTCGCGGGCGGACAGGAGGTCTGCTCGGAGGAGCACGGCTTCCACGACCTGGCGATATTCAAAAACGGCGTCACCCTCTAAGCGACGCCGAAAAATCTGATAATACTAATCTCAAGTAAGAATTACAAATCCAGCAACAGCATGTGACCGAAGGTCCAGGGCGATCGGAAAGCCGCCAGTCCGGCTGCGGACCTGGTCGCGCCCGCAGGCGCGAAATTCCCCTTGTAAGAATTCCGAGTTTCCAGAGAAAACTGCATTACGTCTCTTCAAGAGCCGGCGGAAGCTGAATGCCGCCGGCTTTTATGCCGCGCAGGAAGGCCTCGGGCAGCGGCGCGGTGAAGCACATGCGCTCCCCGGAAGCCGGATGCGTGAAGGCGAGCGACCGCGCGTGGAGCATCAGTCGGGGCACCTTCAGCCCTTTCGGATAGCCGTAGATCGGATCGCCGCACACCGGATGCCCGATGGAGCGCAGATGCACGCGGATCTGATGGGTCCGGCCGGTCAGAATATGCACATCCAGCAGGGTACAGCCGTTTCCCCGGGCCAGGACGCGCCACTCGGTGACAGCCTCGCGCCCCTGGGGATCGATCGTCATTTGCTTCCGGTCCCGCTTGGAGCGCGCGATGGGCATGTCGATCCGCCCCGCGTCCTCCCTCAGGATGCCCTCGGCGAGCGCCAGATAGTGCTTCTCCATCTCCCGCTGCTGCAGCTGCCGGCTGAGCGCCAGCTGCGCGGTGTCGTTCTTCGCGACCAGCAGCAAGCCGGAGGTGTCCTTGTCGAGGCGGTGGACGATCCCCGGGCGGAGCTCGCCGCCGATGCCGCCCAGGTGGTCCAGGGCGTAGAGCAGCGCGTTGACCAGCGTGCCGTCGGGGTTTCCCGCGGCGGGATGCACAACCATGCCCGCGGGCTTGACCACCACCGCCAGATCGTTGTCCTGCCAGAGAATCTCGAGGGGGATATTTTCCGGCTGCGGCTCAGCGGGCTGGGGCGCAGGGATCGTGAGCCGCACCCGGGCGCCCGCGCGGGGCTTGGCGCCGGCCTTGCGCTCAGGCTCCCCGTCCACGAGGCAGAGCCCCTGCTCCATCAGCGAGGCCGCCCGGGAGCGGGTGATGCCGGCCGCCGCGGCCAGCTCCACATCGAGCCGCCCGCCGGCCGCCGTGATTTCCACCGTCTGTGCGTCGGTCATGATTTCTTCTCCCACTCCTTCGGACAGAAACAAAGGGATATGCCCACGAGCACCGCGCCGATCACCAGCGCGGCGTCCGCCAGGTTGAACACCGCGAAGCGCACAAAGAGGAGCTCCACCATGTCGGTCACGGATCCCGAGAGAATCCGGTCGACCATGTTTCCCACGCAGCCGCCGAGCGCCAGCATCAGGCCGGTGCGGGACCAGGGTCCCTGGCGGCAGCGCCGGACGAAAAGCCATACCACGGCAATCAGCAGGGGCGTGATCAGCCCAAGCAGCCGGGAATGCCCCGCCAGCAGCGAGAAGGCGACGCCGGTGTTCTGCACGCAGGTCAGCCGCACCACGCCCGGAATCAGCGGGACCGGGGACTGCAGCCGCACGGCCAGGATTTTTGTCAGGCGGTCCAGGACCAGAACCAGGACCGCGATCCAGATGCTCTTTTTCATCGCATTCCCCACAAAAGAGAAAACCGCTCTTGCGCAGCGGGGGAGAACGTTGTATAATGCCCCCGCGGATGACCGCAAGTGAGAAGGCAGGAGGCTGTAAAGCGTATGGAAATCACGAAAGAAACCACCATGGGCGAAATGCTCCGCTACGACATGGGGATCGCGGGCGTGCTGATGCGCTGTGGAATGCACTGCGTGGGCTGCCCTTCCTCCATCGGTGAGTCGCTGGAGATGGCCTGCCAGGTGCACGGCCTGGACCCGGACCAGGTGCTGGATGACATCCAGGCTTATCTGGACTTCAAGAAGGCCCAGGACCCCACGCAGGCGCAGTAAAGCCGGCGAACGAGACGGCTCCGGAGACGGAGCCGTTTTTCATTTGCGCTGCAGCACGCGGAGCGCCTCCTCCGCGGCGGTCTGCTCCGCCAGCTGCTTGCTGGAGCCGGTGCCCCGGGCCAGTTCCCGGCCGTTCAGACTGACGGAAACCTGAAAAACAGGCTTGTGCGGCGGGCCGGAGCGCTCCAGCAGCGTATAGACCGGCAGGGAACCGCCGCCCCGCTGCGTCCACTCCTGCAGGGCGCTCTTGGGGCTCTGAATGGGCCGCGGAGCCTCCTCGGGGGAGGGCAGGCAGCGCCGGACCGCCTGGTCGGCCGCCTCGATGCCGCCGTCCAGATAGATGGCCGCGAGCACCGCCTCAAAGGTGTCGCAGAGCACGGAGGGCTTCTCCCGGCCGCCCTGCTGCAGTTCCCCGGGGCTCATCTGCAGCGCCTCGCCCAGGTGCTCCCGGCGGGCGACCACACTCAGCGTCTCCTCGCAGACGAGACTGATCCGGCGCGCGGTCAGGTCGCCCTCGTCCGCGTTCGGATAGCGGTCGAAGAGCATCCGCGAGACCAGGTACTCCAGCACGGCGTCCCCGAGAAACTCCAGACGCTGGTTGTTCGGAGACCCGATGGAGCGGTGGGTCAGGGCGAGCCGCAATAGCTCCGGATCCCGGAACGAGTGGCCCAGGATGGTTTTCCTGTCGGACATGGCTTCCTCCCGGATGATGTACAACGAAGGGCGCAACCGCTCAGGCTGCGCCCTCTCGTCCAAAAGGTCACTGATGGCTCTCGATGTAGCTCACCACGTCGGCCACGGTCTTCATCTTCATGATCTGGTCGTCCTCGACGACGATGCCGAACTGGTCCTCCAGATTCATGATCATGATCATGATGTTGGCGCTGTCGGCCTTGAGATCCTCCACCAGACGGGTCTCGGGCTTGATGGAAGCGGCGTCCACCTTCAGCTGATTGGCAATCATGCCAGCGACGGTCTCAAACATCCGGAATTCCTCCTTGTTATTCATTCCAACCCGACAAGCGGGAAGAACGCGGTTAATGATTCAGCCCGTCGGCGATGATCTGCGGGACCTTGCCCTCGATCACCTTGACGCACTGGGCGATGGCGCAGGCGAAGGCGTGTCCGTTGGAGGAGCCGTGGGCTTTGATCACGGCACCCTGGACGCCCAGGAGCGGCGCGCCGCCGACCTCCGAATAGTCCATGGCGTGCTTGACCCGGCGGAAAGCGGGTTTCGCGATGAGCGCGCCGATCTTGGAGCGGGTGTCCGCCATCAGCTCGGTCTTGATGATGCCCATCAGCGTGCCGGCCACACCCTCCATGAATTTCAGCACGAGATTGCCGCAGAAGCCGTCGCAGACGAGAACGTCCGCGGTGTCCGCGAGCAGGTCGCGGGCCTCGACGTTTCCGACGAATCGGTAGGGAGCCTGCTCCATCAGCGGGTAGGTCTCCTTGACCAGCGCGTTGCCCTTCTCCGCCTCGGCACCGATGTTGATCAGGCCGACGCGGGGCTGTTCGATGCCCATGACGCCCTTCATATAGGCGTGTCCCATCAGGCCGAACTGCACGAGGTAATCCGCTTTGCAGTCCACGTTGGCGCCGCAGTCGATCAGCAGGGCGCCGCGCTTGCCGTTGGGCAGGATCGGGGCCAGCGCCGGTCGCTCGATGCCGGGAATCCGCCCCAGCCGGAACATGCCGCCCGCCAGCGTCGCACCGGTGGAACCCGCGGAGACAAAGCCGTCGGCCTGTCCGTCGCGGACCTGCAGCATGCCGATCACGGTGGCGGACTGCTTCTTGGTGCGGACACCCATCACCGGGTGGTCATGGTTGGTGATGATCTCCGGCGCGTCCACCAGGGTGATCCGGCCGCGCACGTCATCGCAGTCCTTGAGCAGCGGCTCCACCTCGCTGAGCACGCCGGCCAGCGTGATCTCCAGCGCGGGAAACCTGCGCAGCGCTTCCAGACAGCCCTCTACAGGCGCCTGCGGTGCGTTGTCGCCGCCCATGGCGTCTACAAAGATCCGCACAAACTCCACCTCCTCACGAAAACGCTCCTATTGTAACAGATATTTCAGCAGATTGCAAGATGGCGCGCTCCGTCCTTCAAGACTCGTCCGGCTCCCAGCGGGTGAAATCCTCCGTGATGACCTCGCTGTTTTTTCTCCAGATGCCCGCCTTGATCGGAATCCCCTGCGCGGCGAAGCGCTGTTCGTGCTCGCTGACGTAGTTCGGGGCGAAGCCAGAGGCGTGCAGATCGCGGGTCATCCGGACACAGTCGAAGCCCGCGGTCTGGAAATACAGCAGGCTGATCTCGAAGAGCGCGTCATCGTCGGTCTTGAACCAGATTTCGCCGTTCTCGGGCAGTAGGGCACGGTACTGGACCAGCTGCCGCGGGTGTGTCAGGCGGCGCTTGGCGTGACGGCGGCGGGGCCAGGGATTGCAAAACCGGATATAGATCCGCTCCACCCGGTCCTCCGGGGCGAGAAACCACTGCAGCTGCTCGATGTTCCCGCGCGCGAGGCGGATGTTGTCCGCCTCCTCCCCGCAGGCTTTCACGATGTTGCGGCGGGCGTCCCCCAGCACGTCCGGGGAGATGTCCATCGCCAGATAGTTGATCTCCGGATGGTCCTTTGCCATGGCGGCGGTGGCGACGCCTTTGCCGCAGCCCAGCTCCAGATGGAAGGGCGCTTCCCGGGGGTAGAGCTCCCGCCAGTGTCCGCGGCAGTGCTCCGGCTCGGCGACAAACCAGGGGCAGGCCGCCAGCTCCGGCCGGGCCCACTTTTTGGTCCGCATGTGCATGGCTCAGTCCCCCTTTGTCTGCGAAAACCAGGTGCGGGCAGCCCCGGCGTCCCGCGAGAGCTGTTGATGGAGCGCGTCCAGGCCGGCGAAGGTCTGCTCGGCGCGGAGCCGCTCCAGGAGCCGGAGCCGTGCCTGCGCGCCGTACAGTTCCGGGGATCCCTCCAGCACGAAGGCCTCCACAGTCACGGATCCGTCCGGCACCGTGGGATGCCGCCCGATGTTGACCACTGCCGGCCAGCGCCGGTCAGCGGTCTCCAGCGTGCAGACGTAGACGCCGTAGGCGGGCAGAAGCTTTTTCGAGGAGACCTGAAGATTGGCGGTAGGGTAGGAGAGGGTGTGCCCGAGCCCCTTGCCGTGGACCACGGTCCCGCACAGTGAATAGGGATGCCCCAGCAGCTGGTTGGCCAGCGGGAGATCGCCCGCCTCCAGTGCCGCGCGGACGCGGGTGGAGCTGATCGGCTGTCCCTCCCACAGCACCGGCGGGATCACGGAGGCCCGGATGCCCTGGGCGGCGCAGAATGCGCGGATCCGGTCCACGGTGCCCGCGCCGCGTCTGCCGAAGGTGAAATTATAGCCGCAGACCAGCGCAACCGGCCGATAGATGCGCAGAATATCCCGCAGGAAGTCGTCCGGCTCCTGATCCGCAAGCTCGCGGGTGAACCGGTGCACGCAGAGAAAGTCCACGCCGGCCTCCGCGATCAGCTGAGCGCGCTCTGATTGCGTGCTCAGCCGCGCGGGGGCTGCCGCCGGGGCCAGCAGCTCCAGAGGGTGCGGCTCGAAGGTGCAGACGCACAGCGGCACACCGTATGCATCGGCCAGCGTTCTTCCCTCGGCAAAAAGCGTCCGGTGGGCACGGTGAACTCCGTCGAACATGCCCAGAACCAGCACGCACGCCTGCATTTGGGAAGGATTCCAGAGCATCTGCATGGCCGATTTCCTCTCAATCAAAGTTTTCGCGGGCTTCCGGCGCCGTATCCAGCCAGCTCTGCAGGATCACGGCGGCGGCGACCTTGTCGATGGTGGTTTTGCGTTTGGCGCGGTGGACGTTTCCCTCCAGCAGGGACTGCTCGGCGGAGACGGTGGTCAGCCGCTCGTCCTGAAAGCGCACCTGCAGGCCCGCCAGCTCCAGCTGCCGGCAGAGGGCGCGGACCTTCTCCGCCTGGAAGCCCTCGGTGCCGTCCATGTTCAGCGGGAGGCCGCTGAGAACGTTCACCGTCTCATAGCGCCGGCAGATCTCGGCGATCTTCCGGGTGTCCGGGCCCCAGCCGATCCGGGTGATGACCTCCACCGGGCTGGCGATGATCCGCGCGGGGTCGCTGACGGCCACGCCGATGCGCACGTCCCCGATGTCCAGGCAGACAATCCGCTCGTTCATGCCAGCAGACCTCCCAGCTCGGAGGCGGAGGGACCGACAATGGACAGGCATGGTTTGCACTCCAGCACCTGGTGCGCAACCTCCTCCACATCTGCGAGCGTAACCGCCTCGATGCGCGCAAGCCGCTCGTCGGTGGTGCGCACGCGGCCCAGCACCAGCAGGCTGTCGCCCATAAAGTGCATCTGGGAACTCGGATTCTCCAGACCGAAGAGCGTCGAGACCCGGATGCGGTTCTTGACCTCCCGCAGTTCGTTCTCCGTCAGATGTTCCGCGAGCAGACGGCGGCGCTCCCGGTCGATCTCCTCCATCACCCGTCCGGCATTCCTGGGGGAGACCGCGGCGTAGAGATCCAGAGACCCCCGCGCCTCGTCGTTATAGGGGGAGGAGGAGATCGCATAGACCAGGCCCAGCTCCTCGCGAACCCGCTGGAAAAGGCGGGAGGACATGGAGCCGCCGAAGACGTTGTTCATCACGGAAAGCGGCAGGTTGCGGTCGTCGCCGGACTTGAAGGCCGGGAAGCCGAGGCAGAGCTTGAGCTGCTCCACGTCCTCCTTATCCTGGGTCAGCACAATGCCCTGGCGCGAGGTCTCCTCCTGCGCGGAACGGAATGGCGTCTCCGAGGCCCAGCCGCCGAAGGTGGTCTCGATCAACTCCCGGAGAGCCTCCGGATCGTAGTTGCCGCAGAGGGAGACCACGGTGCTGGCGGGCGTGTAGTGCTTGGCCCGGTAGGCGAGGAGATCCTCGCGGCGGAAGGAGGAGACCAGCTCCGGCGTGCCCAGCACGGGCCGGCCGGCCGGGGTATCGCCGTACTGCGCGCGGTTCAGGAGATCCGAGACGATGTCGTCCGGGCTCTCCAGCGAGGCGGCAATCTCCTCCAGCACCACGCCGCGCTCCTTGTCCAGCTCCACGGGGTCATAGGCGGCGTGCAGGAAAATATCGGAGAGGACGTCCATCACCTGGGGGAGATCCTCGTCGATCAGCTTGGCGTAGAAGCAGGTACAGTCGGTGGTGGTGTAGGCATTGATCTGCGCGCCGATGGCGTCCATCTCCACGGCGATCTGCCGCGCGCTGCGGCGGGCCGTGCCCTTGAAGGCCATGTGCTCCAGAAAATGGGAAATGCCGTTCTCCTCCGGGAGCTCCATCAGGGAACCTGCGTGCACCGAGATGCCGACGGAGAGCGAGCGCAGATGCGGCATACGCCTGCCGATGACGCGCAGGCCGTTGGAGAGCGTCCAGAGATCGAATTCCGCTGCCATGGGTTTCTCCCTTTCGACTAACCAAAGCCCCGCGGGTGCGGGGCTTTGGAAGTTTGTTATTCAGACTCAGTTGTTGCTCTCCCGGCGGGGCGGTCTGCGGTTGCCGCCCTCGCTGCGGCGGGGAGCATTGTTCTCGTAGGTGATGTCGTTGCGGACCAGGTCGATGCCCTTCGGGCCGATCTCGCTGATGCGGACCTCGAGTTCGTCGCCGATCTTCACGACGTCTTCCACCTTCTCCACGCGGTGGTTTGCCAGCTTGGAGATGTGGATCATGCCGTCCTTGCCGGGGGCCAGCTCCACGAAGGCTCCGAAGTTCATGAGCCGGACCACGCGGCCGGTGAACACGTCGCCCACCTGGAAGTCCCGGGCGATGCCCTCGATGATCCGGCGGGCCTTGTCGGCGGCGTCGGTATCGGGGGTGGAGATGAAGACGCGGCCGTCATCCTCGATGTCGATCTTCACGCCGGTCTCCTCGATGATCTTGTTGATCATCTTGCCGCGCGGGCCGATGACCTCGGAGATCTTCTCGGGGTTGATGGTGAAGGTCACGATCTTGGGGGCGTAGGGGTTCAGGCTCTCACGCGGGCCGGGCAGGCAGGCGAGCATCTTCTCGAGAATGAAGAGGCGGCCCTGCAGCGCCTGGTTCAGCGCGGTCTGCAGAATCTCACGGCTGATGCCGCTGATCTTGATATCCATCTGGATCGCGGTGATGCCGTTCATGGAGCCGGCCACCTTGAAGTCCATGTCGCCCAGGAAGTCTTCCAGACCCTGGATATCGGTCAGGACGGCCAGCTTGTCGCTCTCGGTGTCCTTGATCAGGCCCATGGCGACGCCGGCCACCGGTGCGGTGATCGGCACGCCCGCGTCCATCAGGGACAGGGTGGAGCCGCATACGGAGGCCATGGAGGAGGAACCGTTGGAGGAGAGGATCTCACTCACCAGACGCAGCGCGTAGGGGAAGTCCTCCTCCGGGGGAATCACGGGAATCAGCGCGCGCTCCGCCAGGGCGCCGTGGCCGATCTCGCGGCGGCCGGGGCTCTTCAGACGGCCGGCCTCGCCGGTGGCGTACGGCGGCATGTTGTACTGGTGGATGTAGCGCTTGAAGGTCTCGTTGGACAGGCCGTCGAGCACCTGGCCCTCGCTCACGGGGCCGAGGGTGGTCACGGTCAGAGCCTGGGTCTGGCCGCGGGTGAACACGGCGGAACCGTGCACGCGGGGCAGCACGCCGACTTCGCACCAGATGGGGCGGATCTCAGTGAGCTTCCGGCCGTCGGCGCGGATGCCCTCGTCGAGAATGCGGCGGCGCATGACTTCCTTGTTCAGATAGTACAGGGCGTCGGCGATCTCGTCCTCGCGGCCGGGGAACTGCTCGGACAGGGCGGCGATGGTCTCCTGCTTCACCTGGGCCTCACGGGTCTGACGCTCGTGGCGGTCAAAGGTGTCGAAGGTCCAGCGGGCCTTCTCCAGGGCGAACTCGCGGACGGCGGCCTTCACGTCGTCGCCGGTCTTGATCAGCGGCACGACGGCCTTTTCCTTGCCGATCTCCGCCACGATCATGTCCTGGAACTCGACGAGCTTCTTGATGGCCTCGTGGGCGAAGAGGATGCCGTCCAGCATGACTTCCTCGCTGAGCTCGTTGGCGCCGGCTTCCACCATCATGATGGCTTCCTTGGTGCCGGCCACATACAGGCTCATGTCGGAGACCTTGCGCTGCTCCTCATTGGGGTTGAGCACATACTGTCCGTTCACACGGCCCACATGCACCGCGCCGGTGGGGCCGCCCCAGGGGATATCGGACACCGCGATGGCGATGGAGGAGCCGATCATGGCCGGAATTTCCGGCGGCACGTCCTGCTCCACGCTCAGGATGGTGACCACGACCTGCACGTCGTTGCGCATGCCCTTGTTGAACAGGGGGCGCAGAGGCCGGTCGATCAGGCGGCAGGTCAGGGTCGCCTTGTCTGTGGGGCGGCCTTCCCGCTTGATGAAACCGCCGGGAATCTTGCCGACGGAATACTGCTTCTCCTCCACGTCCACGGCGAGCGGGAAGAAATCTACACCCTCGCGGGGGGTGGGAGCCATGGTGGCGTTGACCATGACCACGGTGTCGCCCAGGTGCACCCAGACGGAGCCGTTGGCCTGCTCACAGTACTTGCCGAATTCCAGAGTCAGGGTCTTGCCGCCCAGCTCCATGCTGAAAGATCTGTAATCCATTGTTCGTGTCTCCTTCTCTTCTCTCCCATCGGACGGGGACACCCCGCTCCCCGTCCGGTACCTGTTCGCCGGGTGCTATGCTCTGCCGCCGTGCGGCCGCGGCAGGGCATAACATCCGCCGAACATCCTTCTTCCGGGCATAAACAGCCGCCGGGAGGCATCCTGGCCTGTCCCGGCGGCGTGTCCTCGCCTTACTTGCGCAGGTTCAGGCGGGCGATCAGGCTGCGGTAGCGCTCGATGTCCGTCTTCTTCAGATACTCCAGCATGCCGCGGCGGCGGCCAACCATCAGGAGCAGACCGCGGTTGGAGTGATGGTCGTTCTTGTTCTTCTTGAGGTGCTCGTTGAGGTGGTTGATGCGGTCGGTCAGGAGCGCGATCTGCACCTCGGGGGATCCGGTGTCGCCCTCATGCAGGGCATAGGCTTGGATGATCTCGGTCTTGGTCATGGTTCTCTCCTCCAAATAATTCTGTCTCGGGTTCATACCCGGCAGGCAGCAATCGCCGTCCCTCCCAGCGCGCCGTCGGAGTGTTCGGCAGCCCGAGCGGGCGGTTCAGCAAAGCCCAAAGCTGATTGTAACAGAAAGCATGCGGTTTGTAAACTACTTTTCAAAGAAATTGACATGAATTTGTGGATGCCGCGCGGATCAGCCCTTCTGGCCGTAGTAGGCGTTCGGCCCGTGCTTGCGCAGGAAGTGCTTGTCGCGGACGTGATCCGGCAGGCTCTCCCGGGGCTGCGCCTGCGGCAGCGCCTCGGTGTGCCAGGCCATCATGGCGACCTCCTCCAGCACCACCGCGTTGTGGACGGCGTTCAGGGGATCCTTGCCCCAGGCGAAGGGGCCGTGGTGGCGCGCCAGCACGCAGGGGACGTGATCGGGATTCAGATGATGGGCCTCGAAATGCGCGGCGATGACCCGGCCGGTCTCCAGCTCATAGGCGCGGTCGACCTCCTCCGGGGTGAGATCGCGGCAGCAGGGCACAGGGCCGTAGATATAGTCCGCGTGGGTAGTGCCGTAGGCGGGAATGTCGCGGCCGGCCTGGGCCCAGATGGTGGCCCAGCGGCTGTGGGTGTGGACGACGCCGCCGACGGTGGGGAAGCGCCGGTACAGCTCCATGTGGGTGGGGGTGTCCGTGGACGGATTCAGCCGCCCTTCCACCTTGCTGCCATCCAGATCCATCACGACCATGTCCTCCGGCTTCAGATCCTCGTAGGGGACGCCGCTGGGCTTGATCACAAAGAGGCCCTTCTCGCGGTCGATGCCCGAGACGTTGCCCCAGGTGAAGGTGACCAGGTGGTAGGCGGGCAGCAGCATGTTGGCTTCATAGACAGCCTTTTTGAGTTCCTCGAGCATGGTTACTCCTCCTTTATCTGATCCAGAACCTCTCTGGCGGGGATACTTTTGAAAGCGGCGGCGCGGCCCAGCCGGTTCATAACCGCCAGGCCGATGCCCGTCGGCGGGACCACCTCGCTGTAGATGCGCTCGATGCCCGCGTCGTCCGCCTGCCGGAGCAGGTCGAAGAGCCGCTCCGCGACGCTGGCGGGATCGCTGAGCCGCCCCATGCGGAAGGGGTGGCAGTCCGCGAGTGTTTTGGCGTGCTCCTCGAAGCAGAACACGCCGGTCCGGTATCCCGCGGCGGTGTCCCGCTCATACAGAAGCCGGAGCGCGGACAGGGTTTCCTCCTCCGGGCCGGTTACGAGCGTCAGGTCGCCTTTGGGGGCGTAGTGCCGGTAGCGCATGCCGGGGGAACGCGCGACCTCGCCGGTCTGCAGGGGACGCAGCACGCTCCCGGCGATATCCACCGGACCGAGGACGGAGGACAACTGCTCCTGCGTGACCCCGCCGGGTCGCAGGATGCAGGGCGTCCCATGACAGAGATCCAGCACTGTGGATTCCAGCCCGACTTCGCAGGCGCCGCCGTCCAGGATCAGCGGGACAACGCCGTTGAGATCCTCGGAGACATGGGCCGCGGTTGTGGGACTGGGGCGGCCGGACCGGTTGGCCGAGGGGGCCGCGACGGGCAGACCGCAGGCCCGGAGCAGCGCCCGGGCGGTGGGATGGGAGGGCATCCGGACGGCAACCGTGTCGAGCCCGGCGGTGACCACATCGGGGATGGCCGGTTTCCGGCGCATCAGCAGAGTCAGCGGCCCGGGCCAGAAGCGCTCGATCAGCGCCTCCGCACCCTCCGGAAGCTCCGCGAAAGCCTCAATCTGCGCGGTGGACCAGATATGGACGATCAGCGGGTTGTCCGCCGGGCGCCCCTTGGCCGCGAAAATGGCCCGCACCGCGTCGGCGTCGAGGGCGTTGGCGCCCAGACCGTACACGGTCTCGGTGGGGAAGGCGACGAGCTGTCCCCGGCGCAGAAGATCCGCCGCCAGCGCGAGAGCCTCCGCACTCGGCGGCAGCACCTGGGTCTGCATGGAATGCCTTCTTTCTCTAATACCTGTATAAGATTAATTGGCCAGTGAGAGCTGACGCCAGCGCTCGGCCTCGTCGGCCCGGCGCAGGGCGTCGATGATCTCGTCGAGATCGCCGTCCATGATCTCCTGAATGCGGTAGAGCGTCAGGCCGATCCGGTGGTCCGTCACACGGCCCTCGTGGAAATTGTAGGTCCGGATCCGCTCGCTGCGGTCGCCGGTGCCGACCTGCTGCCGGCGGGACGCGGACTGCTCGGCGTCGGCCTCCTGCTGCATCTTCTCCGCCAGCCGCGCGCGCAATACCTTCATCGCCTGCTCCTTGTTGCGGAGCTGGCTCTTCTCGTTCTGGCAGGTGGCGACGATGCCGGTCGGCAGATGGGTAATCCGCACCGCGGAGTCCGTCCGGTTGACGTACTGTCCGCCGGCGCCCGAGGCCCGGTAGGTGTCGATCCGCAGATCCGCGGGATCCAGCCGGAACTCGATCTCCCTGGCCTCCGGGAGTACGGCGACCGTGCAGGTGGAGGTCTGTTTCCGCCCGGAAGCCTCGGTGACCGGCACGCGCTGCACGCGGTGCACACCGCTCTCGTATTTCATCAGGGCCCAGACATTCAGGCCTGTGACGGAGTAGACAGCCTCCTTCAGCCCATGCAGCTCCGTGGGGGAGAGGGAGAGCGGGGAGAGACTCCAGCCGTGGCGTGCGGCGAAATGCTCGTACATGCGCGCGAGATCCGCCGCGAACAGCGCGGACTCCTCGCCGCCCGCGCCGGCGCGGATCTCGAGAATCACGTTCCGGCCGTCCGATGGGTCGTGGGGGAGCAGCAGATGGTGCAGCTCCTCCTCCTGCGCGGACAAAGAAACGGAGAGCTCCTCCTGCTCCGTGAGCGCGATCTCGCGCATCTCCGGGTCTGAAAGCAGCTCCTGAAGCCCCTGCAGCTGCTCACGCGTCTGCTGGTAGCGCTTCCAGGCGTCCGCCTGTTCGCGGATAGCCGCCAGCTCCTGCAGCGCCTCCTGATAGCGCGCGGGGTCCGCCAGCACCTCCGGCTCGGCGATCTCGGCCTCCAGCTCGGCGTAGCGGCTCATGATCCGCTCAAAGAGTCTCTCCAACATCCGTACTCACCTTTTGTACTTCGACGACGCGGTCCAGACCCGCGTCGTCCTGAAAAACATGCGGTTCGCCGAACAGCGGCTGCGCGCGCATCAGTTCGACGACCTGCGCGGCCTGGTCCGAGCCGATCTCCAGCAGGAGCCAGCCGCCTTTGACCAGCGCTCCGGGTGCGTCCGCGATCAGCGCGCGAAGGATATCCAGTCCGTCCGGCCCGCCGTCCAGCGCCAGCAGGGGATCCCGCAGCACCTCCGGCTGGAGGCGGCGGCACTCGTCCGTGGGAATATAGGGCGGGTTCGAGACAATCCGGCCGAACCTGGCCTGATTCCGGAAGGCGGAGAGTCCGTCTCCCTGCAGGAAAGTGATCCGATTTGAAGCCTGCTGCCGGGCTGCGTTCTTCTGAGCGACGGCCAGGGCCGCGGGGCTGATGTCCACCGCAAAGACCGGGCAGTGCGTCTCCAGCGCGAGGGTGACGGCCAGGCAGCCGCTCCCGGTTCCGATATCCGCGATCGGGGCGCCGGAGGGGTGGGCGAGGGCCCGCCGCACCAGCAGCTCGGTCTCCCAGCGCGGAATCAGCACATCCGGCGTCACAAGCCATTCCCGGTCGCAAAACCAGGCAGAGCCCAGCAGATGCTGCAGCGGGATCCGCTGGGCGCGGCGTTCCGTCAGCTCCCGGTAGGCGTCCAGCGTCTCCGGGAAGAGGACCGTGTCCCGGTCGGTGCGCAACAGCAATGGCTCCCGGCCGGTCAGATGGGCGAGCAGCGCCGCCGCGTCGTAGACCGGATCCGGTACGCCCGCCTCGGTAAATCTGCGCGCGGCGGCGCGGATGGCCTCCTGCGGACTCATGCCTCGGGCGCGGGTTCCGGCTGCGGCGGCACGTAATCGGGATCCGACTCGCGGTAGCTGTGCAGGATCGCCCAGCCCTCGGCCGTCCTCGGCGCGTGCTTTGGCAGCCCGTAAAGCGCCGCGTTCATGGCGCTGATGGCGCACTCCAGCATGCCCTCGTCCGGGCGGCGGGTGGTCAGCCGCTGCAGCTGCAGTCCCGGCCAGCGCAGGATATGGGCGATCCTGCTGTCGGAGTGGGCGAGGCCTTTGAGCACCTCATAGCTGATGCCGGCGACCAGCGGCAGCATCAGCAGGTGCGCGAACAGGCGCAGGAAATAGTTGCTGATCGGCAGCAGAATATTCAAGACCAGGAACAGCAGAATGCTGATGGTGAACACGATCAGCAGGAAGGCGGTGCCGCACCGGGGGTGCAGGGTGGAGAAGGTCTGCGCGTTCTCCGGGGTCAGGGGCAGCTCCGCCTCATGGCAGTATACGGTCTTGTGCTCCGCTCCATGATATTGGAAGGTTCTCCGGACGTCCGGCACCAGCGCCACCAGGGACATATAGCCCAGCAGGATCGCGATCTTCACCAGACCGCCCAGCAGGGTGTATCCCAGGGGAGACATGCCGCTGGACTTGAGCAGGCTCTCGACGCCCGCAGGAATCGCCATGAACAGGCCGATCGAGAGGGCGACGGCCAGCACGATCGCGGTGGCCATGACAATCTTGTCGATGCCCTTGCCGAGCTTTTTTGCGAGCCACTTCTCAAAGGCAGTGGGCTCCTCGTCCAGGACGCCCAGCATCTGGGTGGAATCCTGCAGGGTGGTCATGCCGAAGATCAGCATGGTGACCATGTTGACCGCGCCGCGGATGACGGGCTTGCCCATCCAGGGGTGCTTTTTGCTGATCGGCTCGTAGGGCGTCCGCTTGACCACGATCGAGTGGTCCGGGCGCCGCACGGCGATGGCGGTTGCGTCCGGTGAGCGCATCATCACGCCTTCCATAACCGCCTGTCCGCCGATATCCACGCGGGGGCAGGCCGAAGGGTTGTTCTTTGCCATATGCTTTCCCCTCTTTTCATATATTATATGCAGGGATTGCGGCGATTAAACAAAAACAGGATCCGATGGTCGAACCCTGTCCTTGTCTTACTCGATGCCGAAGCGCTTCTTGAAGCGTTCGATACGTCCGCCCGTGTCCACCAGCTTCTGCTTGCCGGTGTAGAAAGGATGGCACTTGGAACAGATATCAACCTTCATCTCTTTCTTGGTAGAACCGGTCTCGAACGTCTCACCGCATACGCAGCGAACGATGCACTTGCCATACTTGGGATGGATCTTCTCCTTCATTGCTTGTCTCACCTCTTTCGCGCATGCAATGATCGGCTATGCCGCAGGAGTGATAGTAACACAAAACCGCGGCGAATGCAATACCTTTTTGGAATTCCCTTGCAATTTCTTTGCGTTTTTCGGCCGGAGGGCAGGCTTTGCGCGGGCTCTCTTGCCCGGAGGTGGGTTTTGTGATAGAATGGACGCGGTTCTGACCAACTTCGAGAGTGGAGTGAAACAGCTTTGACACAGGTTTATGACGCCTCGAATATCCGGGTGCTGGAAGGGCTCGAGGGCGTGCGCATGCGGCCGAGCATGTATATCGGTTCAACCTCCAGCCGCGGACTGCACCATCTGCTCTGGGAGATCGTGGACAACGCGATCGACGAGGCCAGCAACGGCTACGCCAGCGAGGTGACGGTCACCCTGCACACGGACGGCTCGGCCAGCGTCTGGGACGACGGGCGCGGCGTGCCGGTGGACGAACACCCGGTGCTGCACATCTCCGGCGTGGAGGTCATCTATACGCGGCTGCACGCGGGCGGCAAGTTTGGCAACGACAGCTACGCCTACTCCGGCGGTTTGCACGGCGTGGGCGCCTCCGTGGTGAATGCGCTCTCCCGCTGGCTGACGGTGGACTCCTACCGGGATTTCGGACACTACCATATCCGCTTCACCTCCGAGGTCGACCCCAAGACCGGAAAACTCGAGGCGGGAAAGCCGGACGGCCCGCTGGAGAAGGTCCGCAATACCCGCCGGCGCGGAACGCTGGTGCGTTTTCTCCCGGACGACCGGATCTTCGAGGACATCCGCTGGAACAGTACGCTGATCGCCCGGCGCCTACAGGAGCTTGCGTACCTCAACCGGGGCCTTTCGATCACCTTCGTGGACGAGAATATCCGGGACGCGGAGAAGCGCACCCAGGAGTTCTGCTACGAGGGCGGCATCATCGACTACGTCCGCTATCTGAACGTGGAGCGGTCCCCGCTCACGGAGGACGTCATCTATCTGGAAGGGCAGCAGGGCACCACCATCTGCCGGGTGGCGATCCAGTATACGTCGGAGTTCGCGGAGAATGTGTTCTCCTATGTCAACAATATTCCCACGCCGGAGGGCGGCAGCCACGAGGCCGGCTTCAAGGCAGCCTTCACCAAGGCGCTGAACGACTATGCCCGGCGCTCCGGCCTGCTGAAGGAGAAGGACGCGAACCTCGCCGGCGAGGACTTCCGGGAGGGCATGACCTGCGTGCTGGTCACCATGGTCAAGAACCCGCAGTTCGAGGGACAGACCAAGGGCCGGCTGGGAAACAGCGAGGTGCGGCCGGCCGTGGAGACCATCATCGCGGAGAAGATGGCCGACTGGCTGGACAATCTCAAGAACCAGGAGATGGCCCAGCAGATCGTCGGCAAGGCGATGCGCGCGGCCCAGGCGCGGGAGGCCGCCCGCAAGGCGCGCGACACGGTGCGCTCCTCCAAGGCGCTTGAGGCGCAGCCGCTGGTGGGCAAGCTCTCTGCGGCCCGCGGGCATAAGCCGGAGGACAACGAGCTGTTCATCGTGGAGGGCGACTCTGCAGGCGGCAGCGCCAAGCAGGGGCGCGACAGCCGCTTCCAGGCGATCCTGCCGCTGCGCGGAAAGCCGCTCAACGCGGAGAAGAAGAGCATCGACCAGGTGCTCTCCAACGAGGAGATCCGCAGCCTGATCACGGCGCTTGGGACCTCGATCGGCGAGAGTTTCTCCCTTGCCAATCTCCGCTACCACAAGGTTATCATCCTCTCCGACGCGGACCAGGACGGCGCGCATATCCGCGCGATCCTGCTGACCTTCTTCTTCCGGTATATGCGGGAGCTGATCCACGCGGGACACGTCTATATCGGCATGCCTCCCCTGTACAAGGTGTCCAAGGGGAGCCAGACGATCTACTGCTACGACGACAAGGAGCTGGAGCGGGTGACGGCGAAGCTCGGCAAGGGCTACACGCTGCAGCGCTATAAGGGCCTGGGCGAGATGAACCCCGAGCAGCTCTGGGACACCACCATGGATCCCGGACAGCGCAAGCTCATGCAGGTTTCCATCGACGACGCGGTGCAGGCGGACCGCCTGGTGACCATCCTGATGGGCGACAAGGTGGAGCCCCGACGGGACTACATCAGCGAGTTTGCGGACTTCAACCGGCAGGACACCTTCGAGTTGCCGGAGGGACAGGTCAACCCGATGGCCGCCCCGACCCGGACACCCTGACAGAAAGGCGCTTTGAACCATGGCGAAGAAAAAAACGCCCGAGAGGCCGATCGCAAAGGACGATCCCTCCCGGATTCTGGTCACCAGCATGGAGGATGTGATGCACAACTCCATGATCCCCTACGCGGAGCACGTGATCCTGGAGCGGGCGCTGCCCCGCGTGGAGGACGGCCTGAAGCCCGTGCAGCGGCGCATCCTCTATACAATGATGGAGCTGGGCACCACGCCGGACAAGCCGCACCGCAAGTGCGCGAGAATCGTCGGCGACTGCTTGGGCAAATACCACCCCCACGGCGATTCCTCCGTCTACGACGCGCTGGTCCGCATGGCGCAGCCTTTTTCCATGCGCGGACCGATGGTGGACGGCCACGGCAACTTCGGCTCCATCGACGGCGACAGCGCCGCCGCCATGCGGTACACCGAGGCCCGGATGGCGCCGCTGGCGATGCAGATGCTGCGCGACATCGAGAAGGACACGGTCCCCTTCCGGCTGAACTTCGACGATACCCTCAAGGAGCCGGACATGCTGCCCGCGCGGTTCCCGAACCTGCTGGTCAACGGCGCCAGCGGCATCGCGGTGGGCCTGGCGACGAATATCCCGCCCCACAACCTGGGGGAGAGCATCCGCGCGGCGATCGCGCAGATGGAGCGGCCGGATATCCCGCTGGAGGAGCTGATGGAGATCCTGCCGGGACCGGATTTCCCCACCGGCGGCGTGCTGGTGGAGAGCGACGAGATCCGGCAGGGCTACACCACCGGCCGCAGCAAGCTGCAGCTGCGCGCACGCATCCACTCCGAGGAGGGTGCCTCCGGCAGAACGCTGCTGGTGGTCACCGAGATCCCCTACGGCGTAAACAAGGCCGCCATGCTGGAGAAGATCCAGCGGCTGGTGGACGAGAAAAAGTCGGCGCTGAGTGGCGTATACGAGATCCGGGACGAGAGCGACCGCGAGGGCATGCGCGCGGTGATCGAGCTGAAGCGCGACGCGGACCCGCAGAAGATCCTGGCCTACCTCTATAAATACAGCGATCTGCAGGTGACCTTCGGCGTCAACATGGTCGCCATCGCGGACGGCAAGCCCGTGCAGATGGGCCTCAAGGCCATGCTCGGCTACTTCATCGAGCACCAGAAACGCGTGGTGACCCGGCGGACACAGTTCGATCTCAAGCAGGCGCAGGCCCGTGCCCACATTCTCGAGGGCCTGATGGTGGCGGTGGACAACCTGGACGAGGTCATCCGGCTGATCCGCGCCAGCAAGACGCCCAAGGACGCGCGCCTCGCCCTGATGGCCGCGTTCGCGCTGGACGAGGTTCAGGCGCAGGCGATCCTGGACATGCGCCTCCAGCGGCTGACCAATCTGGAGATCCTGGCCCTGCGCAAGGAGTTCGAGGAGCTGCAGAAGCTGATCGAGCGCCTGCAGGGCATCCTGAAGAGCGAGAAAAAGCTGATTGCGCTGATCGCCAAGGAGCTCCGCGAGATTGAGCAGCAGTTCCCGGACGAGCGCCGGACGACCATCGAGCAGGTGGAGGAGATCCAGCTCGAGAAGGAGGACACGCAGCCCGTGCCGGAGGAGACCGTGGTCGCGCTGACCGGCGCCGGACAGTTCAAGCGGATGTCCCCCGCGGCGCTGAAGAAGAACCCGCTGCCACCACGCCTTGAGGAACCGCGGGAGGCCGCGCGGATGCTCTTCTCCACGAGGACCAACGAGACGCTGTTCATCTTCACAAACTACGGCAACTGCTATCCGCTGCCGGTCAGCGCGCTCAACGAGTGCCGGCCCAAGGACCGCGGACAGCTGCCGGAGGGCATCCTGCCCAAGTGGAGCGACGGGGAGGAGATCGTCTGGATCCACTGCGGACTCTCATCCGCGCTGGCGGACCAGCCGGACTATCTGCTGGTCAGCGCCCAGGGCATGGCCAAGCGGATCCCGGCGGTGTCCTTCGATGTCCGCTCCAAGAAGCTGACCGCGCTCGGCCTCAAGGAGGGCGACCGGCTGGTGCAGGTGCTGCCGCTCCGGAGCCGGGAGGATCTGCTCTTCGTGACCCGTCAGGGCATGTCCATCCGCGTGGCGATGGACACCATTCCCACGCAGGGCCGCGCGTCGGCGGGCGTCCGGGTGATCCAGACGAACCCGGAGGACGCGGTCGTGCTCGCGGAGCAATTGTCCCGGGAGGAGGAGCTGCTCCTGATCAGCGACCGGGGCTACGGCAAGCGGATCCCCGCCATCGGCTTTGAGCGGCAGAACCGGAGCGGCAAGGGTGTGCGGGCGTTCCCCTTCGCGAAGAACGGGACGAACGGCACCGGCCTTGCGGCGGTCTTCAAACTGACCCCGGAGACCAGGGGCGCGGTGGTGCTCCAGGCGCAGAGCGGCGCCTCGGAGCTGGACCGGGCGGCTTTCCCCCTGCAGGGGACGTCCGGAAAGGGACTCCCGGTCGTGATGGCGGTGCTCTCCGACGTGGTGACCGACGCGTACCCGCTGACCTGACAGCTTTACATCTCGCGCCAAAGATGCTACAATAGGGGCGCAATTCAGGAGGTCGAGGACATGAATCGGAATGAGAGCTTCCCAGCCTCCGGCGTTTCCGCGCTGGAAATCAATCTCGCCTGGGCGACCCTGGAGGCGGTGACGGATAATGTCTCGGAGATCCAGATGCTGATCTCCGGGAATGAGGAGGACGTGGACGACCTGCGGGTCGGCCTGACCGACGGGATTCTGCGTGCGGAACAGCCCGCCTACGGGCTGACGGCGCACCTGGGCATGGTGCGCTGGATGCAGGTGGTGATCCGGCTGCCGATGAACTGGAAGGGAGCGGTCTCCCTGAACACGGTGGCAGGACCGCTCCGCGCCCGGGGTATCCAGGGGTCGGACGTGGTGCTGCGAACCGTCAGCGGCGATCTGTGGGGCAGCGATCTGCACGCGATCACGCTGAAGATGCGGACGGTGACCGGCGCGCTGAACTGCCGGGAGGCGCGCGCGGAGAAGGGGCTGCTCCGGACCGTTTCGGGCAGCTTCCAGCTGGAGGGCGCCCGTTTCCGGAACCTGAAGCTGGTCAGCGCCAGCTCCGACCTGCGTGCGGAGTTCGACGAGCCCTTCGAGACGGTCGAGGCGAACAGCGTGGCGGGCAACATCGAGATCCTCGCGCCGGTGGAGGCTGCGAACATCACCCTGCGCAAGGAGACCGGGCGCCTGCGGACCGGCGGCGTCTCCATCACGGACGACGGACCGGTGATCCGCGCCACGACTGTCTCCGGCATACTGACCGTGACTTACAAGGAACCCCGCTGATCGGCGGCGGGGGAGAGCGACAAGGAGGATAAGGCAATGGCAAGACCCAATTTCGGCGGCTTTGGCGGCGCCAATATGCAGCAGCTCATGCGCCAGGCGCAGAAGATGCAGCAGCAGATGACCGAGATGCAGGAACAGCTGGACCAGAAGGAATACGAGGCGGCCAGCGGCGGCGGCATGGTGACGGTGAAGGTCTCCGGCAAACGCGAGCTGACGGAGATTGCCATCAACCCGCAGGTGGTGGACCCGGACGACGTGGAGATGCTGGAGGATCTGATCAAGGCCGCGGTCAACGAGGCGCTGCGCAAGGGCGAGGAAGCCCGCGAGGCCGCGATGGGCAAGATGGCGCCCGGCATGGGCGGACTGTTCTGAGCCATGGCGGGGAATATCGAGCCGATTCAGCGCATGGTGACGGAGCTGAGCCATCTGCCCGGCATCGGGCAGAAGAGCGCCCAGCGGCTGGCCTACCACATCGCCACGCTTCCCCTGGAGGAGGTCCGGAGCCTGGCCACCGCGCTGTGGCAGGGGCGGAAGTCGATCCGCTACTGCACGGTCTGCGGGAATTTCTCCGAGGACGAGCGGTGCGAGATCTGTTCGGATGAGAGCCGGGACCAGCATGAGATCTGCGTGGTCAGGGATCCCCGGGACGTGTCTGCGGTGGAGCGGATGCACGAGTACCGGGGTCTTTATCATGTGCTGCACGGGACCCTCTCGCCGATGAACGGCGTCGGGCCGGACGACATCCGCATCCGGGAGCTGATCGAGCGCCTGCAGGCGGGCGGCGTGGAGGAGGTCATTCTGGCGACGAACCCCGATATTGAGGGCGAGGCCACGGCGAGCTATATCGCGCGGCTGATCAAGCCGATGGGCATCCGGGTCACCCGGATCGCGCACGGCATCCCCGTCGGCGCGGACCTGGAGTACGCGGACGAAGTGACGCTCTCCAAGGCGCTGGAGGGGCGCCGGGAGATGTGAGAGGGGGAGCGCCTTGACACTGTCTGCAACGGAGCTGATCGGGCTGACGCTGCTTGCGGCAGTCCTCGCGCTACTCATCGCGGTGCTGATCCGGCAGCGGGAAGTCCGGCAGCTGGCCCGGCGGCAGGAGGATCTGCAGAACCAGGTGGCGGACGAGATCCTGGACGCGCTGGACCAGCGGAGCCGCGAACTGCGGGAGAGCCTGCGCGCTGCGGAGACGGCCATGACCGCCGTCCAGAGCGAGATCGGCCAGGGACAGCGCGCGCAGCTGGCCTCCATGCTGGAGACGGTCGGACAGCTCGACCGGCGCGTGGAGCAGATGCGGCAAGCTACCGCGGGCGCTATCGATAAGCTGCGCGAGGAGAACCAGACGCAATTGACGGAGATGCGCCGCACGGTGGACGAGCGCCTCGAGGAATCCCTGGAGAAGCGGCTCACGGAGAGCTTCGCGCAGGTTTCCAGGCGGCTGGAGCAGGTCTGGCGCGGGCTCGGCGAGATGCAGAGCCTGGCGGCCGGCGTGGGCGATCTCAAAAAGGTCCTGACCAATGTCAAGAGCCGCGGCATCTGGGGCGAGATGCAGCTGGGCGCACTGCTCTCGGCGATGCTCTCTCCGGGGCAGTATGAGGAGAACGTCAGCATTGTCCCCGGCAGCCAGGAGCGGGTTGAGTACGCCATCCGGCTCCCCGGGCGCGAGGGCGGGGAAATCTTGCTTCCGATCGACAGCAAGTTCCCGCAGGAGGACTACCTGCGGCTGCAGGAGGCCGCCGACGCGGGCGACAAGGCGAAGCTGGAGGAGTGCCGGCGCGCGCTGCGGCAGCGGCTGCGGACGGAGGCCAAACGGATCGCCACAAAATACATCCATCCGCCCTATTCGACGGATTTCGCGGTCATGTTCCTCCCGGTGGAGGGGCTGTACGCGGAGGCTGTGCGGGAGACGGGCCTGATGGAGGAGCTGCAGCGCGACTGGCGCGTCACGGTGACCGGGCCGACCACCTGCACGGCGCTGCTCAACGCGCTGCAGATGGGATTCCGGACACTGGCGATCGAGCAGCGCACCGGGGAGGTCTGGCGCCTGCTGGGGGAGGTCCGGACGGACTTCGGCCGTTTCGCGGAGACCCTCGAGAAGACCCGGCAGCGGCTGCAGCAGGCCAGCGAGTCCATTGACACGGCCGTCAGCCGCAGCCAGACGATCCAGCGCCGCCTGAACGCGATGGAGGCGTTTCCGGAGAATCCGGAAGCCCGTTTGGACGAAAAAAACGCAGAGGAAGATTGATACCTCTGCGTTTTCTGTCTCTATAGAGAAAGTGTTCCGCGCCTGCGGGCGCGGCCAGAGGCTTTCCGATCGCCTCTGGACTCTTCGGGGCTGCACCTTTTTGGAGTATATGGGTAAGCATTGTCCAGTAACCTGTGCCGCCCCAGCTTGCTGGGGAGGTGCCCGAAGGGCGGAGGGGCTGTCCACGCTTTCCCCAAACCACCAAAAAGGTGCATTGCCGAAGGTCCAGGGCGATCGGAAAGCCCTGGTCGCGCCCGCAGGCGCGAAACTCTTCTGCATAAGGATTATTTCACCAGCGCTTTGGCGACCTCCGCGCCGAGGGCGACGTTGTTGTAGACCAGTTGAATGTTGGCCTCGAGGCTGGCGCCGCCGGTCAGCTTCTGGATCTTGTCCAGCAGGAATGGCGTGATGGCCTTTCCGTGGATGCCCAGCCGGTCGCACTCCGCGAGAGCGGCCTCAATGTTGGCGTTGATATAGTCCAGATCCATCGCGTAGGCGTCGGGGATCGGGTTCGCGAGCAGCATGCCGCCGCGCAGCCCGCAGTCCAGTTTGGCGCGGAAGACGGCCGCGGCCTCCTCCGGGGAGGACATCGCGTAGTCCACCTGGAAGCCGGAGTGGGTCGTGTAGAAGGCGGGCATCTCCTGTGTCTTGTAGCCGAGCACCGGAACGCCCTTGGTCTCGAGATATTCGAGGGTCAGGCCGATGTCCAGGATGGACTTGCAGCCCGCGCACACGACCAGCACCGGGGTCTGGGCCAGTTCCTCCAGGTCCGCGGAGATGTCCATGGTGGTCGTTGCGCCGCGGTGGACGCCGCCGATGCCGCCAGTGGCGAAGACGCGGATGCCGGCCAGGGACGCGGCAATCATGGTAGTGGTCACGGTGGTGGCGCCGTCCTCACCCTTCGCCAGCAGCACCGGCAAATCCCGGCGGCTGGCCTTCGACACGTCAAGACCGCGCTTTCCGAGATACTCGATCTGCTCCGCCGTGCAGCCGACGGTCATCTTGCCGCGGATGATGGCGATGGTCGCGGGGACCGCGCCGTGCTGGCGGATGATCTCCTCCACATGCAGGGCGGTCTCCACGTTCTTGGGGTAGGGCATGCCGTGGGAGATGATCGTGGACTCCAGCGCGACGACGGGCTTGCCTTCCCGGAGCGCGGCCTGGACTTCATCGGACACCTGCAGGTAACGGGCGAGGGCTTCATGACTCATGGATAATTCCTCCAATTCAGATAATCAGATTGCTTCCGCGGCCCGGGCCAGCACGCCGGACCAGTTCAGATGCGGGCTGACGGTGCCTGCGTATTCCGCGCTCAGCGAGGCGGCCGCCTGCCCCATACGGGCGATGGCGCAGAGATCCATCCCCTCCAGATAGGCGCGGATGCAGGCGGCGAAACAGGCGTCGCCGCAGCCGTTGGTGTTGATGACGGAGGCGGGAATGCAGGGCTGGCAGGCTTCCCCCTCCGCGCCGCAGTACCAGATCCCGTTCGCGCCCAGCGAGACCAGAACGCAGGGAATGCCGAGCCGGTGCAGAGCCTCGGCGGTCTCCTGCGGTCCCTCACAGCCGGTCAGCGCCCGGGCTTCCGAGAGGTTGGGCTTGATCAGCGTCAGCCGGGGCAGAACGGAGATCAGCCGGGAGGACTTGGGGACGGAGACAGGATCCATGGCCAGCGGTGCCTTGCAGTGCTCCGCCAGCCAGCGCAGACTCTCCTCCGGGAGGTTCGCCTCCGCGACGACCAGATCCGCGCGGTCCAGGATCGCCTGCCGCTCGGCCAGGAAGGCGGGGGTGACGGCGTCGCAGGCGTCCATGTCGGAGACCGCGGCGTAGAGGCTTCCGTCCGGCTCGTTCAGGCAGAGATAGGTCCCGCTGCGGATGCCCGGATAGACGGCCGATCCGGCCAGATCCATGCCCGACGAACGGCAGGAGGCGCGGATCTGCTCACCGAAGGGATCGTCCCCGAAGACGGTGATCAGATGGGTCTCAACCCCCAGATGCTGCAGATTCTCCGCGATATTGCGGCCCACGCCGCCGGGATTCAGCGTCAGCTTCCCGGGGTTGGAGTCGCAGTCACGCACGGCGGCAAAGGAGGTGGCCACGAGATCCATGTTGCTTCCGCCGACCACACAGACGCGGAACGGGTTTCCCAAGACGCTCACCTCCGTTTCTGACAGGGAAATTATACTCCCGGCATCCGGGAGCGTCAAGCGGACCCGAAACGTCAATTCCTGTGAAATCCCTTTCAAATGACTGGATTTTCTGCTTCTTTTTTGTTATGATGGAAAAGCGGGAACAAAATCCCGCGCTGATTCGTTTATGATGCGTGGATTCTGATGAGTTTGGAGGCAGAATGATGCGCAAAATCTTTCTGATGTTCCTGACACTGCTTTTTATCATCCCGACCGCCGCACTGGCCGAGTTTTCGATCGATTCGCCGAAGGATCCGGTGCTGCCGGCGCGGGCGGTGCTGCTCCGGTTCGTGCTCCCAGAGGCGGGAAAAGCCGCCATCGCACTGGAGAACGAGGCGGGGGAGACGCTCTGCGTGGTCGCGGAGGAGGCGGAATACCCGGCGGGCGAGAACCGTGTCTGGTGGAACGGAACCTACAACGGCGTCGCCGCCCCGGCGGGGGAGGCGTTCCTGGCGCTGCACTATAACGGCGAGCGCGCGGCCGCCCCGGTGACCATCGGCGAACCCGCGCCCTTCCTGACCTCCGTGGTGGCTGCGCAGACGCTGCTGACCCCGGAGAAGCCGGTGCTGCGGGTGCAGTACACCGCCTCCCGGGCGGGGAGCGTGCGGCAGAGTATCACTCCGGTCGGACAGGATCCCGCGGAGCCCCTGCAGGATCTGGAGACGGAGATCGCCGCCAGCGGCAGTTACGCGATCGAGATCGACGCGCGAACCCTCGGCCTGGTGGACGGAAACTACCAGCTGAGCCTGCAGCTCTGGGACGGGGACGCTGTCTCGGATCCGGTGCAGGTCGTCTTCGCGGTCTTCGGCAATCTGCTGGGGCAGGAGCCTCCGGAGGCCGCGGGAGAGCTGCTGGTCGAGGAGGCGCTGGTGGACGACACGGCGGACCTGCAGGACGCGGAAGATCTGGAGACGGAGCATGTGCAGCTCCCCGAGCGGTCGGAAACGAATCTCCACCAGATCGCCTGGCTGAACGGCAACGACCAGAGGCAGTATACGCCCTCCTACGGCAGCCCCTTTGCCGGACAGGACACCAGCCTGAACTACTGGACCCTGCCGATGGATATTACGAACGAGGCGGCCGTGTGGGAGATGCTCATGCAGCCGATGACCGTGGTTCACACGGGCAAGAAGAATGCGCAGAAGGCGCAGATCACCATCCGGAGGGAGCCGAACGAGGAATCGGACGGCGTCGGCGTGGTGACCTGCGTCAGCCAGGGCGTCCATGTGCTGGGGGAGAGCGAGGACGGGGAGTGGACGCACATCGAGTGCTACTCCTCCTCCTTCCACGACAGCAAGGTCAAGGCCTGGAACATGTTGGTGCAGGGCTGGGTGCCGAGCAAGTATATCCGGACGGTCAAGCCCTATGAGCACATCGCCATGGTGGTCGACAAGCTGACGCAGCGGCTGTATATCTTCATGGACGGAAAGCTGCATGCGATGCTGCTGGTCTCCACCGGCCTCGCCAATCCGAGACAGCCCTACAACGAGTCCCGATCCGGCGAGTTCGTGATCTGTTCCGCGGTCGGCGAGATCAAAAGCGACAATATCTACGGCTCCATGGCGCTGCGCTACAACAGCGGCGACCTGCTCCACGAGGTCACCCACACCAAGATGAAGGACGGCGGCAAGAACTTCACGGGCAGCGAGCCCAAGCTCGGCAACCGGGCAAGCCACGGCTGCATCCGCGTACAGCGCAAAAAGTATCCAAACGGCGTCAACATGAAGTGGATCTGGGAGAACATCCACCGCCACATGAACACCAAGATCGTGATCTGGGAGGACTGGCAGGGGAGGCAGATTATCCCGCCGTCGGAGGACACGGTGCTCTACTATAATCCCAAGGGCGGGAAAGACTATCACTCCCATGAGACCTGCTATGCCGCGACAGGCAAGACGTTCACCGCCTTCACCTACGGCGAGCTGGAAACGGAGCCTTATGCCTCCCTGAAGCGCTGCGCTTTCTGCACACCGCCGCTGCGTCTGAGTGAGATTGCCGAGATCAACGACGTCTACGCGCCCGGCGGGGACCACAGCCCGGTGATGACGGAAGCGCGGATCAAGCAGGGCTTCTAGGAGGCTGCCTATGAATGTTGTCGACTATTGCATCCTGGGTGTGATCGGGGTCAGCATCCTGTTTGGCATCTACCGGGGCTTTGTGGCCTCCATGCTGAACACGGGCGGAACGCTGATCTCCTTCGGCCTGGCCTACTGGCTCTATCCGAAGTTCACGGCGGTGATCCAGTCCAACCCGCAGTGGCAGCGGACGCTGCTGAGCTATACGGACGCGGAGCGCCGCTTGGGCGACCTGACCCTCAGCGCGCAGAACGTGGCGACCCTCACCAAGAATCAGATCGCCGAGATTGTGGAGCGCGCGCACCTGCCGGGCTCCCTGGGGGAGATCCTGCGCTCCAACCTGGAGAACCAGATCTACACGGGCATCGACAGCGTCAAGGACTATGTCAGCGAGACGATTGTGGAGGCCTGCATCAATATCCTGTGCTTCCTGGTAGCATTCGGTCTGCTGTTCCTGGTCATCACCCTGGTGCTCAGCGCGCTGCGGGCGGTCGTCAAATTCCCGGTGCTCAAGCAGATGGATGGGCTGGCGGGCGGCGTATTCGGCCTGCTGCGCGGCGTGGTGTTCGTCTTCGCGCTGTTCACGCTGATGCCGATCCTGGAGACGGTGATCCCGATCCAGTCGGTGACCGAACTGATCAGCCAGAGCCGGCTGGCCACGCTGTTCAACTCCGGAACGCTGATCACCTCCATTATGAACGGAACACTGTTTTCATAGTTAACCTTTCATCCTGCATCGCATGACGGATTCCGATGGATTCAACCACAAAGGAGAAAGAGCCTTGCTGAAAAAGATTGCCTCCTTCACGGTCAACCATGACACCCTCCGGCCGGGCCTGTATATCTCCCGGATCGACGGAGACTGCGTGACCTACGATCTGCGGATGAAGACGCCCAACGCGGGGGACTATCTCGGACAGGGCGCGCTGCACACGCTGGAACACCTGGGCGCGACCTGGCTCCGGTCCTCCGAGTGGTCGGACCGGGTGGTCTACTTCGGGCCGATGGGCTGCCGGACGGGATTCTATCTGGTGATGCGCGACTCGGTGGATCGGGAGCGGGTGCTGGCGCTCTGCCGGGAGACCTTCCGCTTCGCGCGGGATTTCACCGGGAGCATTCCCGGCGCCAGACGGGTTGAGTGCGGCAATTACCGCGGCCACGACCTGGCGGGCGCGAAGCGCGAGGCCGCGGCGTATGTCCGGGTGCTGGAGAATTGCAGCGCGGAGACCTTTGCGTATGACCAATGTCCGGGAGAGGGTGATGTCGGATGAAGGCGGATCACGTCTGGAAAAAGCTGGCGCTGTTCACAGCTGGCTTTTTTGTACTGACGGCGCTCTTCTTCTGGATTGTGCGGGAGGACTGGTCCAGGACTGCGGTGACGACCGAGCCGGTCTCGCGCAGCGCGGTGCTGGAGGAGCTGACCGAGGGCCGGGAGATCCGGCAGAGCTTTCCGATCGCGTCGGACGAGTGGACCTCCGTCTGGCTGGACTGCAGCCTGTGGAACCCTTCGGATCAGCCGGTGGAGCTGCGGGTTGCGCTGAAGGAGACCGGCCGGGAGCTGGCCGCCATGTGGGTGCTGCCGTCGGAATTCCAGGTGGACGGACTGACGGAGATCCGCTTTCCGGAGGCCGTCACCGGTCTGCGCGGACAGGTGGCAGAGCTCACCCTGCGCGCGGCGGGCGGCCTCTCCTTCTGGACCGGCACCTCCGTCAATACCTGGCGCTTCTCTGCACAGGTGGAGAAGCTGGGAGAGCTGACGCTGGACGGGAATCCGCAGCCGGGTTCGCTGGTCATGCGGCAGTCGGGCAGCAACCGGCTGAACGGCACCCGCTGGATCTGGCCCGTGGCGGCGGTGATCTGGATTGCCTGTATGGGAATCGTGCTGGACACCCGTCGGAGAAAGAAGAACGGGCAGGGCGGCCTGGTCCTGCGGGCAATGGAGATTGCGCGGCGCTACAGCTATCTGCTCAAGACGCTGGTGGTGCGTGACTTCCGGGTGAAGTACAAGGCGAGCGTGCTGGGCGTGCTGTGGTCGTTCCTCAACCCGCTGCTGATGACCTTCGTCTATTACTTCGTCTTCAATACGCTCTTCCACTCGGATATCGAGAATTTTACCGCCTATCTGATGAGCGGCATCATCATTTTCAACTACTTCTCGGAGGCGACAAACCTGGGCCTGTTCGCGATCGTCGGAAACGCATCGCTGATCACGAAGGTCTATATGCCCAAGTTCATCTACCCGCTCTCCAAGGTGCTCTCCTCATCCATCAACCTGGCGATCTCGCTGATTCCGCTGATGGCGATCATGCTGCTCTCCGGGGTGCAGCTGCAGAAATCGATCCTGCTCCTGCCCCTCGGGCTGGTCTTCCTGCTGATCTTCTGCACGGGCATGGCGCTGCTGCTCTCCGCGCTGATGGTGTTCTTCCGGGACACGCAGTTTCTCTGGGGCGTGATGCTCACGGTCTGGAACTTCCTGACCCCGATCTTCTACCCGGAGACAATCATCCCGACGGCATTCCGGGGGTTATACCACTGCAATCCGCTCTATCAGCTGATCTTCTTTGTGCGCTCGATCACCATCGGCGGCGTGTCGCCCACGCCGATCACCTACTTCTATTGTATCCTGGCCTCGGTGGGCACGCTGCTCATCGGCTGGACGGTCTTCCGGAAGACCCAGGACCGCTTTGTGCTCTATCTGTGAGGAGGTGCGCTGGAGATGGAACCGATCATCACGGTGGAGCATGTCACGATGAATTTCCGGATCAACGTCAGCCGGACAAATTCCCTGAAGGAGTATTTTGTCGCAAAGCTCAAGGGCCGGCTGCGCTATGAGAACTTCCAGGCGCTGCGGGACGTGACCTTTTCCGTTCAGCAGGGGGAGATCCTGGGAATCCTGGGCCGCAACGGCGCCGGCAAGAGCACCTTGCTCAAGGTGATCTCCGGCATCTACCGCCCGACCAGCGGCAGCGTGGTGACCCGCGGACGGATCGCGCCCATGCTGGAGCTGGGCAGCGGCTTTGACTACGAGCTGTCCGGGCGGGACAACATCTTCCTCAACGGCGCGATCCTGGGCTTCGACGAGAAGTTTCTTCATGACCGCTATGACGAGATCGTGGAATTCTCCGAGCTCGGGGAGTTCATCGATCAGCCGATCAAGACCTACTCCTCCGGCATGGTGATGCGCCTGGCCTTCGCGGTGGCGACGCTCGTCAGCCCGGAGATCCTGATCGTGGACGAGATCCTGTCGGTGGGCGACGCGGCCTTCCAGAAGAAGAGCTACGCCCGCATGATGGAGATGATGTCCAGCGGCACCACCGTCCTGATGGTGAGCCACAACATTGACCAGATCCGGTCGATGTGCCAGCGGGCGATCTGGCTGGACCACGGCAGCCTCCGCATGTCGGGGGAGGTCGCGCCGGTCTGCGACGCGTACACGCAGTGGCTGGAAGCCGGAGGTGCCTGATGGCGGACGAGAGAGTGCTGGTCAGCGTCGTCATGCCCTGCCACAACGACGGGAAATATCTGCCGGAGGCGGTGGACTCCCTGCGGGGGGACACGGGCGTTCCGCTCGAGCTGATCATTGTGGACGACGGATCCGACGACCCTGAAACCCTGCGCGTGATCCGGGAGCTCTCCTTCCCGAGGCTGACGCGCCTGCGCACGGAGCATGCTGGGCCCGCAGCCGCCCGCAACGCGGCGATCCGCGCGGCGAGGGGGGAGTACATCCTGCCGCTGGACGCGGACGATCGGATCGAGCCGGCGTATATCCGGCGCGCGGCGGAGATCCTGCGGACCCGGCCGGAGATCAGTATTGTCACCTGCCGCGCGGACTTCTTCGGCACGCGCCGGGGCCCCTGGGAGCTGCCGCCCTACTCGCTGCGGGAGGAACTGCTGGGCAACTGCCTCTTCGTCACGTCCTTCTTCCGAAAGAGCGGCTGGGAGCGGGTGGGCGGCTTCTCGGAGGAATTCCGCGCGGGCATGGAGGACTACGATTTCTTCCTGAGCCTGATCGAGCTGGGCGTAGGGGTGGAGCAGCTGCCGGAGACCTTTTTTCACTATAGAATCAAGCCCTCATCGCGCTCCCGGGCGCTGGCGGCGGACCCCGACGCGGTGCGGGAGACCTTCCGGAAGCTCTACGTACGCCACCGCGGACTGTACGAGGAACACATGGGGGAGTGCTTTCCGGAGCTCCGGACGCGGCAGCTCCTGGAGAGCGAGCAGCTGAACGCCTGGAGCGCCGACCCGGTGCTGGCCTACTGGCGCTCGGTCCGGGTACTGAAACCCCGAAAGGCCGAACGGATGGAGCGGATTCTCTGCTGGAAACAAAAGATCAAGAAAATGCTCGGACGCTGAACCGTCCGGGTTTTTGTTTTCCGAACATTCGAACCGCAAAGAACAAAAATGTACAGAACGGGCAAAAACCAGACATGTCATTCTGGTAAAAGGAAAACCATATATTTCATGCAATACGAAATGTTTTCGGGGAAAGCGAAACTTCTTTCGAAATGGCTTGACAAGGACGAATGATACGCATAGAATAAGGCGTAATGTTCGGAACTTCGCCGGACATGATCCCATTCCGGGAGGAACGACCAGGAGGGTGGTTCGGATGAAGCGGGTAGCGGTGATCGTCGGATCGGACAGTGATCTCCCCACGATGGAGGCCTGTCTGACGCAGCTGCGCGAGCTGGGAATTTCCAGTGAGACGCACATCTTCTCGGCGCACAGGACGCCGGACGCTGCCGCAGATTTCGCGAAGAACGCCCGGGAGAACGACTTCGGCGTGATCATCGCCGCGGCGGGGAAGGCGGCCCACCTGGCCGGCGCCCTGGCGGCGCGCACCACGCTCCCGGTGATCGGCGTGCCCGTCCGCAGCTCCACGCTGGACGGACTGGACGCGCTGCTTTCCACCGTGCAGATGCCCAGCGGCATCCCGGTGGCCACCGTTGCCATCGACGGCGCCAAGAACGCGGCGCTGCTGGCGGCACAGATCCTGGCGGTGGAGGACAGTGAACTTGCGGATCGCCTGAACGACATGCGCGGACGCATGCAGCGGCAGGTGCTGGAAAAGGACGAAGCGCTCCAGAGAAAGGAGAACTGACTATGAAGAAGATGCAACAGTTATATGAGGGCAAGGCGAAGAAGGTTTTTGCCACGGACGATCCCAATCTGGTGATCGTGGATTACAAGGACGACGCGACCGCTTTCAACGGCCTGAAGAAGGGCACGATCGAGGGCAAGGGCGCCATCAACAACCGGATGACCAACTTCCTGATGCAGATGCTGGAGAAGAACGGCATTCCCACGCATTTTGTGGAGGAAATTTCCGACCGGGAGACCCTGGTGAAGCGGGTGACCATCGTCCCGCTGGAGGTGATCGTCCGCAATGTGGCCGCGGGCAGCCTCTCCAAGCGTCTGGGCCTCGAGGAGGGGACGCCCCTCAAGCGTACCGTGCTCGAGTTCTGCTACAAGAACGACGAGCTGGGCGACCCCATGGTCAACGAGTACCATATCGCCGCCATGGGCTGGGCCAGCGATGAGACGATGAAGCTGATCGCGGACTACGCGCAGCGGATCAACGATCTGCTGATCCGCTACTTCAAGCCGCTGAACATCGACCTGATCGACTTCAAGCTCGAGTTCGGCCTGACCGCCGACGGCACCCTCGTGCTGGCGGACGAGATCAGCCCGGATACCTGCCGTTTCTGGGATTCCGCGACCCACGAAAAACTGGACAAGGACCGCTTCCGCCGCGACCTGGGCGGTGTGGAGGAGGCCTATCAGGAAATCAGCCACCGTTTGATGGGTGAGTGACGACATGCACCCCCATCTGCCCCTGACAGCAGTCGAAGGACAGATGGGGGTGTTTCTCTTTGACCGGCGGGGAGGAAAACCTGAATTATGTACAAAGACGATAAGCTTCACGAGGAGTGCGGCGTCTTCGGTATCTACCGCAGGAGCGGCGAGGGCGTGGTGGCGGAGAGCTATCATGCACTGTACGCGCTGCAGCACCGGGGACAGGAGAGCTGCGGCATCGCGGTGAACACGGACGGCGTCATCCAGTGCCACAAGGACGTGGGCCTGGTGACGGAGGTATTTACCGCGGACCGGCTGAGCCGCATCCCGGAGGGACAGATGGCGATCGGCCACTGCCGCTACGGCACGACGGGCACCCAGAACAGCGCGAACGCGCAGCCGCTGTTTGTCAACCATCTGAAGGGCGCCATGGCGCTGTGCCATAACGGAAACCTGACCAACGCGGCGGAACTCCGGCAGCAGTACGAGATGAACGGCGCGATCTTCCACGCCACCTCCGACAGCGAGGTGATCGCCTACACGATCACCCAGCAGCGGATCAACAGCAATTCCATCGAGGACGCTGTGCGCGCCGCGATGGAGATCATCGAGGGCGCCTACTCCATGGTGATCATGAGCGCGACCAAGATGATTGCGGTGCGGGATCCGCACGGCTTCCGCCCGCTGTGCATGGGCCGGCTCGGGGAGGACATCCTCTTCGCCTCCGAGACCTGCGCGCTGGACGCGGTGGGTGCGACCTTCGTGCGGGACATCCTGCCCGGCGAGATGGTCGTCGTGAGCCGCGAGGGCATCCAGGCTTGGCCTCCGCTACGCCGCGAGGGCAGCGGCCTGTGCGTCTTCGAGTTCATCTATTTCGCCCGGCCGGACTCCGTGATTGACGGCGTCTCGGTGCACGAGGCACGAATCCGCGCGGGCCGTCTCCTGGCCAAGTCGCACCCCGTGGACGCGGACGTGGTGATCGGCGCGCCGGACAGCGGTCTGGACGCGGCGCTGGGCTACAGCTATGAGAGCGGCATCCCCTACGGGATCGGCCTGGTCAAGAACAAATACATCGGCCGGACTTTCATCCAGCCCAAGCAGGAGCAGCGGCGGGACAGCGTGCGCATCAAGCTCAACGCGGTGCGCGCCACGGTCCAGGGCAAGCGGGTCATCATGGTGGACGACTCGATTGTGCGCGGCACCACCTCGGCGCGCGTGGTACGGATTCTCCGCGAGGCAGGCGCCAAGGAGGTCCACGTGATCTTCTCCGCACCGCCCTTCCGCCACCCCTGCTGGTTCGGCACGGACATTGACTCAGAGGAGCATCTGATCGCGAACCACCACTCCGAGGAGGAGATCGGAAAAATCATCGGTGCGGACAGCATCGGCTTCCTGCGCATGGAGGATCTGGACAAGCTGACCGGCGAGATGCACCTGGCACTGTGCAAGGGCTGCTTCAACGGGGAGTATCCGGTGGCGCCGCCCGCGAAGACAGAGAAGCACAAGTTCGAGATTCCGCTGCGGACCAGGGAATGAGGAGGACGAGCGCATGAAGAGCGAGAGCGCGAGCTATCAGGCTGCCGGGGTGGATATCACGGCGGGCTATCGGGCGGTTGAACTGATGAAGCAGCATGTGGCCCGGACAGAGACGCCGGGCGTGCTCGGCGGACTGGGCGGCTTCGGCGGCCTGTTCAAGCCGGAGCTGGGCGGCATGCGGGAGCCCGTGCTGGTTTCCGGCACGGACGGCGTGGGCACCAAGCTCAAGCTGGCGTTCCTGCTGGAGCGGCATTCCACCGTCGGCATCGACTGTGTGGCGATGTGCGTCAACGACGTGATCTGCTGCGGCGCGGCGCCGCTGTTCTTCCTGGACTATATCGCGGTGGGGAAAAACATCCCCGAGAAGGTCGCGGAGATCGTCTCCGGCGTGGCGGAAGGCTGCGTGCAGGCCAGGGCTGCGCTGGTCGGCGGTGAGACGGCGGAGATGCCGGGCTTCTACGCGCCGAACGAGTACGACCTCGCGGGCTTCGCGGTCGGCATTGTCGACAAGGAGAAAATCCTGGACAAGGAGCGCATGAAGCCGGGCGACGTGATCCTGGCGCTGCCCTCCTCGGGCGTTCACTCTAACGGCTTCTCGCTGGTGCGCAAGATCTTCGGCATCGGGATCGGCGGGGAGAACCGCCGCTACAAGGAGCTCGCGGAGCCGCTGTGGGAGACGCTGCTCACGCCCACGAAGATCTATGTCAAGCCGGTGCTCGCCCTGCTGAAGGAGATTCGCCCCAGCGGCATCAGCCATGTGACCGGCGGCGGCTTCTACGAAAACATTCCGCGCTCCCTCGGGGAGGGCTGCGTGGCCCGGATTGAGCGTGCGGGCGTGAAGACCCCGCCGATCTTCGACATCATTGCCCGGGAGGGCAATGTACCGGAGCGCGACATGTTCAACACCTACAACATGGGCGTGGGCATGACGATCGTCGTGGGCAAGAACGACGCGGACCGGGCGCTGGAGATTCTCCGCGCCAACGGTGAGCCGGACGCCTGGGTACTGGGCGAGATCACGGCGGGCGAGAGGGGCGTGCAGCTGTGCTGAAAGCGGCGGTGCTGGTCTCCGGCGGCGGAACCAATCTGCAGGCCATTCTGGACGCGAAGGCCGCCGGAAAGATCCCCCACGCGGAGATCGCGCTGGTGGTCGCCTCCAATCCGAACGCGTACGCCCTGGAGCGCGCGCGGCTGGCGGGGGTGCCGACGGCGGTCTGCGGCCGGGGCAGGGACAGCGACGAGGCGTTCTCGGAGCGGCTGCTGGGTATTCTCCGGGAGGCCGGGATCGAGATCGTCGTGCTCGCGGGATATCTGACGATCCTGCCGCCGCAGGTCATCACGGCCTACGACCACCGGATCCTGAACATCCATCCAAGCCTGATCCCCGCCTTCTGCGGGAAAGGGTACTACGGACTGCGGGTGCACGAGGAGGCACTCCGGCGCGGCGTAAAGCTCACCGGCGCCACGGTGCACTTCGTCAATGAGATCCCGGACGGGGGCGACATCCTCTTCCAGAAGGCGGTGGAGGTGCTCCCGGACGACACCCCGGAGAAGCTGCAGCGGCGGGTGATGGAGCAGGCGGAATGGATCCTCCTGCCCCGCGCGCTGGAGGAAGTGGCCAGGAGACTGACAGAGGAGGAAGCATAAATGAAGAAGATGGATTTGACTGCGCTTCTGAACGGCAACCCCTATCCCGGACGCGGCATCGTCCTGGGCAGGTCCGCGGACGGCCGTTCCGCCTTTGTGGCCTACATGATCATGGGCCGCAGCGTCAACAGCCGGAACCGGGTCTTTGTCGGCCAGCCCGACGGCGGCATCATCACGAAGGCCTTCGACGAGAGCAAGGTCGTGGACCCCTCCCTGATCATCTACACGCCCGTGCGGGTGCCGGCTCAGGGCACCTGGATCGTGACCAACGGCGACCAGACGGACACCGTCGACGCGTTCCTGAAGGAGGGCAAAACCTTTGAGGAGGCGCTGCGCACGCGCTGCTTCGAGCCGGACGCGCCGAACTTCACGCCCCGCATCTCCGGCCTCGTCGAGGTAAAGGACGGCAGGCTCTGCTACCGGCTGGCGATTAGTAAGAGCGACAACGGGAACGGCGACAGCGTTCAGCGCATCTTCTGGGAATATGAGCAGCCGGTGGCGGGGGAGGGACACTTCCTGCACACCTACAGCGGCGACGGAAACCCGCTGCCCTCCTTTGAGGGCGAGCCGGAGCTTGTGGCGGTCGGCGATGATTTCGACGCCTTCACCGAGGGTATCTGGGAATCCCTGAACGCGGAGAACAAGATCTCCCTCTTCACCGCGCAGATCAACCTGGCAACCGGCGCGGCGGTCCGCACTCTGATCCACAACAAGAACGTCTGAGATGGAGGCAAGATTATGGCACAGGAACTCGAACTGAAGTACGGCTGCAACCCGAATCAGAAGCCTGCCCGAATCTACGTGGAGCAGGGTGAACTGCCGGTGAAGGTGCTCAACGGCCGCCCAGGCTATATCAACTTCCTGGACGCCTTCAACGGCTGGCAGCTTGTCAGGGAGCTGCGCGAAGCGACCGGCATGCCGGCGGCCGCCTCCTTCAAGCATGTAAGCCCCGCGGGCGCCGCGGTCGGAAACCCGCTGGACGCGACGCTGCGCCGCTGCTACTGGGTTCCGGAGGAGATCGGGGTGCTGTCCCCGCTGGCCTGCGCGTACGCGCGGGCGCGCGGCGCGGACCGCATGTCCTCCTTCGGCGACTGGATCTCCCTGAGCGATGTCTGCGACCGGGAGACCGCGCTGCTGATCAAGCCCGAGGTCTCCGACGGCGTCATCGCCCCCGGATACACCCCCGAGGCGCTGGAGATTCTGAAGACCAAGCGCAAGGGTGGCTACAACATCGTGCAGATGGATCCCGCCTATCAGCCGCAGGAGCTGGAGCGCAAGCAGGTGTTCGGCATCACCTTCGAGCAGGGCCGCAATACCTGCAAGATCGACCGGGAGATGCTCTCGGAGGTCGTGACCGAGCGGAAGAATCTGCCCGAGGCGGCCGTGCGCGACCTGTTGATCTCCCTGATCACGCTCAAATACACGCAGTCCAACTCGGTCTGCTACGTCAAGGACGGCCAGGCGATCGGCGTCGGCGCCGGACAGCAGAGCCGGATCCACTGCACGCGCCTGGCGGGCCAGAAGGCCGACCGCTGGCTGTTGCGGCAGCATCCCGCCGTGCTGGAGCTGCCCTTCCTGGAGACCATCGGCCGCCCCGACCGGGACAACACGATCGACATCTACCTCTCCGAAGAGCCGGAGGAGGTGCTGGCGGAGGGCCGCTGGCAGCGTTTCTTCACCCGGAAGCCCGAGGCGCTCACGCCCGCGGAGCAGCGTGCCTGGCTGGATCAGCAGACCGGGGTCTCCCTGGGCAGCGACGCCTTCTTCCCCTTCGGCGACAACATCGAGCGTGCCCGCCGCTCCGGCGTGGAGTATGTCGCGCAGCCCGGCGGCTCGATCCGCGACCAGCAGGTCATCGACACCTGCAATGCGCTGAACATGGTGATGTGCTTCACGCACCAGCGGCTGTTCCACCATTGAGCAGGAGGCTTGCATGAAGATTCTGATTGTGGGCGGCGGCGGACGCGAGCACGCGATCGCCTCCAGGATTGCCGAGAATCCGGATGTGGAAAAGATCTGGGCGGCGCCCGGAAACGGCGGGATGGCTTCCTTCTGTGAGCTGGTGCCGCTCAAGGCGACCGACGTGCAGGTCATCACCGCCTTCTGCCGTGATCACGCGGTGGACTATGTGGTGGTTGCCCAGGACGATCCGCTCTGCCTCGGCATGGTGGACGCGCTGGCGGAGATCGGCATCCCCGCCTTCGGACCGGATCGCGCGGCTGCGCGGATCGAGGGCAGCAAGATTTTCGCGAAGCAGCTTATGCGGAAGTACGGCATCCCGACCGCCCGCTGCGAGACCTTTGACGATTTCGAGGCGGCCCGCCGCTATGTGCGGGAGACGGCTCCCTGCCCGATCGTCGTCAAGGCGGACGGCCTGGCGCTCGGCAAGGGCGTACTGATCTGTCAGACCCGGGATGAGGCGGAGGAGGCCCTCCGGCAGATGATGCTGGAGAGCAAATTCGGCGCGTCCGGCCATCGGGTGGTCATCGAGGAGTTCCTCGAGGGACTCGAGGTGTCCGTACTGGCGTTCACGGACGGCAAGACGCTCCGGCCGATGGTGTCCTCCATGGACCACAAGCGCGCGCTGGACGGAGATCAGGGCCTCAACACCGGCGGCATGGGCACCGTGGCTCCGAATCCCTTCTATACGCCGGAGATCGCGGAGCGCACCCTGCGTGAGATCATGCTGCCCACCGTGGCGGCGATGCAGGCGGAGGGCTGTCCCTTCAAGGGCTGCCTCTATTTCGGCCTGATGCTGACCAAGGACGGCCCGAAGGTCATCGAGTACAACTGCCGTTTCGGTGATCCGGAGACGCAGGTGGTATTGCCCCTGTTGAAATCCGATCTGCTGACGGTGATGAAGGCGACCACCGAGGGAACGCTGGACCGCTGCCCGGTGGAGTTCGCGGACGAGGCCGCCTGCTGCGTGGTGCTGGCCTCCGGCGGGTATCCGCTCAAGTACACGACAGGGTATCCGATCCACGGGCTGGAGGAGGCGGCGAAGGACGCCCGCATCTATCACGCCGGCACCAAACGCGCGGAGAACGGAGAGCTGGTGACCGCCGGCGGACGCGTGCTCGGCGTGACCTGCGTCGCCCCGACCCTGCGCGAGGCGGTCGCCAAAGCCCGCGCAGCGGCGGAGAAGATCACATTTGAGGGAAGGCAGATGCGCCGGGATATCGGACAGCGGGCCTTATCTGCGGAGGGACAGGCATGAGCGTCAGACGCGTCTATGTGGAGAAAAAAGAGGCCTACGCGGTTGAGGCCAAACAGCTGCTGCACGAGATCCGGCATATCCTGCTGATCCGCTCTGTTACCGGACTGCGGATCGTGAACCGCTATGACGTGGAAGGGATGGCGGAGGAGCTCTATCAGCGCTGCCTGCCGATCGTCTTCTCGGAGCCGCAGCTGGATACGGTCTCCACAGAGCTGACTGTGGGACCGGACACCCGGCTGTTTGCGGTGGAATCCCTGCCCGGACAGTTCGACCAGCGGGCGGCCAGCTGCGAGGAGTGCATTCAGCTGGTGGGTCAGTGCGAGCGGCCGACGGTCCGCTACGCGAAGATCTATCTCCTGCAGGGTACCCCCACCGAGGCGGAGCTGGAGCAGATCAAGCACCACCTGATCAACCCGGTGGAGTCCCGGGAGGCGGCCCTGGAGCTGCCGGAGACGCTGCAGATGGAGTACAGCGTTCCGGCGGACGTGGAGGTGCTGAACGGCTTCAATCAGCTGGATCGGGAAGGCCTGCGGGCTTTCATCCGGGAGCGCGGCCTGGCCATGGACGAGGAGGATCTCGCCTTCTGCCAGCGCTACTTCCGGTCTGAGCAGCGCGATCCGACGCTCACGGAGATCCGCGTGATCGACACCTACTGGTCGGACCACTGCCGGCACACAACCTTCCTAACCACGCTGGATCATGTGCAGATCGAGAAGCAGGCGGTGGAGAAGGCTTTCCGGCGCTATCTGGATGCCCGGCGGGAAGTCTATGGGGATCGCGCGGAGAGCCGACCGGTCAACCTGATGGACGTTGCGACCATCGGCGGCAAGGTGCTCCGCAAGCGCGGCAAGACGCCGAACATCGACGTGAGCGAGGAGATCAACGCCTGCTCCATCCGGATCGACGTGGACGTGGCGGGCAAAACCGAACCCTGGGTCCTCATGTTCAAGAACGAGACCCACAACCATCCCACGGAGATCGAGCCCTTCGGCGGCGCGGCGACCTGCATCGGCGGCGCGATCCGTGATCCGCTCTCCGGGCGGACCTATGTCTACCAGGCGATGCGCGTGACCGGCGCTGCGGATCCGCTCAAGCCGGTCGCGGAGACCATCCCCGGCAAGCTGCCCCAGCGCAAGCTGGTGACGACCGCCGCGGCGGGCTACTCCTCCTACGGCAACCAGATCGGCTTGGCCACGGGGCTCGTGGACGAGGTCTATCACCCGGGCTACGCCGCGAAACACATGGAGATCGGCGCGGTGCTGGGCGCGGCGCCCTGGGACCATATCCGCCGTGAGCGGCCCGAGCCCGGCGACGTGATCGTCCTGGTGGGCGGACGGACCGGCCGGGACGGCATCGGCGGCGCGACGGGCTCCTCCAAGAGCCACAAGCGCAGTTCGCTGGAGACCTGCGGCGCGGAGGTGCAGAAGGGCAACGCACCGACCGAGCGCAAGCTGCAGCGCCTCTTCCGGGACGGCGAGGTCACCCGGCTGATCAAGCGCTGCAACGATTTCGGCGCCGGCGGCGTCAGCGTCGCGATCGGCGAGCTGGCCGACGGGCTGGAGATCAACCTGGACGCGGTGCCGCGCAAGTACGAGGGCCTGGACGGAACTGAGCTCGCAATCTCCGAGAGCCAGGAGCGCATGGCGGTAGTTCTGGCGCCTGCGGACGTGGACGCCTTCCTGGCGGCAGCCGGACGCGAGAACCTCGAGGCGGTCTGTGTCGCGAAGGTGACTGAGCAGCCCCGTCTGCGGATGGCCTGGCGCGGCAAGACGATCGTCGATATCAGCCGCGACTTCATGAACAGCAACGGCGCGGAAAAGCATGCGGACGCGGCTGTTCCCGAGGACGGCATCAAGCCAGTGGCCTTTGAGGGCGCGACCTTCACCGAGAAGCTGACCCGGATGCTCGAAAACCTGAATATCTGCTCCAAGCAGGGCCTGTCTGAGCGCTTTGATGCAACGATCGGCGCGGGGACCGTGCTGATGCCCTTCGGAGGCCTGTATCAGGAGACGCCGATTCAGACGATGGTGGCGAAGCTGCCCGTGCCCGGCATGGACACGGACACGGTCTCGGGCATGTCCTACGCCTTCCACCCGGAACTGCAGAAGCAGAGCCCCTACGAGGGCAGCTACCTGGCGGTTGTGGAGAGCGTCGCGAAGCTGATTGCGGCGGGTTTCCGGCGGCAGGACGCTTATCTGACACTCCAGGAATACTTTGAGCGGATGACCGCGGACCCCCATACCTGGGGCAAGCCGCTCTCCGCGCTGCTGGGCGCGCTGGATGCGCAGCTGAATCTGGAGATCGCGGCCATCGGCGGCAAGGACTCCATGTCCGGCTCCTTCGAACAGATGCATGTCCCGCCGACGCTCTGCTCCTTCGCGGTGGCGCCCGGGAAGGCTTCGAAAGTGATCTCCCCGGAGATGAAGAAGCCCGGCCATGAGATCCGCCTGGTGCGCTATAACCCCTTTGATGCGGACGCCATGAACAAGGCGCTGGACGCGGTGACCGCCTCGATCCACGCGGGGGAGACCGTGTCCGCGTGGGCGGTCGGCCTGGGCGGCATCGCGGAGGGCCTGTTCAAGATGGGTCTGGGCAACCGGATCGGCACCCGGATCGACGAGGACTTCGAGGGTGATCTGTTCGCGCAGATGCCCGGCGCGCTGCTCCTGGAGTGCCACGCGGGCTGTGAACTGGGCGAGAAGGTCGGCGACACGTTCGCTCAGTGGGCCTTCGCCTACGAGGGCGACCAGGTGGAGCTGGCCCCGCTGCAGGAGCTCTACGAGAGCAAGCTGGAGAAGGTCTATCCCTGGCGCGGTCATCCGAACGAGCATGTGGAGCCCTTCTCCTTCCGGACAGAACGGAAGGTTCATGCGGCGGCCTCTTTCGCGAAGCCCAAAGCTTTGATCCCGGTCTTTCCCGGGACCAACTGCGAGTATGACACGGCGGCGGCCTTGGAGCGGGCGGGCGGCAAGGCGGACATCCTGGTGATCCGCAACCTCACGCCGCAGGACATCACGGAGAGCATCCAGACCGCGGTGAAGGCGATCCGGGAGAGCCAGATGATCATTCTCCCCGGCGGCTTCTCCGGCGGTGACGAGCCGGAGGGCTCCGCGAAATTCATCACGGCGTTCTTCCGCAATCCCGCCATGCGGGAGGCGGTGACGGAACTGCTGGAGCAGCGCGGAGGCCTGATGCTCGGCATCTGCAATGGTTTCCAGGCGCTGATCAAGCTGGGCCTGGTGCCCTTTGGACGGATCCTCGAGACCGACGATCAGTGCCCGACGCTGACCTTCAACGAGATCGGCCGTCACCAGTCCATGACCGTGCGGACCCGGGTCGCGTCCAACCTCTCCCCGTGGCTGAGCCTGTGCGAGACCGGCGACATCCACACCGTGGCAATCAGCCACGGAGAGGGACGCTTTGTCGGACCGGTCTCCCTGATCCGGCAGCTGGCGGAGCGCGGACAGATCGCGACGCAGTACGTGGACGCGGACGGCGTCCCGACGATGGATCTGCAGTGGAATCCCAATGCGAGCCTCTTCGCCGTGGAGGGCATCACCAGCCCGGATGGACGGATCCTGGGCAAGATGGGCCACTCGGAGCGCAGCGGCAGCGGCCTGTACCAGAACATCCCCGGCAACAAGCTGCAGCCGATCTTTGAGGGCGGAGTATCCTACTTCCGCTGAGCCAGATAAAAAGGAGGCGTCCCACCGTGGCGCACGATCGCTATACAAGTCCTTTCTCCGCCCGCTATGCCAGCACCGAGATGCAGCAGATCTTCTCGGAGCAGAACAAGTTCCGCACCTGGCGGCGCCTCTGGATTGCCCTGGCGAAGGCGGAGAGAAGTCTAGGCCTCGCCATCACGGAGGAGCAGATCGCCGAGCTGGAGGCGCATGCGGACGACATCAATTTCGAGGACGCGGAGCGCCGGGAGCGGGAGGTTCGCCACGATGTGATGAGCCATGTCTACGCCTACGGGCTGCAGTGCCCCAAGGCGGCGGGCATCATCCATCTGGGCGCCACATCCTGCTATGTGGGCGATAACACCGATCTCCTCGTTATGCGGCAGGGCCTGCGGGTAATCCGCCGGAAGCTGCTGAACGCGATGGCGCTACTGGCGGACTTCGCCGATAAGTACAAGAGCCTGCCCTGCCTGGCCTATACCCATCTGCAGCCCGCGCAGCTGACGACCGTCGGAAAGCGGGCCACGCTTTGGCTGAACGAGCTCTGGATGGACTACCAGGAGATTGAGCACCGGCTGGCGACGCTGCCCATGCTGGGCTCCAAGGGAACCACCGGCACCCAGGCCAGCTTCCTGGAGCTGTTCGCTGGCGACCACGCGAAGGTTGAGCAGCTCGAGCGGCTGATCGCGGAATCCTTCGGCTTCGAGCGGGTGGTGCCGGTCTCCGGGCAGACCTACTCCCGGAAGATCGACTATCAGATCGCTTCAGTGCTCTCCGGCGTCGCGCAGAGCGCGGCCAAGTTCGCCTATGACCTGCGCCTGCTGGCCAGCTTCAAGGAGATGGAAGAGCCCTTCGAGAAATCCCAGATCGGCTCTTCCGCCATGCCCTATAAGCGCAATCCCATGCGCTGCGAGCGGATCGACGCGCTGGCGCGCTATGTGATGAGCGACGCGCTGAATCCGGCCTGGACCGCCTCCTGTCAGTTCTTCGAGCGGACGCTGGACGACAGCGCCAACAAGCGCATCGCGATGGCCGAGGCTTTCCTGGCGGTGGACGGCATCCTGAACATCCTCGTGAACGTCTGCGACGGGCTGGTGGTCTACGAGAAGGTCATCCGCCAGCGGGTGATGAACGAGCTGCCTTTCATGGCTACCGAGAACATCATGATGGATGCGGTGCAGCGGGGCGGCAACCGGCAGGAGCTGCACGAGCGGCTCCGCGTGCACGCTCAGGCCGCGGCAAACCATGTCAAGGCCGAGGGCGGAGAGAACGATCTGATCCAGCGGATTTGCGGGGACCCGCTCTTCCAGCTGAGCGAGGCGGAGGTCCGCGGCCTCCTGCAGCCGGAGCGCTACACCGGCCGCTGCAAGGAGCAGGTCGAGGCCTACCTGGCCTCCGTGATCCGCCCGATCCTGGAGGAAAACCGCGAACTGCTGGGCGAGCGCCAGGAACTGAATGTCTGATTCTGATCTCAAATAAAAACTGCAAATCCAGTAACAGTATAGATCGGTAAGCCACCAGTCTGGCTGCGGACCTGGCCGCGGCCCGCAGGCGCGAAATCCTGTCGCTGAATAAGCACAATAAACCGAGATACAGCGTAAAGAGCCGGTTCGCCGGCTTTTTGCGTTGCAATCGGAATGGGGATATGTTAAAATGAGCGCGGTCTGTAAAACGGCCGGGATAGGAGTGCGGCGCATGCGCGAGGACGAGGCGCTGGAGGATCTGCAGCTGAGAGGGCTGCGCCTTCTGCAGAAAAAGAAGGGCTTCCGCTACGGCATGGACTCGGTCCTGCTGGCGGACTTCGTCCGGATGAGTCCGGAGACGCACTACGCGGATTTCGGAACAGGGAGCGGAATCCTGCCGCTGCTTCTGTTCGGGAGAGATAAGGGAAAGCGCTGCGAGGCGCTGGAGCTGCAGCCGGAGTATGCCGAGATGGCCGCGCGGACCATGGCGCTGAACGGGCTGGAGGAGCAGATCCACGTGCGCTGCGCCGATGTGCGCACGGCGGCCGAGGAGATCGGCCGCTGCAGCGTGGACGCCGTGGTCTGCAATCCCCCCTACGGGACGCCCGGGCGAACGCTGCGGTGTCCCGCGGCAGAGCTGGATCTGGCACGGCACCAGGACGCGGACGGGCTGCTGCCCTGGCTGAAGAGCGCATATCAGGTGCTGCGGGGAAAGGGCAGGGTCTTTCTGGTTTATCCGGCCCCGGCGATGCTGCAGCTGATGAAGCTGCTGGAGGAGGCGCGCCTGTCGCCCAAGCGCTTCCGGCTGGTCTATCCGGCGGCTGACAAGCCGGCAAACCTGGTGCTGCTCGAGGCGGTCAAGGACGGGCGGCCCATGCTGGAGCCCTGCCCGCCGCTGATCGTCTATGAGGCGGACGGGAGCATGACCCCTGAGCTCAGAAGAATCTATCATATGGAGACCGGAGTAGAATGAATCAATCCATGCGAGTGGCGGTGATCGGCGGAGGCGCCGCCGGAATGGCCGCGGCGCTGGCGGCAGCCTCCTGCGGGGATCGGGTGACGGTGCTGGAGCGCCTGGATCGGGTCGGTAAAAAGCTGTTGTCCACCGGAAACGGCCGCTGCAACCTGATGAACACGGACGGACTCCGATATCCGGGCGGGAGCAAACTCGCCCGCGCGGTTCTGGAGCGGTGCGGCGCGGAACAGCAGACAGTCTTTTGGCGCGCGCTCGGCCTGGAACTCCGGCAGGAGGGGGAGGGCCGCGTCTACCCGCTGAGCGGACAGGCGAGCACGGTGCTGGATGTGCTCCGCTATCAGCTGCAGCGGCTGCGGGTCCGGACCGTGACGGAGGCGCAGGTGAAAGCGCTCGTCCCGTCCGGCGCAGAATGGATCGTGCGCAGCGCTGCGGGGGAGGAGCGATTTGACCGCGTGATCGTGACCGGCGGCGGCCGTGCCCAGCCCAAACTTGGTTCGGATGGCAGCGCATACGAACTGCTGACGGCGCTGGGACATCATCTGATTCAGCCGCGCCCGGCACTGACCCAGCTGGAGACGGAACCGGAGCCGATCCGGGGGCTGTCCGGCATCCGGCTGCGCGCGGGCGTCCGGCTGCTCCGGAATGGGCGCGAGCTTTGCCGCGAGCGCGGGGAGGTGCTCTTTACGGAGTACGGGCTCAGCGGGATCTGTGTCATGCAGTGCTCCCGCTGGGCGGAGCCGGGCTGTGAGGCGGTGCTGAACCTTCTGGAACCGATCGGCCTGGAGAATGCTGAGGATGCACTGCGGGAGCTGCAGCGCAGACAGCACGTCTGGCGCGGCGGGGAGGCGGAACAGCTCCTCTGCGGGCTGGTTGTGAGCCGCTTGGGACAGCGCGTCTTCCGGCTGGCAGGGGTTCCCAGCCATGAGCGCAGGGTGGAGGACCTCTCCGGTCAGGATCTGCAGGCGCTGGCGGAGACGCTGACAGCGTATCGGATCCGTGTGACCGGTATCCGCGGCTTCGAATCCGCGCAGGTGACCGCCGGGGGGATCGCCGCCGACGAGTTCGTGCCGGAGACGATGGCGTCGCGCATCGCAAAGGGATTGCACGCGGCCGGCGAGGTGCTGGATGTGGACGGAGACTGCGGGGGATTCAACCTGATGTTTGCGTTCGGCAGTGGAATCCTGGCCGGCCTGAACGGAAGAGAAAGCAACTGGATGAGGTGACGGAAGATGAATATTCCAGAGACAATCGCACGGGAGCTGAGTATCCAGCAGTGGCAGGTGGAGGCGGTTATCAGCCTCCTGGACGAGGGCGCAACGGTTCCCTTTATCGCTCGCTATCGCAAAGAGCAGCACGGCGGACTGGACGACACCAAGCTGCGCGACCTGACGGAGCGGCTGGGACAGCTGCGCAATCTGGATCAGCGCCGCGGGGAGATCATCGAGAGCCTGCGCAAGCAGGAGAAGTGGACCGAGGAGCTGCAGGCACAGGTGGACGCCGCCGCGACGCTGGCTCGACTCGAGGACATCTACCGTCCTTTCCGCCCCAAGCGCCGCACCCGTGCGACCATTGCCCGGGAGCGCGGACTGGAGCCCCTGGCGGACAAGCTGCTGATGCAATTGCCGAGAATGCCCCAGCCGGAGACGCTGGCGGAGGCGTTCGTCGATGAGGAGAAGGGCGTGGCGAGTCCGGAGGAGGCGCTGCAGGGCGCCATGGACATCATCGCCGAGCGCGTGAGCGACGACGCCGCGGTCCGCGACCGGCTGCGGAGAACCTACCTCGCGGAGTGCACGGTCCAGACCGAGGCAGCGAAGGAGGAGGACAGCGTCTACCGCATGTACTACGGCCACCAGGAACCGCTCCGGCAGATGCCGCCGCACCGGGTGCTGGCCATGAACCGCGGGGAGAAGGAGGGCTGGCTCAAGGTCTCGCTCTCGGTGGACGAACAGCATGCTCTGCGCGACACGCGAGAGGGCTGGGTGATTCAGACCGGGTCTCCCGCCTCCGGGCTGGTGGAGCAGGCCTGCGAGGATGCCTACGGACGGCTGATCGCGCCCTCCATGGACACGGAGATGCGCAACACCCTGACCGACCGCGCGCAGGAAGCGGCGATCCGTGTGTTCGCCATGAACCTGCGTCCGCTGCTGATGCAGCCGCCTGTCAGGGGCCGCGTGGTAATGGGTCTGGATCCGGGCATCGCGCACGGCTGCAAGATCGCCGTGGTGGACGCCACCGGTCGGGTGCTGGACACCGGCGTGGTTTATCCGCTGCCCCATCAGAAGCGGGTGGAGCAGGCGAAGACCGTCGTCAAGAACATGATCCGCAAGCACGGCGTGACCGCGGCCGCCATCGGAAACGGCACCGCGAGCCGCGAGACCGAGCAGTTCTTCGTGGACGTGATGAAGGAGCTGGACCTGGGCGACAGACTGAGCTATATGATCGTCAACGAGGCAGGTGCATCCGTCTATTCCGCTTCAAAGCTGGCCGCGGAGGAGTTCCCTCAGTTCGACGTCAATCTCCGTTCCGCGGTGTCCATTGCGCGGCGGCTGCAGGACCCGCTGGCGGAGCTGGTTAAGATCGATCCGAAGGCGATCGGCGTGGGGCAGTACCAGCACGACCTGAAGGAGGCCGAGCTGGACGCGGCGCTGGACGGCGTGGTGGAGGACTGCGTGAACGCGGTGGGCGTGGACCTGAACACGGCCAGCTTCTCCCTCCTGAGCCACGTCGCCGGGATCAACGCGACGGTCGCGAAAAACATCGTCGAGTACCGGGAGGAGAACGGCCCCTTCAAGACGCGGGCGGAACTCAAAAAAGTGCCCCGGCTCGGACCGAAAGCGTTTGAGCAGGCCGCGGGCTTCCTGCGGATTCCCGGCGCGAAGAACCTGCTGGAGAACACCGGCGTTCACCCGGAGAGCTATCTGACCGCGAAAGCCCTGCTGGGCCGCTTCCACATGACCGCCCAGGACGCGGTCGGCGGCGCGCTGCGGGACAAGACGGAGGAGACCGGCTACGCGTTTCTGGCCAAGGAGCTCGGGGTCGGCGAACCGACCCTGCGGGATATCGTCGCGGAGCTGACCAAGCCCGGCCGCGATCCCCGCGATGAGCTGCCGCCGCCGCTCCTGCGCGCGGATGTGCTGCAGATGGAGGATCTGAAGCCCGGAATGGAGCTCAAGGGCACGGTCCGCAACGTGACCGATTTCGGCGCCTTCGTCGACATTGGTGTCCACCGCGACGGCCTGATCCACATCAGCCAGTTCACCCGCCGGGTCAAGCATCCCTCGGAGATGGTCCGGGTGGGGGATGTGGTGACCGTCTGGGTGCTGGAGGCGGACCCCAAGAAAAACCGGATCTCACTGACCATGCGGAAACCGGGATAACACCGATTCCGGGATTTCGCGGACTGTGGGCCGCGACCTAGGCTTTCCGATCGCCCTGGACCTTCGGATACATCCTTTTCGAGAGTGTTCGATGATTCAGCGCATGAGAAACCCTACCCGCCCCTCCCTACCGAGGGAGGGGAGAAGTGCGCTGACCCACTGTTCATGCTATTCCCAAATGTTTCTATAGGTGCATTGCCGAAGGTCCAGATCGGAAAGCCGCCAGTCCGGCTGGGGACCTTTGCGCCCTCGGGCGCGAAATCTCTTTATAGAAAAGGCACCTGCCCGCCGGATGGCGGACAGGTGCTTTCTGTTGGGAATTACTCGCCCTGGGCAGCCAGCTTGCGGTAGGACGCGAGACGCTCCTTGGCGTCCTCCTCCTGCTGAGCGAACAGGGTGGCGGCGGCATCCGGGAACTGCTGCGCGAGAGAGGTGTAACGAACCTCGCCCTTCAGGAATTCCTGATAGTCGCCGGTGGGGTCCTTGGAATCGACGGTCATGGGGTTCTTGCCCTGGGCAGCCAGCTCCGGATTGTACCGGTAGGTCTGCCAGTAGCCGCACGCCACGGCCTTCTTGATCTCGGCCTGAGCCTTGCCCATGCCGCCCTTGGCCCGCAGGCCGTGGTTGATGCAGGGCGCGTAGGCGATGATCAGGGACGGGCCGTGATAGGCTTCCGCCTCGAGCATGGCCTTGATGACCTGCGCCGGGTCGGACATGGCGACCTGCGCAACGTACACATAGCCATAGCTCATGGCCATCATGCCCAGATCCTTCTTCTTGGTGCGCTTGCCGGCGGCGGCGAACTTCGCCACGGAGCCGGTGGGCGTCGCCTTGGAGGCCTGGCCGCCGGTGTTGGAGTACACCTCGGTGTCGAGCACGAGGATGTTGACGTCCTGGTTCTGCGCCAGCACGTGGTCCACGCCGCCGTAACCGATGTCATAGGCCCAGCCGTCGCCGCCGAAGATCCAGATGGACTTCTTGGTCAGCAGGTCCTTGTTGGCCAGGATGTAGGCACGGTACTCGCCGCCGTCGGTCTTGGGCTCGAGCAGAGCGACCAGCTTCTGGCCGGCCTTGCGGGAACCTTCGGCGTCGTCCATGTTGTCCAGCCATTCCTTGGCCGCGGCCACGATGGCCTCGTCCTTGCCGACTTCCACGACCTTGGCGACCGTCTCAGCCAGCTTGGCGCGGCGCTGGGTCACAGCCAGGTTCATGCCGAAGCCGAACTCCGCGTTGTCCTCGAACAGGGAGTTGGACCAGGCGGGGCCGTGGCCGGCGTTGTTGGTGGTGTAGGGGCAGGTCGGGGCAGAACCGCCGTAGATGGAGGAGCAGCCCGTCGCGTTCGCGATGATCATGCGGTCGCCGAAGAGCTGGGTAACGAGCTTCACATAGGGAGTCTCGCCGCAGCCGGCGCACGCGCCGGAGAATTCGAAGAGGGGCTTGAGCGCCTGGCTGTTCTTGACGGAAGCCTTGTTCTCCAGGGTGACTTCCGGAACGGTCATGGCGAACTCCCAGTTGGCCTCCTCCTTGCGCTGGGTATCCAGCGGCTTGAGGACCAGCGCCTTCTGGGTGGGATCGTCCTTCTTCTTGCCCAGGCAGACATCCACACAGTTGCCGCAGCCGGTGCAGTCCAGCGGGGAAACCTGCACACGCAGCTTCATCGCGGCGAACTCCTTGCCGATGCCCTTCTTGGTTACGAAGCCCTCGGGAACCTCCATGTCGGCGGGCACATAGATCGTGCGGATCGCGGCGTGCGGGCAGACCACGGAGCAGTAGCCGCAGGAGATACACACGTCAGGCTGCCACTCGGGAACGGCCACGGCGATGCCGCGCTTCTCGAACTTGGTGGTGCCGGTGGGCACGATGCCGCGGGGATCCAGCATGGACACGGGCAGCTTGTTGCCCTCCTGCGCCAGAACCGGAGCGACGAAGGTGTCGAAGTACTCGGTGGTGCCGGCGACCTTCACGGGCTCCGCACCGGTGGTGGTGGTGGCCCAGTCAGCCGGGATCTCCACCTTCACGAGGCCTTCCAGCGCGGCGTCGATGGCCGCAAAGTTCATGTTGACGACGTCCTGGCCCTTCTTGCCGTAGGAGGCGACAACCTTTTCCTTCATGTAGCGGTCGGCATCCTCGTAGGGGATGATGTTGGCCAGCTTGAAGAAGGCAGCCTGCATGGTGGTGTTGGTCCGGCCGCGCATGCCGACCTTGATGGCCAGGTCGATGGCGTTGATGATGTAGAAGTTCGCGTGTTTCTTCGCGAGCAGGTTCTTCATCTTGGCGGGGAGACGATCGTTCAGCTCCTCGGGGCTCCACTGGCAGTTCAGCAGGAACGTGCCGCCGTCGCGCAGCGCGGTCACCATGTCGTACATGGTCACATACGCCGGGTTGGAGCAGGCGATGAAGTCCGCCACGTCGATCAGATAGGGGCTCTGGATCGGGGTGTCGCCGAAGCGCAGGTGGGAGACCGTCAGGCCGCCGGACTTCTTGGAATCATAGAAGAAGTAGGCCTGCGCATACTTGTCGGTGTGGTCGCCGATGATCTTGATGGAGTTCTTGTTGGCGCCGACGGTGCCGTCGGAGCCCAGACCGTAGAACATGCAGGCGGTGGTGCCTTCGGGAGCGGCCGCGAGGGTCTCGCCCAGGGGCAGAGAGGTGCCCATCACGTCGTCCACGATGCCCACGGTGAAGTGGTTCTTCTGCTCGCCGTCCAGGTTGTCGTACACGGCCTTGACCATGGTGGGCGTGAATTCCTTGCTGCCCAGGCCATAACGGCCGCCGACGACCTTGATGTCAGCGCGGCCCGCTTCCAGCAGCGCGGCGCAGACGTCCAGGTACAGAGGCTCGCCCAGAGAGCCGGACTCCTTGGTGCGGTCCAGCACGGCGATCTTCTTCACGGTGGCGGGGAGAACCTTCATCAGGTACTCGACGGAGAAGGGACGGTAGAGATGGCACTTCACCACGCCCACCTTGTAGCCCATGGTGTTGAGCTTGTTGACGGTCTCGTGGATCGCGTCGCAGCCGGAGCCCATGGCGATGATGACCTTGTCGGCATCCGGAGCGCCGTCATACTGGAAGGGCTTGTAGGAGCGGCCCAGCACCTTCGCCACGTCGTCCATGACCTCTTCCACGATGGCAGGAACGTCCGCGTAGAACTTGTTGGCAGCCTCGCGGCCCTGGAAGTAGATGTCGCTGTTCTGTGCGGTGCCGGCCTGATGCGGATGCTCGGGGTTCAGGGCGCGGGCGCGGAACTCCTCGATCTTGTCCCACGGCACCAGGGGCTTGAGCTCCTCGTAGTTGTTCTTGGGATCGATCGCGTCGATCTTCTGGATCTCATGGCTGGTGCGGAAGCCGTCGAAGAAGTGCAGGAAGGGCACAGAGGTCTTCAGCGTCGCGATATGGGCGATCAGCGCCATATCATGCGCTTCCTGGACGGAGTTGCTGGCCAGCATCGCGAAGCCGGTCTGACGGCACGCCATCACGTCGGAATGGTCTCCGAAGATGTTCAGCGCATGGTAGGCCAGCGCGCGGGCGCTGACGTGGAACACGCTGGGGGTCAGCTCGCCGCTGATCTTGTACATGTTCGGGATCATCAGCAGCAGACCCTGGGAGGCGGTGAAGGTGGTGGTCAGGGCACCCGCGGAGAGAGAGCCGTGGACAGCGCCGGCGGCGCCGGCCTCAGACTGCATCTCCTGGATCTTCACGGTCTGACCGAAAAGATTCTTGCGGTTCTCAGCGGCCCACACATCCGCCACCTCGGCCATGGGGGACGAGGGAGTGATGGGGTAGATTGCGGCCACATCGCTGAACGCGTACGCGACGTGGCTGACGGCGGTATTGCCGTCGACGGTCATCTTGACAGCCATTGGAATCCTCCTCCTGTCGTTATGCGATTGGCACAGACCGATCCTGAGGGCAGGGAAATCCCTGCCGGACGAAGATACGGGAACGGTCTGCAATGCACAGTTTCATTATAATGGCTTCTCCCGGGGTTGTCAATGGATATGCAAGCGATTTCTGTGCTCCCTCAGGGCCACAGCGGCGCCGGATAGAGGCCTTCCTCGGTCATCCGCCGCAGCGCGGAAACGACGGCGGGACGGTCGGCGGGGTAGGTCACGCCGTACCAGCGGTCCCGGCTTTCCAGCACGCGGACCTCGGCAAAGCCTTCGTTCAGGGCGTCGTTCACCACGGTGGGCAGGAAGAATTCCGCCTTGTTCGCGGGATCCTGGCAGGCGCGCTCGAGGAAGGGCGGGAAGTCCTCCTTCAGCCGCTGAAGGAAGGAGGGCGTGAAGCCCCAGAGGTTCATGGAGACCAGTGTCTCCCGGGGCAGCAGCCTGTAGTCGGACCCGTTCTCCGTGTAGAGCGGTCCGTCGCTGCTCTCCACGATATGGGTCCGCTCGCAGATGCCTGCGAGCAGGCCGGAGTCACTGACCTCGCAGACGCCGCGGGCGACGTGGCCGCTGGCGGTGGTGGTGTTCTGCAGGTGATAGCCGACCATCATCCACTGGGCCTTCTCGCCGTCCTTCGCCCGGGACAGGAAGTCATAGGCGGACTGGAAGGCGCTGGGCCCGTAGTAGTCATCCGCGTTGATGGCGGCGAAGGGGGCGTCCAGCTGGTCCGTGCAGCAGAGCACCGCGTGGCCGGTGCCCCAGGGCTTTTTGCGGCCCTCGGGAACCCTGAAGGGCGCGGGAAGCTTATCCAGCTCCTGGAAGGCGTAGCGGACCTCCAGATGGCGCGCGACGCGGTCGCCGACCTTCTCCCGGAAGTCCAGCTCGATCTCGTGCTTGATCAGAAAGAGCACGCGCTTGAAGCCCGCGCGCATCGCGTCGTAGATGGAGTAGTGGAGCAGGACCTCCCCGTTGGGGCCCAGGGCGTCCATCTGCTTCAGCCCGCCGTAGCGGCTGCCCATGCCGGCAGCCATGATCAGAAGAATCGGTTCGCTCATTGTCATACCCTCCCAGTCAGCTCATGAATCACTTGAAGCATCTCATTCCCGTGGCGCTCCATGTCGGCGAGAAGCGCCAGCTGGCAGCGCGCCCGGGCAAGGTTGTCGTCCGGAAGCTCAATATGGAAATAGACGTCGCCGGACAGATAGTCCGCGAGGAAGCGCGAGGCGAGCTCGTAGGTCATCATCCAGCAGCCGATGGGCAGGCTGTCCAGCTCCCCCGGGGTGAGCATGGATCCGGCCTGCTCCAGATAGCCCTCGGCCCAGGCCCGGTACATGGGCAGACTGAAGCGCACCTTCGAGAGATCCCGCTCGCCCTCCAGCGCCGTGTTGGCGCCGAAGCGGACCGCGTCCCCGAAATCCCAGGCGGCCAGCCCGGGCATCACCGTGTCCAGATCGACGACGCACAGGCCGCGGCCGGTGGCGCTGTCCATCAGGACATTGTTGAGCTTGGTATCGTTGTGGGTAACCCGCAGGGGCAGCCCGGCGTCCATCAGTTCACCCGCCCGGTCCGCGCGGGAGAGGATGGCCTCGATCTCCTCGCCGCAGGTCCGCGCGCGGCCGGCTGAATCCTCCCGCAGCGCCCTCCGGAAATCCGCCAGGCGGTGGGGCGTATCGTGAAAGCGGGGGATGGTCTCGTACAGCTCGCCGGCCGGGAAATCCGCCAGCATGGCCTGGAAGGAGCCGAAGGCGGCGCCGGCCTGCCGCAGCACCTCCGGCGTATCCGGAAGCTGATAGGTGACGGTATCCGGGATAAACCGGTACATCCGCCAGCAGACGCCCTCCCGGTCGTAGGTGCAGTAGCCGCCGCGCTTCAGCGGGATCAGCGTGAGCGTCTCCCGTGCGGGGTCCCCGCCGCGGGCCGCGACCGCCCGCTGCAGGTGCGCCGTGACGCGGACCACGTTCTCCATCACCTGTTCGGGATGATGAAATGCGATGGCGCTGATGCGCTGGAGCACATAGTCCTCCGCGCGGCCCCGGCAGTGCACCCGGAAGGTGTGGTTGACATGCCCGCAGCCGTAGGCCTCGCAGGACTCAATCTCTCCGGGCAGCGCGAAGAGGCCTGCGATCTGCCGGGCGGTTTCCGGAATATCGGACACGGCGGATTCCCCCTGTCGATGGATTCCAGGATATGATATCCCAGAAGAGGCTTTTTTGCAAGCCGATGCATCCGAATAAAAGGAATTCCGCGCGGAACGCAGAATCATGGAAGGGTATTTTGCTCACAGGCTTGGAGGAGGTTTCTGGAATGCTTGCATCTTTTCACAAGGGCAACCGGGAGCGGCTGTACGCGATGCTCCCTGAGAACAGTCTCCTGGTTCTTTTTTCCGGGGAGGAGCAGCGCAAGACGAACGACGAATTCTGGCCCTTCTACGCCGACCGCAGCTTCGTCTATCTGACCGGCATCGCGCAGAAGGAGTCCGTGCTGCTGTGCATGCGGGAGTCGGGGAGCAGCTGGACGGAGCGGCTCTATCTCCTGCCGTCGGACCCGATGGCGGAGCGCTGGACCGGCCGGCGGCTGACGATGCAGGAGGCCGAGGAGAAGAGCGGCATCCGGGACATCCGCCCGATCTCCGCGTTTTCGGCGGATTTCCATACGCTGGCCGCGGGCGGACACTACTCCCTCCCGAGCGGACATTACCAGAATCTCTGGCTGGACCTCTACAAGGCTTCGCCCAACGACGGGGAGAAGCCCGCGGACCGCTTCCTGAACCAGGCGCAGCGGCAGTATCCGTATCTGAAGATCGGGAACGCGAACGCACTGCTCCGACGGCTGCGGCTGATCAAGCAGCCCTGTGAGATCGAGGCCATGCGGAAGGCGGAGTCCATCACCCGGGAGGGAATCCTGGCGATGATGCGCGCCTCGAAGCCGGGCATGTGGGAGTACCAGTACAAGGCGGAGTTCGACCGCGCGCTGGGACAGTTCAGCCCGGACGGACCGGCCTTCCCCTCGATCATCTCCTCCGGAGAGAACAATTTCTGTATCCACTATTACAGCTATATCGGCCAGGCGCAGGACGGGGACATGATCCTGAACGATGTGGGCGCGCAGTGGGACAATGTGATGACGGACGTCAGCCGGGGCTTCCCCTGCAACGGACGGTTCACGGACCGGCAGCGAAGACTGTGGGAGTGCGTGCTGGCCACCTCCAATCACATGTTCGGCAGGATCAAACCCGGCTTCCCGATGGCGGAGGTCGACGCGGAGATCCGCCGATACAACGCCGATCGCCTGGTGGAGGCCGGCGCGCTGGACAAGGCCGAGCATATCGGGCGCCTGATGTGGCACGGCGGCGCGCACCATGTGGGATGGGACGTGCACGACGTGGTGGAGCGCCCGGAGACCGTGGCGCCAGGGATGGTATTCTGCATCGACGTGGGCGTTTATCATGAGGAGTGGGGCATCGGCTTCCGGCTCGAGGACAATCTGCTGGTGACGGAGACCGGCTGCGAGAACCTCTCGGCCGCGATCCCGCGGACGGTGGAGGATATCGAGGCGGTCATGCGGAAAGGGTAAGCGATGACGGCAGTTCAGATTGTGATGGCGGTCATGGCGGTGTGTGCGCTGCTGGGCGGCGCGGACAGGCTGCTTGGAAACCGCTTCCGGCTCGGGGAAGCCTTCGAGGAGGGCTTCAAAATGCTGGGGCCGATCGCGCTGTCCATGGCCGGCATCATCTGCCTGGCGCCGCTGCTCACGGCGCTGCTCAGACCCTGCGCGGACTTCCTCCACCGGTGGCTGCGGCTGGAGCCCGGCATGGCCGGAGCTCTGCTGGCGATCGACATGGGCGGCTGGGACATGGCGACCGGCCTCGCGGCGGACCCCGCAGCGGGACGCTTCGCGGGCATTGCCGCCGCGTCGACCCTTGGCTGCACGCTCTCCTTCACGATCCCCATGGGGATCGGACTGTATGAGGGGGAGAGCAAAAACAGCTTCATGCGCGGCATCCTGTACGGACTGTCCACGCTGCCCTTCGGCCTGCTGCTGGCGGCGGTGCTGGGCGGGATTCCGTTCCTGCGGGCGCAGGGACTCTGCCTGCCCGCGGCGCTGTTCGCGCTGCTGATTGCCTGGGCGCTGAAGAAGTTCCCACGGCAGGCGCTGAGGGCTTTCTCGGGCTTCAGCTGGCTGCTCAGGGCTGTGGCGACGGCCGGGCTCGCGGCGGCCGCGTTCCAAACGATGACGGAGCAGGAGCTGATCCCCGGCATGGCGCCTTTGAACCAGGCGATGGAGACGGTCAGTTCGATCGGCATCGTGCTGCTGGGTGCGCTGCCGCTGGCGGAGCTCCTGCGCTTTCTGCTGCGTAAGCCGCTGGAGAAACTCGGCGGCAGGATCGGGATCGACGGCGACGGACTGATGTGCCTGGCAATCCTGTATCTGAGCATTACACCCGGACTGATCGAAATGAAAAAGCTGGACTGCCGCGCACAGATGGTCTGCGCCGCTTTCTCGGTCTGTGCGGCTTCCGCCCTGACGGCGCACTTTGCCTTTGCGGTAAACCGGGCGCCGGAGTGGGCCGTGCCGATGCTGGCGGGGAAACTCACGGGGGCCGTCCTGGCCGCCGCGCTGGCGCTCCGGGCGGAGACGCGGGCGGATCGGAGGGTGAAGAAAAAGAAGAACGCAGCGGACCGCCCATCCGAAGAATGAGAACGCGAGTTCCCCTCTTTTATTCTTGCCGCCTTTGTGCTATAATAGCCGCTATCGGAGGTGATTTGGATGGCCGGAGGACTGCCCGCGGAGGAACTGCGAAGAATCCTGATGCAGTCTGCGATCGGAATCGCCGTGGAACCCATGGGGGAGGACGACGCCCTCCTGCCGCCCGAGCGGATCTCCTCCGATGAGGAGGTTATCCGGATGCCTCTGCCGCAGTGGAAGGTCACGCTTACCTGTCCCGTGACCCTGCCCGGGGGAGAGGGGATGATGCGCCTGGCCGCCGCGCTGGCGCACGAGATGGCCACCCGCAAGGAACTCCACCGTGGGCCGCAGGAGCACTGGCGGGCCCAGCTGCTGGGGGAGGAGATTGTCGAAAACCTTCCGACCGGTCCCCGCTGCATCCTCGCGTTGAGCGTACTGGACGAGACCCCGCTGACCCAGCTGGAGGAGATGATTCCGCTCCAGCCGATGGACGTGCTGGTACCTATCGCGCAGCGCACCTTCGCGCTGATCAAAGACACGAGCGGCATGCAGGCGGCCGGGGAGCTCCTGGAGTACGCCAAGGCGCTGCAGGATACGCTGCTGGTGGAGGAGGGCTGTACGCTCCTGATCGGGGTAAGCGACGCTTTCAACAGCGCGGGCGGCATGCCGGAGGCCTGGCGGCAGGCCAGCGAGGCGCTCCGTATCGGACAGGTGTTTCACCCGGAATGGCGGCTGTTCATCTGGAACCGGCTGCTGGTGGAGCGGATTCTCACCGAGCTGCCGCGGGAGCGGATGGAGGCCTACCGGAGCCAGGTGTTCAACCGGCGGACCGCGCGGCTGTTCAATGAGGAGATGCTCGAGACCATCCGCACCTTCCTGGACAAGGACCTGAATCTTTCCGACACCGCACGGCAGCTGTATATCCACCGGAACACGCTGGTCTACCGGCTGGACAAGGTGCTGCACGCGACCGGGCTGGACCTGAGAAGCTTCAACGACGCCATGACCTTCCGCCTGCTGCTGTATCTGCGGAACCAGGAGGCGGACGAGCATCCGCGTGAAAATACGAATCGGAGGACCGCAAAATGAAGAAAAGACTGCTGCTGACAGCCTGCCTGGTGCTGTGTGTCGCGATTCTGACGGGCTGCATGATGGTGCCGCTCGCGGGCCTGAACAGCATGCTGCCTTCCGCAAGCGATTATACGCCCCAGACGGAAACGTCCGGCCAGGCTGTCACGCAGGCGGACGGAACCGTGGTGATCAGCCGCGAGGACTATGAGCGCTATCAGAAGTTCGACACGCTGCTGGAGATCATGGACATCGTCAACAATGTCTATTACCAGAACGTGGACGAGAAGGTCATGCTGGAGGGCGCTGCGGCGGGCCTGCTGGACGCGATCGGCGATCCGTATACCTTCTACTACACGCCGCAAGAATACGCGGAGATGTGGGAGGACGACGAGGGTGAGTATGTGGGCGTCGGCATTATGATCTCCGGCAACTACAGCACGCAGATCTGCACCATCACCCGCGTGTTTGAGGGCGGCCCGGCTTACAATGCGGGTGTCAAGAAGGGCGACATCCTCTACAAGGTGGAGGACCTGTATGTCACCGCCGATACGCTGACCGATGCGGTATCGATCATGCGCGGCGTGCCCGGGACAGATGTGACGGTCTCCTTCATCCGCAACGGCGAGGAGTACCAGGTGACCATGACCCGCGCCGCCGTGACGGTCAACCGCATTGAGTCCATGATGCTGGAAGGGCAGATCGGATATATCTATCTCTATGAGTTCGCGGGCAGCTGCGCGCAGGACTTCGCAAACGCGCTGAAAAAGCTGGTGGACGAGGGCGCGAAGGGCATCATGATCGACCTGCGCGACAACGGCGGCGGCTGGGTTGAGGACGCGCGGAAGATCGGCGACCTGTTCCTGGACGCGGGAACGCTGTGCTATCTGGAGGATCGGGCCGGCGAGCGGCAGTACTACCGCACCACGACCGACAGCAAGGAGGTTCAGCTGCCGCTGGTGATTCTGGTGAACGAGAACACAGCCTCGTCCTCCGAGATCCTGACCGGCGCGCTGAAGGACCGCGCGAACGCGAAGGTGGTCGGCGTACAGTCCTATGGCAAGGGCATTGTGCAGGTTGTGCTGGGGGTCGGCAAGGAGGGCGCCGGCATCCAGGTGACCGAGGCCCAGTATTTCACGCCGAACGGAAACGCGGTCCACAAGATCGGCATCACGCCGGATGTGGTCGTGGAGATGCCGAAGGGCGGCGAGACCATGTTCGAGCTCGGAGACATGGCGGACATTCAGCTCAAGACCGCCTACGACACCATGCTGGAGATGGTCCGGTAAACCTCAAATCAAAAGCCTCTGCCGGCTCGGGAGCAGATGAGCGCGGCAGAGGCTTTTGGATATCATGTTAAGCCGGGTGAAAGGAACGGTCCTCCCGGAGCAGTTCCTCCCGGAGACGGGTTCCGGTCCATGCGGCGTTGAAGGGGGTCAGAACCGCTTTGAGCCGCACGGGGTGCCGCTGGCGAAGAACGGCCAGAAAACGGTCCGTCTGTGTTTCCGTAAAGCCGGCCATCACCAGCATCTCCTCCGGGAAAGGCATCGCCGTGGGGAGCGAAGGCGCGGGGGATTGCGGCAGCTTTCCGAGCGGGATTCCGGCCTCATGCGGAGCGACCGGCCGGAGCCGGACGGCGAGGGCATCACAGATCGGGCGGAACTCCGCGGGGGCAAGATTCCAGGTGTACAGTACGGCAGCCATGATCGACGCCTCCTTTTGGAAAAGTATATCATGGATTTGCGGGAATGAAAACGGTTTTGCATCGTTATAATATCGGACAGAAGGGAGGGGAAGTGTGCCATGTCGGAGGAGACAAGCCGCTACGAGCGCCATCGCCGGTCTGAGGCCGTGCCGGAGCCGGAAGAATGGGTGGAGCCGGAGGAAGAACTCAGCGAGGAGACAGAGAAAGCGGAACACTTCTCCCCGGCGGAACCGCTCGACGACGCGGAGAGCGAGCCGCGCTCGATCTTCAAGCCCGCGATGAAAAAGCCGAGCTTTGTTATATCCGTGCTGGTGCAGACGGTCCGGATCCTGGTGATCGCGGTGCTTGTCGCGGGCCTGGCGGGGCTTGGCGCGATCGCGGGTATCGCGAAGGGCTATGTCGAGACGGCCCCGACCCTGAACCTCAGCGCGCTGGACCAGCAGGCGCAGACTTCCTTTATCTATGACGTCAACGGCGATCTGATCACGGAGTACAAGGGAACCGAAAACCGGGTCATGGTCTCGCTGGCGGCCATGCCCCGGGCGCTGCAGGATGCGTTTGTCGCCGCGGAGGACATCCGATTCTACACCCACAGCGGTGTCGACCTGAAGCGGATTGTGGGCGCGTTTGTGACGAACCTGACCTCCTCCTCGACGCAGGGCGGCTCGACCATCACGCAGCAGCTGATCAAAAATACACTGCTCTCCTCGGAGCAGAGCTACAAGCGGAAAATCCAGGAGGCCTATCTGGCGATCCAGCTGGAACAGACCTATACAAAGGAACAGATTCTGGAGTGCTATCTGAACACCATCTGGCTGGGCGAGAACTATTACGGCGTTCAGGTGGCGTCCCAGGGCTACTTCGGCAAGGAACTGGGCGAGCTGACGCTTCGGGAGTGCGCCATGCTGGCCGGCATCGCCAACAGCCCCTATTATTATAATCCGCGCCGCAATTTCTACACCCGGCAGAAGGAGGGCGTGGACTACGTCCGGATCACCAACGACCGGACGGACTATGTGCTGCACTGGATGTACGACTGTCAGTTCATCACCTACGAGGACTACCAGGCAGCGCTGAATCCGCAGACGGCGAATGTGCTGCGGGAGGACCCCAGCGGCGGGGAGAGCATGTACCCCTATCCGCACTATGTGGAGTACGCCGTCGGCGAGGTGGTGAACATCCTCCTGGAGCTGGAGGGCCTGGAGAACACCTCCGCCAACCGGGCCGCCATGGAGAGCAAGTTCCGGACCGGCGGATACCGCGTGCAGCTGGCGCTGGATCCGAAGATCCAGAAGACCGTGGAGGACACGGTCGCGAACTGGACCAAGTATCCCGCCCTGCGCGACCCCTCCGACAAGACCTACCGCGCGTCGAACGGCGACGGTACCTACACGGAGATTGTCCAGCCGCAGGCGGCCGCAGTGGTGCTCGATTACCACACGGGTGAGCTGAAGGCCATCGTCGGCAGCCGGACCGTCCCGACGGCGCGCAAGACGCTGAACCGCGCCACGGACATGCGCATGCCGGTCGGCTCGTCCATCAAGCCGCTGACCGTCTACGCGCCCGCGCTGGAGAGGCGTCCCTCGCCGGCCACGGTGGTTTATAATATGGAAATTCCGATTCCCGGCTGGCGAAACGCCCGGGGGCAGGACTCCTTCCCGAAGAACTACGGCGGCGGCAACTATACCGGCCCCATCACGATGCGCCAGGCGATGGCCAAGTCCTACAACACGGCGGCGGCCTACACGATGATGTCCATTGTGGGCGTCTCCAACGCGGTGGATACGCTGCACCGCATGGGGATTGACGACACCCACATCGACGCGACGCCCTTCGGCGTGACCCTGGGCAGCAGCGGCATTACGCCGCTCCAGATGACGGTCGCCTACGGCGTCCTGGCCAACGGCGGCGTCTACCAGGAGCCGATCTCGGTCATCGGCATCTCGGACAGCGAGGGCCGGGTGGTCTGGGACGGCCGGCAGCACCAGGAGCGCCGGCAGGTCTTCTCCGCCTCCACCAGCTACATGATCGTGGACATGCTCAAGACCGCCGTCAAGGAAGGCACCGGCACCTCCGCGAATTTCAAGGGCCAGACGGTGGGCGGCAAGACCGGCACCAACTCCGACCAGAAGGGCGTGACCTTCGCGGGTCTGACCGGCTATTACGCCTCCTGCGTGTGGGTCGGTCATGACAACTACAAGGCGCTCTCGGGCAAGACGACGGGATCCGGCGCCGCGGCGCCGCTCTGGCAGGCCTACATGAGCAAGATCCACCAGGGACTCTCGAACAGGGATATCCTGCCGGGAGACCCACGGGATTACAACCTGGTGCAGGTCACAACCTGCACGGTTTCCGGCCTGCTGGCCACGGACGCCTGCTATGGGGACACGGACGGCCACGGTGTGACCTCGGACTACTGGCAAAACGGGACGCAGCCGACCGAGTACTGCAACATGCATACCGCGGAGAGCATCTGCGTGGAGAGCGGCATGCCCGCCGGCCCCTACTGCACCAATGTGGAAACCCGGAGCGTGGTGACCATCCCGCACGGGCATCCGCTGGCGGCCTACATGGGCACGGAGTATGAGAGTGCCGTCCGGGACCATATCACTCTCTCCAGCGGACAGACCGGCGTGACCTGCACCCTGCACGGATCCGCCCAGCCGTATACGACGCCGCAGGATACCTCCGGCTCCCTCTACGCGCAGGACGCCTGGAGCCTGATCCAGCAGGCGCAGAGCATGCTGTCCGGCGTGGACGCAAACTCTGCCTACGCGGTGCAGGTCCAGAACGCGATCTTCAACCTGCAGCAGCTGCTCAACAGCGGCAGCTACAGCCAGACCGAGATTCTGCACCGGATGGGTGAACTGACCCAGGCGATGGCCGGAGTTTACTGACCATGGAGATGGATGAGAGAATGATCGGGGAGGAGCTCGCCCGGACGGTGGCGGCGCTGCGGAAACTCCGCGCGCCGCTGCTCCCGGGTGAGATGGACCTGCACCGGCTGATCGAAGAACGGCTTACGGAGGAAGGGATCCCATTTAACCACGAGGCCAGGCTGCAGCCGGGCTGTCGGATCGACTTTCTCTGCGGCGGCGTGGGGATTGAGACCAAGCGGGGCCGGCCGGAGCGCGGCAAGATCCTGCGGCAGCTGCAGCGCTACGCCGGATGTGAACCGGTCGACGCGCTGATCCTGGTGACCGAGCGGACGGTGCTCCTCCCGGACCGGATCGGGGGAAAGCCGCTGCGGACCGTGTGCCTGAATCGTCTTTGGGGGATTGCACTGTGACAGACGAACCGCAAAACAGCTGGGAGGAGCCGGAAGACGAGGAGGAGCTGCTGCCGCTCTACCTGCGGCCGCAGGAGCTCCCGCCCGGCGCCCGGACCTACGGAACCCTCTCCTGGAACCGGCGGACCCGCTGCTGGGTGGTCCAGGGGGATCCCTCGGTCACGGAGATGTGCAAGCGTCTCTTCCCGGGCACCTCGGGCAGCCGGCGCGGGGAGGCGCGCTTTACCGGGCATCGGCGCATGGTGGCGGAACTGTGCTGGCTGATGCTCCGTTTTCCGCTGCAGGTCCGGATGCGGGATCTCCCCCAGTGGGAGAAGGCAGTGGACGAGGCGCGCCGCTACGCGATCCGGCAGGAGACAGCTCTCCGGATGCCTCCGCGGACCGAGCCGCCAGAAGGCGTGTTCTCCGGAAAACTCATGGAGTTTCAGAAGGAGGGTCTCGCATTCCTGCTGAACCATGACCGTTGCCTGCTGGCGGACGAGATGGGCCTCGGAAAGACGGTGCAGACGCTGGCGTGCCTGGCGACGGACCGGCTGTTTCCAGCGCTGATCATCCCGCCGCCGCACCTGACCCGCAACTGGCGGGAAGAGTGTCTGCGCTTCCTGCGTCTGAATGGTCAGCCGCCGCGGGTGCACCTGGTCACCGGGCTGAAGCCCTACGCGCTGCCGGAGGCGGACATCTATATCATGCACTACCTGCTGCTGCGCGGCTGGAAGGAAGCGCTGGAGGCGCTCCCGGTGCGCTGCGTGGTGTTCGACGAGGTGCAGGAGCTGCGCCACTCCGGGACGGAGAAGTACTCCGCGGCGTCCCTGCTGGCGGAGCACTGCGAGCGCGTCTACGGGCTCTCGGGCACGCCGATCTACAACCGCGGCGGGGAGATCTGGAACGTCATCAATATTCTGGACTACCATTTCCTGGGCGACTGGGAGTCCTTCACCCGGGAGTGGTGTTACGGCTACGGCAACGCGATCGTGGCCAAACCGGATCTGCTGGGCGACTATCTGCGCCGGGAGGGCATGATGCTGCGCCGCACCAAGGAGCAGGTGCTGATCGAGCTGCCGCCCAAGAGACGGCTGGTGCAGGAGCTGGACTGGAACGACCGGATCTATGCCCGCCTGATGGAGCAGATGATCCCGAAGCTGAAGCGCTGGCAGGGCGACGAGGCGCTGACGCCCGGCGAGAAGGCGATTCTCGCGGAGGAGATCAGCCAGCGGGCGCGGCAGGCCACCGGCGTCGCGAAAGCGCCCTATGTCTGCCAGTTTGTCCGGGCGCTGCTGGACGGGGGAGAGAAGGTCCTCCTCTTTGCCCACCACCACGAGGTGATGGACCTGTACAAGGAGGAGCTGAAGGCCTATCATCCCGGATTCATCACGGGCCGGGAGACCGGCGCGGCCAAGGAGCGCGCGGTGAGCCGCTTTATGGAGGGCGGGACGGACCTGCTCTGCATCAGTCTCCGGGCGGCCTCCGGCCTGAACCTGCAGCGCGCGAGCTGCGTGGTGTTTGGGGAGCTGGACTGGAGCCCCGCGGTGCACTCCCAAGCGGAGGACCGCGCGCACCGCATCGGGCAGAAGGACAGCCTGCTCTGCTACTATCTGGTCGCCCCGGCGGGCTCGGACGCGGTCATGCAGGAAGCGCTTGGACTGAAAGTCAGCCAGTTTGTCTCCCTGATGGGGGACCGACCGGTCTCCCAGGAGGAGACCGAGGCCGGCGCGCATTTCGCCAGGCAGCATGTGGAGCGAATCCTGCAGCAGATGGAAATAAATTGATCTTTCGGGAATTCTATGATACAATCCAGATGATAACCCGGAGAAGGAGGAGAAAATATGAAGAAAATCATCGCGATGCTGCTTACACTCTGCCTGCTGCTCGGGCTGGGTTCCGCCGTGGCGGAGCAGGGCTTTGACAGCCAGTTTATTCAAAATCTGCAGGAGATGGCAACGCCGTTCCTGCGGGGTGAGCAGATGGCGAAACTGACGATCAGCAATCCGAATGACGGTGCACTGCTGGCCAACATCTCGCTGAGCCAGGACAGCCGGGCGCAGCTGGTTAACCTCCGTGTTCAGACGGCGGACCAGGACGTGCTGGCGCAGTTCGGGCAGGACGCGGTCTGGTTCAGTGCCGCCGGGCAGGTCTATGAGCTGCGGTACGAGGACATTCTGTCTTTCCTGCAGCAGATGATCCCTCAGACCAGCGCGCGCTCGATGGATTCGCGGCAGGTGGAGCGGCTCTCGCAGCTGGCGATGGAGGACATTGTCAAGCCGGGCCTGACCGCCTACAGACGTGCCACGGGCGAACAGACCATTCATTTCAGCTATACGCAGGAGACGCTGACCGCTGGCTTCCTCGCCTTCGGCGACCATGTGACGGCCGACGAGCAGCTGACACAGACGATGGCCGACCTGCTCCGGCAGATGAACCCGACCATGCAGCTCCGTCCGGCGGATCTGAGGATGTACTGGGCAATGATGCGCGGCGAGATGCAGAACAGCGAGGGCGACTTCAGCCTGGAGGGCGATCTCCGCTCCAATGAGGATCAGATCACCTTTGAGGCGGATCTGCGCTCAAACGGCGGCCATGCAAAGCTCTCCGGCTCCCTGGAGAACCTCGGCGAGACAAACGCCATCCGCTTCCATGCGCAGGATCCCGTACACGATCAGGAGGTGCTGGATCTCGAACTGATCACCTCCAAGACGACCAGCGACATGAGCGGCAGCCTGAAGCTCCCGTCCCAGAACGAGTCCTATTCCTGGAAGCTGGTGCAGAGCGAGAACGTCTATGACTTCAGCCTTGAGGACAACAAGGGGACGACCTGCCTGGCCAAGCTGGAAAAGCTGGAAAACGGGATCAGCTTCACCGGCAGCGTCAACAACGGCACTTCCAGCAAATGCCTGGAGGCGGCTCTGACGGAGAAGAACCGCGGCAATTACCTGCTGAAAATCTCCGCCTATGAGCTCAACAACAATCAGCGCTATGACGGCTTCAGCCTGACAGGAACCTGGGACCGGATGACCCGCGCTTTCTCGCTGTATGTGAGCGCCGGGGATTTCCTGGGACAGCTGGACGGCCTTCTGTACTACAACGGGTTTAACGCGGACCTGACGGTCAACAGCGGCCGGTACTTCCGCCTGAGCGGGCATGCCGAGGCTTCCCGTTCGCAGCTGAATGAGATCTCCGCCGCTTTCAATGCGAGAATGATGGACAGCGGATACCGGCGCGGATTCCAGGACTACAGCGGAGAGCTGTTCCTGGGACGCAGCCGCTCCAACTTCTCGCTTCTGCTGCCGCAGATGAGCCTCAAGGCCAACTACCGGACGGATCGCGACGGACAGCCCGTGATTCACTTCTCCAGGACCGGCGATCTGTACAGTGATGTCGACATCACCTACAACGCGGGCGAGCTCCTGGTAGACACCTATTCGACCAACACGTCCATCACCGGCGCTTTCACGTCCGAACGGGAGTATGTCCTGACGGTCAGGAACCGGCCGAAGAGCTCCTACTCCAAAGAAACGCAGTATGGCTATGTCAAGTTCGGCCTGAGCGAGATCACCGAGAATGGCTCCAGCGTGTCCATGACCATTCAGGACATCGACGGGGGTCTCAAAAAACTTGCGGAGCTCGCGTTCCTGCCGCTGAACGGGCAGGTTGCCCCGCTGTCGGGCATGAACCCGATCCGGATTACCCCGGAGATGATCATGAATTCTCTGCAGGGAATCCAGAACGGCACGGGATACTGAGCAAAACTATACCTGGGGCGCTGTCTGCGGATGGCGCCCCTTGTGCGTTGAATCCGGCAGGTGATGAATATGAAACCAATCGCAATCGACGTCCGCGGACCGGGCTCCCTGAACAATGTGAGCGCGGAACTCCTTCTCTGGGAGCCCTCCGGAGCCCTGAAAGTTAAAAGCCGTCCGCTGGTGATTATCTGCCCGGGAGGCGGATATGACCATGTCTCCGACCGGGAGGCGGAACCGGTGGCGATGCAGTTTGCCGCGATGGGAACTCACACGGCGGTGCTGCGCTACTCGGTGGCACCGGCCCGCTTCCCGACGGCATTAGTTGAGCTGGCACGGCTGGTGCGGACTGTCCGGACGACGGAGGAACCCTGGCGTGCCTGGATCGACCGGGTGATCGTCTGCGGGTTCTCGGCGGGCGGGCATCTGGCCGGATGTCTGGGCGTGATGTGGAATGAGCCCTGGCTGGCCCGCGAGCTCGAATGCGAACCGTCGCTCCTGCGGCCCGACGCCATGGTTCTGGGGTATCCCGTGGTCACGGCTTTTGAGGGCGCCCACGAGCGGTCCTTCCGCACGCTGCTGGGGGAGACCTATGAGGACAGGCGGGACGAACTCTCGCTGGAGAAAAGGGTCCGGCCGGATACGCCGCCCACCTTCCTCTGGCATACCGCTGCGGACGGGACGGTCAATCCCCGCAACAGCCTGGTGATGGCGGAAGCACTTTCCCGGTGCAGGGTGCCGTTCGAGCTCCACATCTTTCAGGAAGGCGGGCACGGCCTGTCTCTCGCAAATTGGCAGACCCAGAGTCCGAACGGCTTCGGACTGGAACCCTCCGCCGAGATCTGGGTGCGGCTTGCCCATACCTGGCTGGAACAGCTGTGCATGAGGAACGAGGGCTTTGACCGGTCTGAAGAATAAGCGCTTAACACAGAGAGATTTCTATCATCGAAACAAAAAGTACCGCACAAAGAGGAGGACGCAGGATGGCACAGAAGACATGGACTTTCCCGGAGGTTCCGGAACAGATTCCCCACGGGGATATGCCCGGCGATAAGATCTGCATTGGTCCGGAGCATATTGCGAAGGCGAAGACGATCTATCCGAAGCTCCGGGAGGAGATGGAGACCGTCGGCGGCCGCACGGTGGTGGCGGTCTGCGGCGGGAGCGGCGTGGGCAAGAGCGAGATCGCGTCCGTGCTCGCGTGGTTCCTGGAAGCGGACGGGATCGGCGCCTATATCATGAGCGGCGACAACTATCCGCGGCGGATCCCGCGGGACAACGACCTGGAGCGCCTGCGGGTTTACCGGACGGGCGGCCTGCGGGGTCTGGTTGCCAACCGGCTCGCGGACAGCGAACGATGCGGAATTCTCCGTGTGCTCTGGGAGCAGGACCGGGACGCGGACCGGGCGGTGGCTGAGGAATATCCCTGGATGAAGAACTACCAGCGGGCCGGCGCCCGGGCGCTGACAGGCTATCTGGGAACGCCTGACGAGACGGATTTCGACGAGGTGTCGGATCTGCTCGCGCGCTTCCACCAGGGGGAGAAAACGCTCTTCCTGAAGCGGATGGGCCGCGAGACGACCGAGCTCTGGTACGACCCGGTGGACTTCTCCGGAAAGCAGGTGCTCCTGCTGGAGTGGACCCACGGCAACAGCGACTTCCTGGAGGGCGTGGACATCCCGGTGCTCCTGAACAGCACACCTGCGGAGACCCTGGCCCACCGCCGCGCCCGCAACCGGGACGGCAAGACGGACAGCGCCTTCACCACACTGGTGCTGGGAATCGAACAGCGGAAACTCGAGGCGCAGGCGCACAAGGCGCGGATCATTCTCTCCAAGCAGGGGGAGATCCTGAGTTACGCGGAATACCGCCGGGTGATGGCAGAAAGCGAGGACTGACATGAACAGCGGCGCAATGCTCAACGCATATCCGGACAGCATGGGCGGCAATCTGTCCGCTCTGGTGGATATCCTCGGGAAGCCCGAGATGCAGGACGTCTTCCGGTCCTTCTATATCCTGCCCAGCGTGTTTGACACGGACCTGGACCGGGGCTTCTCGGTGATCAGCTACGATCTCAACCGGACACTCGCCGGTGAGGAGGATATCCTCCGGCTTCGGGAGATGGGCCTGGATCTGAAGCTGGACTTTATCCTGAACCATCTCTCCGTTCTCTCCCCGCAGTTCCGGGACATTGTGGAGAAGGGCGACGCCTCCGCCTATCGTGACTTCTTCATCGACTGGAACCGGTTCTGGGAGGGATGCGGCCGGATGACGGAGGAGGGCTACATCCAGCCCGAAGAGCAGTACATTCAGGACATGTTCTTCCGCAAGCCAGGCTTGCCGATCCTGATGGTCCGCTTCCCGGACGGCCGGGAGGTGCCCTACTGGAATACCTTCTACCAGGAGGTCCGCTATCCGGTGCCGGACGCCCAGGAGCTGATGCGCGCGGCGGGCCTACAGTACAGCGAGGCGCAGCTGCTCTCCGAGCGCATCCGCGCCACCGTGGCCGCCGGAAAGAAGCCCTCTGAGGTGGACTTCAGCGGATTGGAGCAGGTCCGGGAGACGGTCATTACCTGGCTGGAGGACCACAGGCGCTATCTGGGCCAGATGGACGTCAACATCGAGTCGCCGATGGTGTGGGATTACTATGCCAAGGTGCTGGACCAGCTGGCGGGGTACGGCGCGGCGATTGTGCGGCTGGACGCCTTCGGCTACGCGTCCAAGAAGCCTGGCCGCCGGAACTTCATGAACGATCCGGAGACCTGGGATATCCTGGAGCGGATCCGGCAGATGGCGGAGGCGCGCGGCCTGACCCTGCTCCCGGAGATCCACGCGGCCTACCGGGAAGGCAGCTACAAAACCCTCGCGGAGAAGGGCTATATGACCTATGACTTCTTCCTGCCGGGACTGATCCTCGACGCGATCGAGAACCGGGACAGCTCCATGCTGCTGCGCTGGGCCAGAGAACAAACGGAGCAGGGGATCCGCTGCGTGAACATGCTGGGCTGCCATGACGGCATCCCCATGCTCGACCTGCAGGGGCTGGTACCCGATGAGCGGATCCAGCGGCTGATCGACTTGATCATCTCCCGCGGCGGAATGATCAAGAACCTGCACGGCAAGAAGAACATGTATTACCAGGTGAACGCCACCTACTTCAGCGCGCTGGGCGCGGATGATCGCAAGATGCTGCTGGCGCGGGCGCTGCAGCTCTTCATGCCGGGCAAGCCGCAGGTCTGGTATCTGGACCTCTTCGCGGGGGAAAACGACACAGAGGCCGTCCGGCGCGGCGGCGAGGCTTCCCACAAGGAGATCAACCGGACCAATCTCTCCGCGGAACAGATTCGGGAGTGCCTCAAAAAGCCGGTGGTGTCCGGACAGCTGGAGCTCCTGCGCATGCGGAACCGCTGCGAAGCCTTCGGCTTCGACGCGGCGTTCGAAGCAAGCACCCCCTCTCCCGACAGCCTTCGCATCACCTGGACAAGAAACGGTCACCGGGCGAGCCTGGAGGCGAACCTGACGGCATGCACCTTCTGCGCGGAGATGGAAATCAACGGAGAAACAGTCTGCTTCACTCAGAAATAATTAAGCAGAAATCACAAACTAAGCACCGGGATGTGCCCGAAGGTCCAGGGCGATCGGAAAGCCGCCAGTCCGGCTGCGGACCTGGTCGCGCCCGCAGGCGCGAAATCCCGCTCGTTGAAATGCTCATCCTCATAAACAAAGACAGACACCGCCTGTGCAGTTTCTTTACGCAGACGGTGTCTGTTCGCATTGTCAAAAGAAAAAGAATATGCTATGCTTTGCAGGCTCCCCCGGAGCGATTTTTCATGCTTGAAGAGGTAGACCCATGCAGGATTCCCTGATTGTCCGCGGGGCGCGGATGCATAACCTGAAAAATGTGAATTTGACGATTCCGCGGGATAAGCTGGTGGTCTTCACCGGCCTCTCCGGATCCGGAAAGAGTTCCCTGGCCTTCGACACGATCTACGCCGAGGGCCAGCGGCGGTACGTGGAGAGCCTGTCCTCCTACGCGCGGCAGTTCCTGGGCCAGATGGAGAAGCCGGACGTGGACGCGATCGAGGGACTCTCCCCGGCAATCTCCATCGACCAGAAAACCACCAGCCGGAACCCGCGCTCCACGGTCGGAACAGTCACGGAGATCCACGACTATCTCCGCCTGCTCTGGGCGCGGACGGGCATCCCGCACTGCCCCAAATGCGGCCGGGAGATCAAGCAGCAGACCGTCGACCAGATGGTGGACGCCATGCAGGCCTACCCGGAGGGCACCCGGATGCAGGTTCTCTCGCCGATTGTGCGGGGCCGAAAGGGCGAGCACACAAAGCTGCTGGAGGACGCCCGTAAAGCCGGTTTCGTCCGGGCACGGATCGACGGAGAACTGTACGATCTCGAGGAGCTGCCGGCACTGGACAAACGGAAGAAGCACTCCATCGAGCTGGTGGTCGACCGGCTGGTGATCCGGCCCGGAAAAGAGTTTCAGAAGCGCCTCGCCGACTCGATCGAGACGGCCACCACCCGCGCGGCGGGTCTGGTGATCATGGATCTGTTCGACCAGGGGGAGCTGCTGTTCTCAATGAACTATGCCTGCCCGGACTGCGGCATCTCGATTGACGAGCTTGCGCCGCGAATGTTCTCGTTTAACAGCCCCTACGGCGCCTGCCCCACCTGCTCCGGTCTCGGGGTGCTCAACAAGTTTTCGCCGGACGCGATCTTCCCGGACCGGCGGCTGACACTCCGGCAGGGTGGCCTTGCGGCGATCGGCTTCAACGCGGAGGACGACAACGGAATCGCAGCGCAGTATCTGCGGGCGATGGGCGAACGGTACGGTTTTACGCTGGATACGCCCGTCCAGGACTTCTCGGCGGAGGCAATGCAGGCCATCCTCTACGGAACCGGCGAGAAGAAGCTCGACATCACCTACGAGACCTCAACCGGGCGCGGACACTACGCGACGGCTTTCGAGGGCGTGATTCCGACCATGGAGCGCCGCTACCGCGAGACCTCGTCGGACTCCATGCGCGCGATGTACGAGGAGTACATGGCGGAGGAGATCTGCCCGGCCTGCCAGGGGAGAAGGCTGAAGCCGGAGGCTTTGGCGGTGACGGTCGGCGGAGCGAACCTGGCGGAGATCAGCGCGCTCTCGATTCGGGACTGCAAGCAGTTCTTCCGGGAATTGAAGCTCGACAAGACGGGCGAGATGATCGCGGAGCCGATTCTCCGGGAGATCGACGCACGGCTTGGGTTCCTGACGGACGTCGGCCTGGGCTATCTCACGCTGGGACGCTCCGCGGTGACGCTCTCCGGCGGCGAGGCGCAGCGGATCCGGCTGGCGACCCAGATCGGCTCCGCGCTGATGGGCGTGCTCTATATCCTGGACGAGCCCTCCATCGGCCTGCACCAGCGGGACAACCGGAAGCTGATCGCGACGCTCTCCCGGATGCGCGACCTGGGCAACACGGTGATCGTGGTGGAGCACGACGAGGACACCATGCGCGCGGCAGACTTCCTGGTGGACGTGGGCCCCGGCGCGGGCGTGCACGGCGGCGAGATCGTCGCGGCCGGCAGCGTGGAGGACGTGATCGCCTGCCCGCGTTCGATCACCGGAAAGTATCTCTCCGGGGAGCTCACAATTCCGGTGCCGCGGGGAAGAAAAAAGCCCACGGGCTGGCTGCGGATCGTGGGCGCCCGGGAGCACAACCTGCGGGATTTGACCGTGGAGATCCCCCTCGGCGTGATCTGCTGTGTCACTGGCGTCTCCGGCTCCGGCAAATCCTCGCTGGTCAATGAGATTATCTACAAGCAGCTCGCCCGGCAGCTCAACCGGGCCAAGACCCGCCCGGGCGCCTTCGAGCGCATGGAGGGTGTGGAGCAGCTGGACAAGATCATCATGATCGACCAGAGCCCGATCGGCAGGACGCCGCGCTCCAACCCGGCGACCTATACGGGACTGTTCGACCAGATCCGCAAGCTGTTTGCGCTGACACCTGAGGCGAAGGCACGCGGCTACAAGGAGAACCGCTTCTCCTTCAACGTGCGCGGCGGACGCTGCGAGGCCTGCCAGGGCGACGGCCTGCTGCGAATCGAGATGAACTTCCTGCCGGACATCTACGTCCCCTGCGAGGAGTGCAAGGGCAGGCGCTATAACCGGGAGACCCTGGAGGTCACCTGGGGCGGCAAAAACATCCATGAGATTCTCGAGATGACGGTTGAGGAGGCGGTCCGCTTCTTCGAGCACCATCCGACCCTGCGCCGCAAGCTGGAGACGCTGGAGGATGTGGGCCTGGGCTACATGAAGCTGGGCCAGGCGGCGACCACGCTCTCCGGCGGCGAGGCGCAGCGCGTGAAACTGGCCACGGAGCTGAGCCGGAAGGCGACCGGCAGGACGATCTATGTGCTGGACGAGCCCACCACCGGCCTGCACTCCGCGGACGTCGCGCGGCTGATCCAAGTCCTGCAGCGGCTGGCGGAGGCCGGCAACTCCGTGCTGGTCATCGAACACAATCTCGATGTCATCAAGATCGCCGACTGGCTGATCGACCTGGGCCCGGAGGGCGGCGACGCGGGCGGACAGCTGGTCGCCTGCGGCACCCCCGAGACCCTCGCCGACTGCGAAGCATCCTACACCGGACAGTTCCTGAAGGATAAACTTAAGAGAGATTGAGCGGAAGGAGGAGGTGGAGATGGTCACCGGACGCTTTGCGCCGACCCCCAGCGGGCGGCTGCATCTCGGAAATCTCCTCTGCTGCCTCCTGGCCTGGTGCTCCGCGCGCAAACAGGGCGGGCGTTTCCTGCTGCGGATCGAGGACGTGGACGAGCCGCGCTGTCCGGCCCGGCTGGCGGATCAGTGCATCGAGGACCTTCGTTTTCTCGGCTTCGACTGGGACGGCCCGGTCCTGTACCAGCACGACCGGAAGGAGCGATATCAGGAGATTTTGGAACAGCTGCGGGAGAAAGGCCTAACCTACCCCTGCTTCTGTACCCGCGCCGATCTCCATACGGAGCAGGCGCCCAATCTGGGGGATACCCAGTATATCTACCCGGGAACCTGCGCACGCCTGACGGAGGCGGAGATTCGCGCCAAGTCCCGGACACGTACCTCTGCAATCCGGGTTCGTGTGCCGGATTTGGAGATTACCTTCTCAGACCGCCTCCAGGGACTTCGGCGGGAGAACCTGGCCCGGGACTGCGGGGACTTTGTGCTCCGGCGTTCGGACGGCTATTTCAGCTACCAGTTGGCAGTGGTGGCGGACGACATTGACTCCGGCGTGACTGAGGTTGTGCGCGGCAGGGATATCCTCTCCGCGACCCCGCGGCAGATCTTTCTCTACCGGACGCTGGGCGCGCAGCCGCCGCAGTGGATCCACATCCCGCTGCTACTGGACCCCCAGGGACGCCGTCTGGCCAAGCGGGACAAGGATCTGGACCTGGACGCGCTCTCCCGCCGATTCAGCCCCGAAGAGATCCTCGGCTTGCTGGCCTGCGCCTGCCGTCTGCAGGAACGTCCGACCGCGACCACGCTCCTATCACTGCTCAGGGAATTCGACTGGGATCGAATCCCGCGGGAGAGCATCCGTCTCCCGAAACTGTAATACCAATCTCAAGTAAATCTGCAAATCCAGCAACAGTATGCGCCGAAGGTCCAGGGCGACCGGAAAGCCCAGGTCGCGCCCGCAGGCGCGAAATTTCCTTGTTGACATTTAGCACACGATACTGAGATTGGTATAAGCATTATAAATCCAGCAGCAGCATGTGACCGAAGGTCCAGGGCGATCGGAAAGCCCTGGTCGCGGCCCGCAGGCCGCGAAATCTCCCTGCTGACAATAAGCATACAAAGTTGAGATCAGTATTATAAAAAGCTCAAGGCTTTCGGCCAAGAGCTTTTTTCTGGTTGCCTGTCAGGAATGCCCGGCTTTCGCTTTAAGCTTTCTCTGATTCCGCAGCGCCAGGAAGACCATCATCAGGATCGTTCCGACATAGGGGAAGGCCGCGGTCAGCGTGGGATCGACGAGCCCCTGCATCCGCATGCCGGCGGCGTCGATAAAGCCGAAAAGCAGCGCCGCGAGGAAGACGAGCACCGGGTTCGAACGGCCGAAGATGACGCAGGCGACTGCCACATAACCGCGCTCGGCGGACATGTTCTCAGTGAACGTGGACAGATAGCCGAGCGACAGATAGGCGCCGGAGAGCCCGCAGAAAAGGCCGCAGAGCACTGAGCCGAGGTACTTCATTTTCTCTGGGCTTCTGCCGACGGAGCGGAGCGAGTCTGGATGCTCTCCGGAGGCGTGAAGCCAGATTCCGTAGGGCGTGCGGTACAGGAAGATCTGCAGGAGCGCGATCAGCACCCAGCTGACGGGTACCATCAGAGAGATGTTGATGTTGGTTCCGCCCAGCGCGCCGAGAGACAGATAGGGGAGAGTTTTGATCTCGCCTGTGGCCGGATGGAAGGAGCCGGACTGCAGGAAGACGGTCCGGAGGATGAAGGTCGTCAGCGCGACCGCGAAGATGTTGAAGGCCACGCCGATGATGAACTCATCGCTGTGGTAGCGGACGACCATCACCCCGTAGAAACACCCGAAGAGCAGGCCGACCAGCACAGCGCACAGGACGCCGACGAGCCAGGAACCGGAATACCAGGAGCCCACCGCCGCCGCGAAAGCGCCGGCCGTCATCATGCCGTCGATGCCGATGCACATCATGCCGGCCTGCTCGCTCATCAGGCAGCCCAGGCCCGCGAGAATGACAATGGTGGCGGTGTTGAAGGTGTTCAGGAGGGTTCCGACATTGAAGATACTGCTCAGATCCATCGTCAACCCTCCTTCTGAACCGTCTGACGGCGGACCCTGTGCTCCTGCACCCTGCGAAGGAAGCCCTCCTCGGCGGCCATCAGGAAGATGATAACCGACTGGATGATCAGGATCAGCTCGGAGGAGATCTTGGTAGAGGACTGCATGGTGGTGGCGCCCATCTTGAGGGCTCCGAAGAAGAAGCTCATCAGGATGATCCCCAGAGGCTTATAGCGCATGATCATGGCGACCAGCATGCCGTCGAAGTAGAACTCGCTGGAGAAGTCGGTCTTGAAGCGGCTCTGGAGCGCAAAGCACTCGAACATGCCCAGCGCGCCGCACATGGCGCCGGAGATCAGCATGCCGCCGATGCCGAGCAGATCCGCCCGAAGACCGATAAAGCGGGAGAAACGCTCATTCTGGCCGGTGAGCCGCATCCGGTAGCCGGTGGTGGTGCGGCTCATCAGGTACCAGACAAGCAGCGAGATCGCCGCGATATAGAAGACCGTCTCGGAGAGGTTGGAGCCCGGAATCAGCCGGTTGAAGCGCAGAGCCTTGCCGATGGCGTCCGTGCCTGAGTTGATGCCGCGTTCGGTGGTCTTGAGGGGCCCGTTGGCCAGGTAGCTGCAGAGATAGATCGCGATCGAGTTCATCAGGATGGTGGTGATGACCTCGTTGATCTTGAGCTTGACCTTCAGCACGGCGGGAATCCAGGCGTAGAGCGCGCCGGAGAGGATCGCGGCCAGGAAGCAGACGGGCAGCGCGATCCAGGGGCTGAGTCCCGCCAGGCGGGCGCCCAGATAGCTGGAGGCGATGGCGCCGAGATACATCTGCCCCTCGCCGCCGACATTGAAGATGCCCGCGATGGAGGCGACGGCGGTGGCCAGGCCGGTGATGCACAGCTGGAAGGTCTTGTAGAGGGTATTGCCCCAGCTGCGCTTGCTGCCGAAGGCTCCGCGCAGAAGCGCGCTGTATCCGTCCAGCGGGTCATGTCCCGTCGCGGCCATGATCAGCGCGCCGATCAGCAGACCCAGCGCGATGCTGACCGTCAGCGACAGGATGTATTTCCATCTCTCACTGCGCATGGCGCTCCTCCTCTCTTCCGCCGCCGGTCATGTAATGGCTGATCTCCTGCTTGCCGATCTTGTCCGGCCTGAACTCGCCGGTGAGTCTGCCCTCGTAGATGGTCACGAGCCGGTCGGAGAGGCGGTACAGTTCGTCCAGGTCCGCGCTGACCAGCAGGATCGCGCAGGAGGCGTTCCGCTTGGCCATGATCTGCTGATGGATGAAATCCATCGCGCCGATATCCACGCCCCGGGTCGGCTGGGAGATGATCAGCACGGGAGTGTCGAAGGAGAACTCCCGGGCGACAACGACTTTCTGCATATTGCCGCCGGAGAGAGAGCCCACCGCCGTGTCGATGCCGGCCGCCCGGATGTCATAGCGCTCGAAGACCTCCCGGGCATACGCCTTCATCGCCTTTTTGTGCAGATGGAGGCCGAGGGAGGAGAAGGGCTTCCGGCTTTCTTTGCCCACGACCAGGTTGTCGGTGATATCCGCCTGCGCGGAGACACCGGTGGAGAGGCGGTCCTCCGGCACGTGCGCCAGACCCAGCGCCCGGATCTGCCCCGGATTCATTCCGGCGGTGTCCGTGCCCTGGATCAGCACTCTGCCGCTGTCCCGGCGCCGCAGACCCGTGATCGCCTCGATGAGCTCGCTCTGTCCGTTGCCCTCGATGCCGGCGATGCCGAGCACCTCGCCGCGCTCCACCTGCAGGCTGATACCCCGCACGGCGGGCAGCCCGCGGTTATCGGAGACATGGAGATCCTCGACCTGGATCGCGATCGTGCTGTCGTGGTCGTCAATCCGCTCCAGGGCGTCCAGCAGCACGTCCTTGCCCACCATCATCGAGGAAAGGATGCGCTCATTGACGTCCTTCGTATTGCACACGCCCACGAGCTTGCCCTGGCGCATGACGCCGACCCGGTCGGAGATCGCCATGACTTCATAGAGCTTGTGGGTGATGATGATCACCGTCATCGACTTCTCCGAGACGATGCGGCGGATCACCTCAAAGAGCTCGTCGGTCTCCTGAGGTGTCAGGACGGCGGTGGGCTCATCCAGAATCAGGATGTCCGCGCCGCGGCGGAGCGTCTTGAGGATCTCCACGCGCTGCTGCAGACCGACGCTGATGTCCTGCACCCGGTCGTGGGCGTTAACCTTCAGGCCGAACTCCGCGACGAGCTCCTCGACGATCTGATTTGCCCGGGCTTTGTCGTAAAAGATGCCGCGGCGCGGCTCGTCCCCGAGAACGATGTTCTGCGCGACGGTGAAGGAGGGGACCAGCATGAAGTGCTGATGCACCATGCCGATGCCCCGGCGGATGGCCTCGCTGGGGGAGAAGCTGCGGATCGGCTGTCCCTTCACGGTCACAGTGCCGCCCGTGGGCTTGTTCAGGCCGTAGAGGATGTTCATCAGCGTGGACTTTCCGGCACCGTTTTCGCCGACGAGGGCGAAAACTTCGCCCGGATAGATGTCCAGGCTCACGTCGTCGTTGGCCAGCACCCCCGGAAACTGCATGGAGGTGTGGAAAAAGCGGACAATCGGTTCTGGCATTCGGAACGCCTCTCTATTCTTACAGAAAAAGCGCAGCAGTCCTCCTGTCGGGAAAACTGCTGCGGCAGGAACGGGATTACTCGGCGACCGCGAAGACGCTGGGAACGACGATCTCCTCAGAGATGATCTGCTGCTTGAGGGCTTCGATCGTCTCCTTCAGCTGGTTGGAAACCTGCTGGGGGTCGTCTTCGGAACCGTAGCCCAGGTCGATATAGCCGGTCTCCATGTTCGCGTTCCACACGGTGCCGCCGCGGAAATACTCGTCGGGGTTGGAGACGACGTCGTAGATGGACTGGCCGACCCGCTTGATCATGGAGCAGACGATCCGGTCCGGGTCGATGTATTTCTGGTCGCCGTCGACGCCGATGGCCAGTTTGTCCACCTCACGGGCCGCCTCGAAGACGCCCTCGCCGGTCTTGCCGGCCACAGCGAACACGATGTCACAGCCGCCGTTGTACAGCGCCAGCGCGCACTCCTTGCCCTTGGCGGGATCCTCGTAGGTGTTGGCGTACTGCCGCTCCACGCGGATCTCCGGCGAGCAGTATTTGGCGCCTGCCTCATAGCCGACGATGAAGTCGTTGATCGTATCGTTGTCATCGCCGCCGACTACGCCGACCGCTCCGCTCTGGGAGAGGCTCGCGGCGATATAGCCGGCCAGGAAGGAGCCCTCGTTCTGGGCGTAGGTGATGCACATCAGGTTCTCCGGGAAATCCTCCAGCGCGTTGTCGATGAACAGAAAGCGCGTGTCCGGGAAGAGGGAGAGAACACTGTCATCCTTCTTCAGAGCGTCAATGAACTGCCAGCCGACCGCGGCCACATAATCGTACTGTTCCGCCGCGTCGAAGAGGGAGCTCTCGTACAGGGAGCCGTCCTCCTTGCACTCGATGACGCCGGTCACGGTGCCGAACTCCTCGGCAAGGCGGGTAATGCCCTCGTTGGCGGAGTCATAGAAGGAGCGGTCACCCAGTCCGCCTGCGACCACGATGCAGACAGAGGGGGTCTTCGGCTGTTCCGCCTGAGCGGCCAGAAGCGGGCAGGCGAGGGAGAGAACAAGCAGCAGAACCAGGAACTTTCTCATAGAGAGCCACCTCCATTCATAGTACGCTGGAATGATTTCGCGAATCTGTGGGAAAATCCTGCCATAAGCAGGGAAAATACAAGAAGTTTTTCTCAGGCTTCGGCCTGGAGCTCCGCCAGCTCGGCGCACATCAGCAGGAAGGCGCCCACGCCGTGCAGATCGTTGACGGAGCAGGGGCGCGCGCAGTAGAAGTCGTAGTCACCCACGCCGGTGCCGATGCAGACCTGGCCGATGAGGAGGTCGTCCCCGTCGCGCTCCAGCGACGCGGCCACGCCCTCGAAGCCGCGGACCGCAGCCTCTGTGAGATCCGCCGGCAGCAGCCCGGTGCGGATGGCCCGGCAGAGCGCCGCCACGTACAGCGAGGTGCAGGAGTTCTCCGGCCAGTTGCCGGGCTGGTCGCCCTTGTTGACCACCTGGAACCAGCGGCCGTCCGGCCCCTGGAAGGGGATCAGATGCCTGAGCAGCGAACAGGCCATGTCCGCGACCTCCTGCCGGCCGGGCATGTCCTCCGGGATCCAGCGGAGCTCGTCCAGCAGCGCCACCGGCACCCAGCCCATCGAACGGCCCCAGAATTCGTGGGATTTGCCGGTGTCGGGGTCGCACCAGGGCATCTCCCGGCGGCCGTCCCAGGCGTGGCAGAGCAGGCCGGTCTTCTCATCCAGCGTGTTCTTCTGCATCAGCAGCGCCTGGTGGATGTCATCCTGCAGCCACTCCGGACGGCCGAAGCGCGCGCCGTACTCCGCGATGAAGGGTCCGGCCATGTATAGGCCGTCCAGCCACATCTGGTCGGTCAGGTTCACCGCATGCCAGAAGCCGCCCTCCGGGTTGCGCCGGATGGCTTCCACCTCCTCGGCGACGCTGTCCAGGCACTTGCGGTAGTAGGGATCGCCGGTCTTGTCCAGGATCGGGAAGAGCAGGATGCCGGGCTGGATATCGTCCAGGTTGGAGAAAGTGCAGTTCTTGATGCGGCCTTCGGCGTCGAAGACACTGTCGATCCAGGCGCGGGCATAGTCGAAATAGCGGTCGTCCCCGGTGAGCTTCCAGATTTTCAGCATGCCGGAGAGAAAGACGCCCTGATGGTAGTGAAAATGTCCGACCGGTTTGAGCATCGGCGCCTCAAAGTGGCGGATCATGGTTTCGCAGGCCTCCCGGGCCAGCTGCAGCGGATGAGCCATGGGATCCCTCCTTGTCTCATATCTGTAGTGGAAATATCTCTGATAGCAATGTATGCCATTCGGAGAGTTTTGTCAATCGCCGGGAGGCTGTTCTACAAGAAAAAACAGAGAATTGCCAACGGCTGAAATTGTTCGGAATCAGAAAGCTTGACAAAGCGGCCATGTCGGATTATAATGGCACCGTTCCGCGAAAGCATGCGGCTGTGGCGGAATCGGCATACGCGCACGTTTGAGGGGCGTGTCTCGAGAGAGGTTCGGGTTCAAGTCCCGTCGGCCGCACACGAAACCGGGCTGATTCAGTCCGGTTTTTCTGTGTCCGCGGAATCCCTTGACAGGCTTTTCCAATCATGGTAGGATGAGCCCAGCATGTTTGCTTATGTAAACCTCTGCCTGTCGATGTGTAGGAGATTGGCGGAGTTTTTTGTTTGCGGGAGGGGTACGATGCAATTGCCAGAAAGCGGCATCCATGTACAGGGACTGACCAAGCGGTACCGGCGCAGCGAGGGCGGCAAGGGCCTGCTAGGGCTTTTCGGGCGGAAGACGGTCCAGACGGACGGCCTGATCGACGCAAACTTCGGAATCCGGCGCGGAGAGATCGTCGGCCTGCTGGGCCCCAACGGCGCCGGGAAATCCACCACGGTCAAGCTGCTCACCGGAATCCTTACCCCGGACGGCGGCGACTGCACGGTGGAGGGGATTGTCCCCTGGAAACAGAGAAAGAGGAACGCCGTGCAGATCGGCGTGGTCTTCGGCCAGCGGATGCAATTGTGGTGGGACGTGCCGATTCTCGACTCCTTCCGGCTGCTCCGGGATATCTACGCCATCCCGGGCGAGCGCTGGAAAAAGCGGCTGGACGAGCTGACGGAGGCGCTGGACTTGGGCGAGCTCCTGTCGGTTCCGATCCGGCAGATGAGTCTCGGCCAGCGGATGCGCGCGGAACTGTGCGGATCGCTCCTGCACGAGCCGTCCACGCTGTTCCTGGACGAGCCCACGATCGGACTGGACGCGGTGAGCAAGCTTCGGCTGCGGGAGTTTCTGAAGAGCGAGAACGAGAAGCGGGGCACAACCGTCCTGCTCACCACCCACGACATGGCGGATATGCAGGCGCTCTGTCCGCGCGTGCTGGTGCTGGGGCACGGCAGGCTGCTCTACGACGGTGCTCTGAACACGCTGCTCCGCCGCTATGACTCCCAGCACAGGGTCCGCTGCTCCTTCGCGGGCGAACCCGCCTTCGGCGAGGCGCCCCGGGGTTTGACGGTCAAAGCGCAGGAGAGCGAGTGGGAGATTGTCTTCCAGCCGGATCAGATTCCCGTTGACGAGGTCCTCCGTTGGCTGCTGGCCGCGGGACAGGTCCGGGAGATGACGCTGACGGAACAGCCGGTGGACGAGCTCGTGGCCGAGATGTACGCGGATCTGCACTTGACTTGACAGAAGGAGGCCCTATGAGACTCAAAGCCTACTGGACCGCCTTCGCGGTCCAGGCAAAGCAGATCAGCCGGTATCGGGCGGCGGCTTTCGGCGGCATGGTGACCCAGGCGTTTTTCGGCACCATGCTGGTCGCGCTGTACGACACGCTGATCGGGGACCGGACGCTTTTCCGGGAGACGGTGACCTATGTCTGGATCCAGCAGATCTTTTTCCGGGCGTTTTTCACCAGCGACACGGAGTTCAACGAACAGATCATCCAGGGAGCGGTCTGCTACACACTGCTGCGCCCGGTGGATCTGCATCTCTGGTGTGTGATCCGGGAGATGGCCGGGAAGATCGTGAATGTGCTGATGCGGCTGGTTCCGATGGTGCTCCTGCTCTTCCTGCTCCCGGAGGCATGGCGCATCCGGCCGCCGGAGAGCACTCTTGGGCTTGTCCAGTTCACCGTCTCCCTGGGGGTCGGCTTTCTGAGCATTGCCCAGATCAACCTGATCGTCTCCGCGGTGCTCATGCGCACCATGGACAACAAGGGTATCACGGCGATGATCAACCTGATCATGATGATCCTGGGCGGCAATATCATCCCGCTGACGATCGTCCCGGAGCGCATCCAGACTCTGCTTCGCTATCAGCCTTTCGCCCAGATGCTGGACGCGCCGATCCGGATGTATCTGCACACGATGAGTGCTCCGGAGTGGCTCCTTTCGCTGGGCATCCAGCTGTTCTGGCTCGCTGCCATGGGATGCCTGTCGCGGGGACTCTGGAGCCGGAACATTCGCCGGATCGAGCTGCAGGGAGGCTGAGACGATGAGATATGTCGTGCAGGCGGTCCGGATGAATCTCCGGCGGGCCGCGCAATACCGCTCCTCCTTTCTCCTGCAGACGATCGCACAGCTGATCATGACCGGCGGCGATCTCTGGGCGGTCCTGATGCTGCTGGAGCGCTTCGGCGGGATGGGCCACTGGGGGAGATACGAGATTCTGTTCTTTTTCGGGGCGATGCATCTGGTGTTCTCCTTCACCGAGATCGCCGACCGCGGTCTGGGACGTTTCTCATCGATGATCCGCACCGGGAGCTTCGACACGGTGCTGGTTCGCCCGCGCGGAGCGCTCCTGCAGGTGATGCTGGCGGAGATGGATCCGCGGCGGATCGGGTCCATCCTGGTCGCCCTGACGTCCCTCATCGTGGCGAGCCGCGGCCTGGCGCTGCGCTGGACGGCTGCCAAGATTCTGCTGCTCCTCTGGTCCGCTATGGGAACCGGATGCCTGATGATGGGACTTTTTCTCCTGGAGGCGGTGGTCTGCTTCTTCTCGGTGCAGTCCATCGAGATCGTGAACGTGCTGACCTACGGGGGCCGGCAGGTGTGCCAGTATCCGATGGACCTCTACACGGGATGGATCCGCACGCTCTTCACCGCGGTGGTGCCCATTGCGCTGTGCCTACAAATGCCGGTCAGTGTGATTCTGGAGCGGCAGGAGATGCTGGCGGGCATGCAGCCCGGATGGGTGTGGGCCTTTCCGCTGCTGGGTCCCTGTGTGTTCGGCCTGATCGCGCTGATCTGGATGGCCGGTGTCCGTCATTACCGCTCAACTGGCACATGAGAAGCGCCGCCGACTTGCACAGCGCCCATCGGTATGATACAATACCGCTGTCCCATCGGAGGGAGGCATCAAGGATGGCAGAACAGGCATCCATACTGGCGGAACACGTCAGTTTTACGTATGAGGAGAGCGAGACGCAGACCCTGAAGGACGTCTCGCTGGAGATCAAGCCCGGGGAGTTCGTGGCGATTCTCGGGCATAACGGATCGGGCAAATCAACCCTGGCCAAACTGCTCAACGCGCTGTACCTGCCCACAGAGGGCCGGGTGCTGGTGTGCGGCATGGACACCGCGGAGGACGAACGGATCTGGGATATCCGCCGCCGCGCCGGGATGATTTTTCAGAACCCGGACAACCAGCTGGTCGCGACGGTGGTGCGCGAGGACGTGGCCTTTGGGCTGGAAAATCTCGGCGTGCCGCACGGGGAGATGGTGGAGCGGATCGACCGCGCGCTGGAGACGGTCCGCATGACCGCCTACGCGGACAGCGCGCCGCACATGCTCTCGGGCGGCCAGAAACAGCGTGTGGCCATCGCGGGTATCCTGGCGATGGCGCCCAGCTGTATCCTGGCGGACGAGGCGACGGCGATGCTGGACCCCGCGGGCCGCGAGGAGGTCCTGCAGACGGTGCGGAAGCTGAACCGTGAGCAGGGCATCAGCGTGGTGTGGATCACGCACTTCATGGAGGAGGCGGCCAAGGCGGACCGCGTGATTGTGATCTCCGACGGGGAGATCGCGCTGCAGGGCGCGCCGCGGGAGGTCTTCAAACAGGTCGAGCGGATGCGGGAGCTGCACCTCGACGTTCCGCACATGACCGCGCTTGCGGCGGAGCTGCGCAAGGAGGGTATCCCGCTGCGGGAGGATCTGCTGACCGTGGAGGAGATGACGGAGGAGGTGTGTGCGCTCTTATGTCCATCGAACTGAGAAACGTGACACACGTCTACGCTGAGGGCAGCGCGTTCCGCTCGGTGGCGCTGGAGGATATCTCGCTGACGATCGAGGACGGCGAGTTCCTGGCGCTGGTCGGGCATACCGGCTGCGGAAAATCCACGCTGGTGCAGCACCTGAATGGCCTGCTCAAGCCCAGCAGCGGACAGGTGCTGGTGGACGGGCAGGACCTGCATGGGGAGCACGTCAACCGCCGGCTGCTCCGGATGAAGGTCGGCCTGGTGTTTCAGTATCCGGAATACCAGCTGTTTGAGGAGACTGTCGCGAAGGACATCGCCTTCGGCCCCAAGAACATGGGGCTCGGCGCGGATGAGATCGACCGCCGGGTGCGCTCTGCGATGGCGCAGATGCATCTCGATTATCAGAAATACGCGGAGCGCTCGCCCTTTGAGCTCTCCGGCGGACAGATGCGGCGCGTGGCGATCGCCGGTATCCTGGCGATGGAGCCGCAGACGCTGGTGCTCGACGAGCCGACCGCCGGACTGGATCCCCACGGGCGGGACCGGATTCTGGGCATTCTGCGGGAGCTGCACGAAAAGGGCACGACCATCGTGATGGTCAGCCACTCGATGGACGACGTGGCGCGCCTGGCGACGAGGGTCGCGGTGATGAGTCACGGCAAGCTGATCGCGACCGGCACGCCCCGGGAGGTTTTCAGCCGGCAAGACATGATGGAGAACGCGGGTCTGCGGATTCCGGAGGCGGCGCGGCTGTGCCAGAGCCTCCGGCAGCGCGGCGTGCCGCTCCCGGACGGGCTGTTCACCCTTGAGGAGCTGCGGACGCATCTGTCCGCGCTGTGGAGGGAGGCGCACCCATGCTGAAGAATATCACCCTGGGCCAGTATTACCCGGTGGACAGCGTGATTCACCGCCTGGATCCGCGGGTAAAAATCCTGCTGACCATGGCGATGATCGTCGCTGTGTTCCTGGTCCGCTCGCTGGTGGGGTATGCGCTGCTGCTCGCCTTTGTCTATCTGGTCTCGCGGCTGGCGAAGGTGCCCTTCAGACTGATCATCAAGGGCATTAAGCCGCTGCGGTTTATCCTGATCCTGACGTTCCTGCTGAATCTGTTTCTCTCCGCGCAGGGGAATATCCTCTTCCAGTGGCGCTTCATTACAATCACTGACCAGGGCCTGCGCCAGTCGATCCACTACTCGCTGCGGCTGGTGTTCCTGGTGCTCGGCACCAGCCTGATGACCCTGACGACCTCGCCGATCCAGCTCGCGGACGGCATGGAGCTCCTGCTCTCGCCGCTGAAGGTGATCCGCTTCCCGGCGCATGAGCTGGCCATGATGATGTCGATCGCCCTGCGCTTCATCCCGACTCTGCTGGAGGAGACGGACAAGATCATGAAGGCGCAGATGGCGCGCGGCGCGGACTTCGAGTCCGGCAATCTTCTCCGGCGCGCGAAAGCCATGATCCCACTCCTGGTGCCGCTGTTTGTCAGCGCGTTCCGGCGCGCAAGCGAGCTGGCGATGGCCATGGAGGCCCGCTGCTATCACGGCGGGGAGGGGCGGACCCGGCTGCGCGTATTGAAGCTGACCCGCCCGGATCTCTGGGCGTCGCTGGCGGTCGCCGGGCTGATCGCCCTGATCGTGCTCGAGGGGATTGTGCTGCCTAAGGGGTGGCTGCTGTGAGCCGGATCCTGCTGACCGTCGAATACGACGGAACGAACTATGCCGGCTGGCAGCGGCAGCTGAACGGCCTCGCGGTCCAGCAGGTGCTGGAGGAGGCGCTGACCCGGGCCTGCGGGGAGCCCATCACCGTGACCGGCGCGAGCCGGACGGACGCGGGCGTGCACGCGCTGGGCCAGCGGGCGCATTTCGATACAAACAGCCGGATTCCGCCGGAGAAATATCCCTTTGTGCTCAACACCATGCTGCCCCCGGACATCCGCGTTCAGGAGGGCCGCGCGGTTCCGGACGGTTTCCACGCGCGCTTCATGGCCTGCGGAAAGAGTTATACCTACCGTATTCTGAACCGGAGACACGCGAGTGCGCTGCACCGGTGCACGCATCTGCATGTGCCGGTGCCGCTGGCGCTGGACAGGATGGCGGAAGCCGCCGGGACGCTTGTCGGGACGCACGATTTCGCGGCTTTCGAGGCCTCGGGAGGCACCGCAAAGACCACTGTGCGGGAGATTCGCGAGAGCGTGCTCACGGAGGAGAAGGACGAGCTGGTCTACCGGATTTACGGAAACGCCTTTCTTTACAATATGGTCCGGATCATTGTCGGAACACTGATCGACATCGGCCACGGGAGAAAGGAGCCGGACGCCTTTCAGAGGGCTTTTGAGACGGGAGACCGACTGGCGCTGGGCGTGACTGCGCCCGCGCACGGTCTGGAGCTGACGCGGGTCGAGTATCCGCCGGAGGCCTTCCAAATGCCCGAGACGGTGCGCTGGCACGACGAATAGGGGAATCCATATGCTGCGGATCAACAATCTTTCCGCCTCCCTGGATACGCGGGAACAGGACCTCCGCCGGATCGCCGCGCGGCATCTCCGGGTCAAGCCGGAGATGATTCAGCACCTGAAGGTGCAGAAGAAGTCTGTCGACGCGCGGGACAAGACGGACGTGCATTTTGTCTACTCCCTGGAGGTAAGCCTGATCCCGGAGAAAGAGGAGGAGCGGGCGGTTCAGCGGAAACTGGCGGTGCGGGCCGCTGCGCCGGAGCCGCTTTGGCTGCCCTCGCGTTCTTTTGAGCACCCGCTGGTCGTGGTTGGCGCAGGACCGGCAGGGCTTTTTTGCGCGCTGATGCTGGCGAAGGCGGGGGCCATGCCGATCCTGATCGAGCGCGGCAAGCCGGTGGACGAGCGCGCCCGGGACGTGCAGGCGCTGCAGGAACAGTCGATCCTCGATCCCCAGAGCAATGTACAGTTTGGGGAGGGCGGCGCAGGCGCGTTCTCGGACGGAAAGCTGACCACCGGCACCAAATCTCCCCTGCAGCAGGAGATCCTGCGGATTTTTGTGGAGCACGGCGCGCCGGAGGATATCCTGTATCTGCAGCGCCCGCATATCGGCACGGACAGGCTCAGGGGCACGGTGGCCTCGATCCGGCAGGAGATCATTCGCCTGGGCGGACAGGTTCGCTTCTCGACCCGCCTGACCGGCCTGGAGCTCCGGAACCGCCAAGTGGTGGGTGCCCGGGTGGTCGGCCCGGCGGGGGAGGAGACGATCCGGACGGACACCCTGTTCCTCTGCATCGGCCACAGCGCGCGGGACACGATCACTGCGCTGTTCGACCAGGGCGTGGCCATGACGGCGAAGCCCTTCGCGGTGGGCGTGCGGATCGAGCATCTGCAGGCGTGGGTGGATCGGGCGCAGTACGGAACCTATGCCGGGCATCCCGCGCTGCGGCCGGCGGAGTACAAGCTGAATGTCCCGACACCGGACGGCCGCGGCGTATTCACATTCTGTATGTGCCCGGGCGGATCGGTGATCGCTTCCGCGTCGGAGCCCGGCGGCGTGGTCACGAACGGGATGAGCCTCCATGCCCGGGACGGGCGGCAGGCGAACGCGGCGCTGCTCGTCGGCGTCCGCGCGGAGGATTTCCCGCAGGATCAGCCGCTGGCGGGCATGCGCTGGCAGCGGCGCCTGGAGGAGGCCGCTTTCCGGGCGGGCGGGAGTGATTACCGCGCTCCGGCGCAGCGCGTGGAGGATTTCCTCGCGGGACGTCCCGGCACCCGGTTCGGCGAGGTGCAGCCGACCTACCGCCCCGGTGTGGTGCCGTGCGATCTGCGGGAGATTCTGCCTGCGTGGATCCACGAGAATCTCGCCTTTGCCCTGCCGCGGCTGGATGGACAGCTGCGCGGGTTCGCACACCCGGACGCGGTACTGACCGGCGTGGAATCCCGGTCCTCCTCGCCGGTGCGCCTGCCGCGCAGCGCGGACGGCACGGCGGAGGGCCTGGCCGGGCTCTATCCGGTGGGAGAGGGCGCCGGCTACGCGGGCGGCATCATGAGCGCCGCGGTCGACGGCATGCAGGCAGCCCTGCGCGTTCTGCAAAAGAATTGATGAAAACAGTTGCAAAAACAAGCCTAATCGTATACAATAAGAGTGCGGAGAACCGCGAATGAGAAGGAGGAGATTCCAATGGCTGTAAAAGTTGCGATCAACGGATTTGGGCGCATTGGCCGTCTGGCTTTCCGTCAGATGTTCGGTGCCGAGGGTTACGAAGTGGTGGCCATCAACGACCTGACGAGCCCCGCGATGCTCGCTCACCTGCTCAAGTATGATACCGCCCAGAAGGGCTACTGCGGCGTGATTGGCGAGAACAAGCACACCGTCGAGGCGACCGAGAACTCCATCATCGTGGATGGCAAGGAAATCGTGATCTACGCCATCAAGGACGCCAAAGAGTGCCCCTGGGGCGAGCTGGGCGTGGACGTCGTGCTGGAGTGCACCGGCTTCTACACCTCCAAGGAAAAGAGCCAGGCTCACATCGACGCCGGCGCCAAGAAGGTTGTTATCTCTGCTCCCGCCGGCAACGACCTGCCCACCGTTGTGTTCAATGTGAACAATGACATCCTGACCAAAGAGGACACCATCATCTCCGCGGCGTCCTGCACCACCAACTGCCTGGCGCCCATGGCGAAGGCTCTGAATGACGCTTTCCCGATCGTGAGCGGTATCATGACCACCGTGCACGCCTACACCGGCGACCAGATGATCCTGGACGGCCCCCATCGCAAGGGCGACTTCCAGCGTGCCCGCGCCGGCGCCGCCAACATCGTGCCCAACTCCACCGGTGCTGCCAAGGCCATCGGCCTGGTCATCCCCGAGCTGAAGGGCAAGCTGATCGGCTCTGCGCAGCGTGTGCCCGTGCCCACCGGCTCCACCACCATCCTGGTTGCGGTTGTCAAGGGCAAGGACATCACCAAGGAAGCCATCAACGAAGCGATGTACGCGCAGCGGAGCGAGACCTTCGGCTACACCACCGATAAGCTCGTTTCCTCCGACGTTATCGGCATGACCTACGGCTCCCTGTTCGACGCCAACCAGACCATGGTCACCAAGATCGACGACGACACCTATCAGGTGCAGGTCGTGGCCTGGTACGACAACGAGAACAGCTACACCAGCCAGATGGTCCGCACCATCAAGTACTTCGCGGAGCTGAAGTAATTGTGGCGTAAGGGTTTGCGGGATTTCGAGAGATCGGATGAACGCGCCTGACTGTGAAAAAAGTCAAAACACTGGTATAAACTGAACCAAGCGTTCAGCGGATGACTGTGATAGACATTTCCCCACTTTCTCATCAGGAAACTGTAAGAGAAAGTGGGGTTTTTCTATGCAGATTCGGGAGGTCGTGACAGAGTTTCATTTTGACTGCCAGGTGAGGAAGCTGTCACCAAAAACGATCGCGCTGTATGACCGTCAATTGGAGTATCTGGCGGCATACATGGAGAATGTGACTGGTATAACTAACATCGAAGAAGTGCGGTCTATACACATCAAGAGGTTCTTAGTGGGCAAGACTGAGGCTGGCAGAAAGCCACAGTACATCAATGATCTGCTGAAAGCTTTCAAGGTATTCTTCAAATACTGTGTTCAGGAAGGTCACATTCAGACCGATCCCTGTGCAAAGGTGCAGAACGTTAAGCAGCCCAAGGTCAAGATCCGTACCTTCAACGAGGATGAAATCAGGAAGATGCTGAACTATTACAGCGGCAGAAAGTTCACTGACATCCGCAACAAAACTAAGTAACAGTATGCGGCCCGAAGGTCCAGGGCGATCGGAAAGCCCTGGTCGCGCCCGCAGGCGCGAAATTCCGCTGTTGTAAATTAGCGTACTAGACTGAGATCAGTATTAGATCCGTATGAAACGTTATTTCTGAAGAAGAAAAACGCTTTTGAGAGAATACAAACATCCAAAAACTCCCGGGCCTTTCGACCCGGGAGAGATGCCGCAGAGCCAGACGCTCCGCGGCTGTTTTGTTTTGATAGCTTTACTCAATGTTGATTTCGCAGGGCTTGACGGCCTCGAAGGCGGTCTGCAGCGCGCCGAGCAGATCGCCGTGGGCGTCATTCAGAGACATGGTAGCGCCGCTCAGGGCATCCACCTCCGCCTGCTCCTCCGGCGTGAGACCGTTCCACTTCGCCAGATCCTGCTCGTTGGTGTTGCCGGCGAAGATGATGCGGCCGTTACGGTCGGAGCTGTGCTTGGCGTAGAAGGCCTGAATCTCCTCCAGCGTCTTACCCGCGAAGAAGGCCTCGAAGATGTCCATCTCCTGTGTCCAGGTGCCGCTGTTCATCTTGTAGAGGTTCCCGAGGTCCCGCTTGGTGCGGTAGGCGGGGAGCGTGGCGGTGAAGGTCTCCGGGGTCTGCTCAGCGATGCCGTCCACCTTGCCGTCGCCGTCGTCATCGGTGTTGTACTGCTGTCCGGGCCAGCCGATGAACATATTGTCCTCCGCGCCGTCGTGGTTGGGCGTGATGATTTCGAGGATGTCCTCCTTCACGGCGACGATCTTGCCCTCAGCGTCGAACAGGGCGCCGGCGATCACCACGTTGAAGGAGTACACGGGCACGTCCTGGTCATCCTTGCCGGGGCCGAGGCGGGGGGTGACCACCTTGCCCAGACCGAGGCAGGCGATGGGGGAGGCCGCGGTCACGGGAGTCTGGTTGCCCAGGGCCTTCGCGATGGCGCCGATCAGATCGCCGTGGGCATCGCTCAGGGACATGGTGGCGCCGCTCAGGGCATCCACCTCCGCCTGCTCCTCGGGCGTCAGACCGTTCCACTTCGCCAGATCCTGCTCATTGGTGCTTCCGGCGAAGATAACACGGCCGTTGCGGTCAGAGCAGTGCTTGGCGAAGAAGGCCTGAATCTCCTCGGCATTCCAGCCCTTGAAATAGCGCTCGAAGATGTCCATCTCCTGCTCCCAGGTGCCGCTGTTCATCTTGTAGGCGCTGCCCTGCTGCCGCTTGGTCTTCCAGGTGACCAGCTTCTCGGTGAAGTTCTCGGGGGTCTGCTCGAAGGTGCCGTCCACCTTGCCGTCGCCGTCCGAGTCGTCGTTGTACACGCTGCCCGGCCAGCCGGCCAGATAATTGTCCTCCGCGCCGTCATGGTTGGGGGTGATGACCTCGAGAATGTCTACCTCCAGGTCCACAATGCGGTTGTCCGCATCCGCCACCACGTAGGCCATGATCACGTTGAAGGAGTACACGGGCACTTCCTGATCGTCCTTGCCGGGGCCGAGGCGGGGCGTGACGACCACGCCGATGCCGTGAGTCAGCGCGGAAACGGTGGCCGCCTCACCCGCGGCCGCTTCCGCGGTCTCCTCCGTCGCGCCAAGGGCATTCTTCACGGCGGCAAACACGCCCTTGCTGGTCCAGGTGGCGCCGGCGACGGCGTCCACACCGTCCACGGTGCCCGCGCTCAGGATAGCTTCCTTCAGCGGATCGAGGGCCGCACCGCCGATGGCGGGGGTCTCCTTCTCACCTGTCAGAGTCAGGCCGGTGATTTTGCCGCCCTCCACGGTCACTTCCGCGACGATCTCGCCGCCGTAACCGTCCGCGGTGCCGGTGAAGGTGCCGTCCTCCGCAAAGGACGCGGCCGCCGTCAGCAGCATGATCGCGCACAAAAGAATCGAGAATACCTTCTTCATCCGTTTTTTCCTCCTCTGTTTGAAACGGTCGTTGCAGCATACCAGCTGCGTCTGTAAACTGATCATATCGTATAAGACTGAGAATGTCAATACCTGGAAATGTAATCGCCGCATACCGCTCAAGCGCACATGAAAAAGGCCTCGACGGACAGGAGCGAATTTCGCTTTACGAAAGAACTTGGACGTGAAAACAATTATATAATCAGAAACTGCGGCAATGAATGAGAAGCCGAATTCTATGAGAATCATACGATAATATGTTCATGGAAAATCACTCGGTTGTGCATGGATTCCACCAAGAAATACTTGCAAGTTCTCCAAAATCAGGGTATACTGAACCCAGAAGCTCACGGACGAGCAAAAAACTGAAGGAAGAGGTGTTCTGTTCATGAAGAAGATTCTGGCGCTCTGTCTGGTTCTGGCGATGGTGGTCGGCCTGGTGTCGGTGGCCTCCGCCGTGAACGAGGACGTGGAGGGAAAGATCACGATCTATACCTCCATGTACCAGTTTGTGTATGAGGGCATGAAGGTGGAGCTGGCCAAGGAATTCCCCAACCTGGAGGTGGAATTCTACTATGCCGGCACTGGCTCGCTGATCAGCCAGATCGCGGGCGAGATGGGCGAGGACCGCACGAACGCGCTGGGCTGCGATATGCTGCTGGTGGCGGAGCCCGCCTATTCCCTCGAGCTGAAGGACTATGGCTATCTGCATCCGTTCGACGTGGACGCCAAGGACAGCCTGCGCTTCCCCTGTGACGAGGAGGGCTACTGGTATCCGGTCCGCGTCTGCAACATGGTGCTGGCGTACAACCCCGAGAAGTACAGCGCGGAGGAACTGCCCAAGACCTTCAAGGAGTTCGCCGAGGATCCGGCGCTGAAGGGCAAGATCTCCATGGGCAATCCCCTGACCTCCGGCACGGCTTTCGCCGGTATCTCCGCCCTGACCTCCAAGTATGGCTTTGAGTACTTTGACGCGCTGCGCGCCAACGAAGTGGTCTCCGAGTCCGGTTCCACCGCGCTGGGCAAGCTGGAGAGCGGCGAGTGCAAGGAGATCATGATCCTGGAGGAGTCCGTGCTGCAGCGCCGTCATGACGACGGCTCCAAGCTGGCCTGTATCTATCCGGAGGACGGCAACATCCTGATCCCCTCCACGGTGATGATCGTGGCCGAGGAGAAGAGCGCCAACGTGAACACCGAGGCGTGCGAGGCGGTCGCCAACTGGCTGCTGAGCGAGGCCGGCCAGAGCTTCATCGTGAGCGGCTACATGCACTCCGTGCTGAAGGACTTCCCGGAGATCCCCTATGACTCCATCGATACCGATCAGCTGATCGCGAGCGACATGGGCGTGGACTGGGAGCGCACCTATCACGACCGCAACGAGATCGTGGACGAGTGGAATAACCGCGTAACCAAGTAATACCCGAGAAGGGACAGGGGGAGCCGTCTCTGCGGCTCCCTCTTCCTGTGTTTTCCGCGGGAAGGAAGTCTGCTTGGCGGAAGGAGTGGTTTCTGGATGCGCAACCGGGGCAAGGGCAGCGAAATCCTCTGCAAGGTGACGTTGGCTGTGCTTTTTGTGCTGGGCATCGTTCTGATCCTGGGCGGCGTCTGGGGCAACGGTCAGTTTGAGACCGCCGGATTCAGCCAGGAGAACGCGTTCTCCCTGATCTACAGGCTGACGTCGGAGTCCGATGCCCTCTATCGGAAGGGCATCGAGCCGGCGATCCGCCAGAGCGGGACGGACGCGGCAGCCATGGGGGAGATCAGCCGGGAACTGCTGGTGTCCGCCTGGGGCGGCGAGGAGAGGGTCAGCGAAGCGCTGGGCGAAACCTCCGGTACCGCACGGACGGAGCGGGAGTTGAAACTGCTCGCAGCGACCTACGCCATGGGCGGTCCCAAGATCAAGACCGCGCAGCGCAAGCAGCTGGCGGCGCTCTCTGCTCAGGACCGCGGCGCGATGATGACCGCGATTCTGAAAACGCTCTCAGGCGACGAACAGCCGCTGCCGGGACCCGCGGCGGAATTGTGCGAAGGACTGAGCGGCACGGAGAAAACCGCCATGCTGATGCAGATCTTCCTCACATCGGCCAACATGGACGGGGAACCGCTCTCATCGGATCTGGTGTCAGAATTGAAAAAGGCGGCCCGCACGGAGGACATGCGCATCACCGCGTATACCTGGGCGGTGGAGGGGCGCATGAACTGGTTTGCCCAGGTTTTCTGCAGCGCAGGAAAAACCTTTGTGCTGATTGGCATTCTGCTGGCGCTGGACGTGCTGATCCTCTTCTTCTGGCTGCTGGCCGAGCGGCATTGGAAGCTGGATGTCAAATGGATGATCATCCTGCTGATCGCGGATTTCCTGCTGGTCTTCCAGGTGCTGCCGACAGTCAACCTGGTGATCAACGCGTTCTTCCCGGACGGCAGATTCTCGCTGAGCACCATTGAGCGGCTGTATACCTACGACCTGAACCTGAGCGCCCTGTCGAACACGCTGATTGCCGCGAGCTGTACGATGGTGCTGGGGACGGTGCTGGCCTTCCCGCTGGCCTGGCTGGTGGGCCGGACGAACCTCTACGGCCGGAAGTTCTTCCGCTCGCTGTTTGTGCTGACCTACATGGTTCCGCCCTATGTGGGCGCTATGGCGTGGCTGCGGCTGCTGAACCCCAACGTGGGGGACATCAACGTCGCGCTGCGGGGCCTCTTCGGCCTCGGCGACACGCCCGGACCGCTGAACATCTACAGCCTGCCGGGCCTGATCTGGGTGCTGACCACCTTCTACTATCCCTACGCTTTCATCACCATCTCCCGGGCCATGGAGAAGATGGATCCCTCGCTGGAGGAGGCGAGCCGGGTCTCCGGCGCTTCCCCGCTGAAGACGGTGGCGCGGATCACCTTCCCGATCATGACGCCCTCACTGATCGCCGGAGCGCTGCTGGTGTTCGTCTCGGCCGCGAGCTGCTACGGCATCCCGTCCATTATCGGCGCGCCGGGCCGGGTGCACACGGTGACCACACGCATTATCGATTATGTGGGCCGCGGCTCGGAGGGCATGAACGACGCGACGGGCATGGGCGTATTCCTGATGGTGCTGGCGATCATCATCCTCTATATCTCCGATTTCGTGGTGGCCAAGCGCCAGTATATCACCGTCTCCGGCAAGAGCGTGCAGCCGAATATCGTCGATCTGCGCAAATGGCGCAAGCCGATCACGGCGCTGGTGGCGCTCTTCGCCTGCATCGTGATCCTGATCCCCTTTGCGACGATCCTGATCACGTCCTTCAAGGTGGATCTCGGCAAGTCCCTGTTTGCGGAAGGCAATTTCTCCTTCAAGCAGTGGACGACCATCTTCTCGCGGGATGAAATGATCGAGTGCATGAAGAACTCCTTCGTCTTCGCGATCATCACCGCGACGGTGGGCATCGTGGTGGCCTGCACGATGAGCTATCTGCTGCAGCGTACGAAGATCCGCGGGCGCAAGCTGCCGGACTTCCTGATCACGCTGGGTTCCGGCACGCCCTCCGTCGTCATCGCGCTGAGCCTGATCCTGTCCATGCGCGGCGACTTCGGCATCAACATCTACAAGACGGCCTATATCATGATCATCGCCTACCTGATTAAATACCTGATGATGGGCATGCGCACCGTGGTATCCGCGATGAGCCAGATCCATGTCTCGCTGGAGGAGTGCTCCCAGATCTCCGGCGCCAGCTGGCTGAAAACCATGTTCAAGATTACCGGACCGCTGATCTTCCCATCCATCGCGGCGGGCTGGTTCCTGATCTTCATCCCGAGTTTCTATGAGCTGTCCATGACCACGCTGCTGTATGGCAACGGCACCAAGACCATCGGCTTTGAGCTCTACGAGTACTGGACCTTCACCAGTCAGCCCATGGCCTGCGCGATGGCCTTCGCCATCCTGCTGATTGTCGTGATCCTGAACTTTGTGCTCAACAAGCTGACCCGGGGTGAATTCTCGATCTGATCTGCTGCCGAAAGGAGTGTAAAACGGATGTCAAGCGTTTCGATCCGCAATGTGACGAAGGCGTTCGGTGATCATGTGGTGCTCAGCGAATTCAACCAGACCTTTGAGGACGGCGAGTTTGTCACGCTGCTGGGGCCGTCCGGCTGCGGCAAGACTACGATGCTCCGCATGATTGCCGGCTTTGAGAAGCCCACCAGCGGCGAGATTCTGTTTGGGGACAAGGTGGTCTCCTCCGACCGGGTCTTCCTGCCGCCGGAAAAGCGCGGCATCGGCATGGTCTTCCAGAGCTACGCCGTGTGGCCGCATATGACGGTGTTCGAGAATGTGGCTTACCCGCTGCGCATCATGAAGATGCCCAAGGACGATGTCACCAGACAGGTTCAGGAGGTACTGGAGATCGTTCATCTGAGCCAGTACGCACAGCGGATTCCCAGCCAGCTCTCCGGCGGTCAGCAGCAGCGCGTCGCCCTGGCCCGGGCGCTGGTGGCGAAACCGGAGCTGCTGCTGCTCGACGAGCCCCTCAGCAACCTCGACGCAAAACTGCGGGAGAGCATGCGCTTCGAGATCAAGGAGATTCAGACCAAGCTGGGCATCACGGTTGTCTACGTGACGCACGACCAGACGGAGGCCATGGCCATGTCCGACCGGGTCGTCCTGATCAACCGGGGCAAGATTCAGCAGGTAGCGCCGCCCGCGGAGATCTACGATCACCCGGCCAATCAGTTCGTCGCGGACTTCCTCGGGAAAGTCGACTTCCTGAGCGGCGAGGCCGGCGGCGGTTGCATCCGGCTGGACGGCATCGAGCAGACGATCCCTTATGACGGGGAGCGGGTCGGCCGGGTGGAGGTGGCGGTGCGTCCGGAGCGGATCACGCTCTCCACGAAGGAGGGTACACTGCGCGGCACGCTGGTCAATCAGTATTATTTGGGCGATGTCAACGACTGCCGGGTACAGGTTGGGGAGAAGCAGCTGCGCGTCATCACCGAGCCGGAGACCTATGCCCGGATGAAGCTGGGCGATCCCGTGTACCTGACTTTCCGGGAGCAGATTGTCTTCGACGAGGAGGGCTCTCTGGAGGACAAGCTGAAGATCGTGACCTGACAGGAGGCATAGATCATGATTGAGCGATCCCGGCTGGACGGCCTGTGCATGGATATGATCGCCTACGATGCGGGCAGCCCCCACCGGATTCAGCACTTTCTGAAGGTCAGCGCCCTGGCCGCTCTGATCGGGCGCGGCGAAGGACTGGACGAACATACGGTTGAGCTGCTGGAGGCCGCGGGCTATGTCCATGATATCGGCATCCGCCTGGCCGATGAGCGCTACGGCTCCCATCCCGGCAAGCTGCAGGAGGAGCTTGGCCCCGCGGAGGCAAGGCCCATGCTGGAACGGAGAGGCTTCTCCCCTGAGGACACCGAGCGCCTCTGCTGGCTGATCGCCCATCACCACAGCTATGAGGACATCCGGGAGATCGACCACCAAATCCTCGTGGAGGCGGACTTCCTGGTTAACCTCCATGAGCATCAGGAGTCTCGAGAAGCAATCGCGAAAACGATCGAGAAGATATTCCGCACAGCCACCGGAACGCGGATCTGTCGGAAAATGTTCCTGGGCGAAGCATGAAAAAGAAGACCGGAGCATGAGCGTTCCGGCCTTCTTTTATATGGTTTCTTGCTAAAGATTTCACTGATACTGAATGCCTTCTAATACTGCTCTCAAGTAAAAGCAGCAAATCAAGCAACAGCATGCATCCGAAGGTCCAGGGCGATCGGAAAGCCCTGGTCGCGGCCCGCAGGCCGCGAAACTACCCTTTGAAATTCAGTGAAACAAACTGGGATCGGCATCAAACATTCAGAGATTACTTATACTTCACGGCAGTCCCGTAAGCCATGACTTCAGCGGCGCTCTGCATAATGGCGGAAGTAGCATAGCGCATGCCCACAATGGCGTCCGCGCCGAGGCGGTTGGCCTCCTCGATCATCCGATCCGTGGCGATCCGGCGGGCGTTGTCCATCATCTCATTATACTTCTTCAGTTCCCCGCCGACCAGCGTCTTCAGGCCCGCGCCAATATCCCGGAACGCGTTGACGGTCTGAACCGTGCTGCCCCGGACCAAGCCAAGCAGTTCCAGTTCCTTCCCGGGGATGATTTCCGTGGTTGTAATCAACATGCTGAAAGCTCCTTTCTGTCGAAACCTTTCCGTTGAGAGGTCTGTGAAGAGAAAACTCCCCTCTGCCTGCTCGGTTTTACAGACAAAGACGGGAGTTTGGATAGTGTCAGTTCAGCTCCTGGGCGTCGTTCTCGATCTTGATCTCCTCGACCGAGCGGATACCCCAGCGGGCCACGACCATGGTGACGTCCTTCATGCCGACCGCCAGAACCACGGAGTCATCCTTCAGACCGGTGATCGTGCCGTAGATGCCGCCGATGGTGCAGATGCGGTCGCCCACCTTCAGGTTCGCGAGCATATCCTTGACCTGCTTGTCCTTTTTGCGCTGTGGACGGATCAGGAAGAAATAGAACACCACGAAAATCAGGATCATGGGCAGGAACATGGAGAGCATTGCCGCGATGCCGCCGGCACCGGCCACTTCGCCCTCAGCAGCCGTTCCGGCGGCGCCGGCGGCTTCCTCCGCGATCGCGGAAGTGATCCCCATCAGACGATACAGGAAATCCATTTGTAAAAACCCCTTTCTGAAGTCAATGCGGTGCCATTATAACAAAGATTGGGTCAATGCACAAGAGGAAATCTGATTAAGACTTCGACGCGGCGTCCGGCGGAGGCAGCATCTGCGGCTTCTCCTGGATCTCCTCGCTGATCTTGGCGACCTCCCGGATGGTCTTTCCCTCGCGGAGTCCCACCACCGTGACGATGATGCCGCCGACGATGATGAAGATATAGTAGGTGAAGAAGCGCCAGAGAAGCAGTCCGGCGAACATGCTGGCGCCATGGAACAGATGACCGAAGTAGATGCTGAAGACGACCTCCTGGGCGCCCGAGGCGCCGGGCAGCGGCGTATAGGCGGCGGAGATGTATTCCAGCAGATCCAGTGTCACCACCTGTCCCCAGGTCGCGCCGGAGAGATCCAGTCCGCGGTAGACAAACCAGAGAATGCTCATCAGCGAGAGCAGCTGGACACAGCCCAGCAGCAGCTGAATCAGCACATCCTTCGGCTTATGCCGGATGCCCTGCATACTCTCGTGGAAGACGTCCACCTCACGCATCCATTTTTCCTGGGTTTTCTCGGGATTCTTCAGAAGGTGGAACTTGCCGCCGCAGCGGGTCAGGAAACGGATCACCGTCCGGACGGGCCCCCGCAGGAAGGAGAACAGAATGACCAGGGCGCAGGTGAACAGGTTATAGATGTAACCGATGATCAGCACCCACATGCTGCCGCCAATCTGCTCCCGGACGAAGGGCCCGTAGGCGATCCAGAAGAGCGTGCTCAGCACGGAGAGCATGAACTGGAATGCGAAGAAGCGGGTTACCAGCGCGGAGGTCGCGACGCCGGTGGGCACATAGCGCTGGTGCAGGTAGTAGATCTGCATGGGCTGCCCGCCGGAGGCGCCAGGGGTGACGCAGCTGTAATACTGTCCCGCGATTGTGACATACATGGCGTAGGCAAAGGTGATCCGATAGCCGCGCCGGTATAAAAAGTACATCATGCTGAGGGCTTCCGAAGCCAGAAAGCAGAAGAAGCAGAGAACACAAAGCAAGGCATTGCCCAGGTCCATCTGAGTCAATGTCTTGATCGTTGTGGGCAGATCGTTGTCCCGCAGGCCGATCACCAGCACGATCGCCAGGGTTCCAACGATCAGCACCAAGTTCAGGATCCGCTTCGTGGCCGGCTTCATAAACCCTCCCGAAAAAGTTTCTGATTCAATATATTATAGCACATCACAAAAAGGTCCGTCAAGAAACGGAGGCTCCCTTTTCGCATTGGTCTGATCCATGACAGTGTTCCGATTATGGCTGGAAGACTAGAAACTCGCATTCCAGCCGGCCGTTATAGAGTCTGCGCTTCCGGTTCGCGCGCCTGCCATAGGCGCGCTCAAAGGCCGGATCGGAGGAGATGGCGCAGAGTGTCCAGCCGGGGTGCCGGAGCTGCAGCTGATGGAGTTCACGGTAGAGCCGCTGGCATTTCTGCCGGTCGCTCATGCGCTCGCCGTAGGGCGGATTGCAGAGGAAGACGCCGTTCTGATCCTCCAGCTGCAACTGCTGAAGCAGTATCTGACGGAGGGGGATCCTCCCGGCCAGTCCTGCCTGTTGGAGATGCCGCTCCGCCAGCTTCAGCGCCTCCGGATCCAGATCCGAGCCCGCGACAGAGCCGAGCCGGTCCCAGTCGATGAACTCCCTGCTGCGCTGCCGGAGCGCGGCAAGGTCGACTTCCCGGAAAGCCGGGAAGGCCTCGAACGCGAATGAGCGGGTCAGTCCCGGCGCGCGGTGGATCGCGGACCAGGCGGCCTCGATCAGCAGCGTGCCGGTGCCGCAGCAGGGGTCATAGAGCGGCTGCTCCGGACGCCAGCCGGAGAGCTCCACCAGCGCGGCCGCGAGGGTTTCCCGGATCGGTGCCTCGCCGTTCCAGGTGCGGTAGCCGCGCCGGTTGAGCGCTGCGCCGGAGGTGTCGAGCGTGATGCGGGCGAGATCCTTATGCAGGTGCAAGTCGATCGGCATCGCCGCGCCGTTCTCGGGAAAAGTCTGCCGGTGCGCAGCCTGCCGGAGCCGCTCGATGATCGCTTTCTTTGTGATGGCCTGGCAGTCGCGCACGCTCATCAGCTGACTGCGCACGCATTTCCCGGAGACATTGTACTTCCCGTCGAGGGGAACAATCTGCTCCCAGGGAATCTGCCGGACCAGCTGAAAGAGCTCCTCAAAGCTCCGGCAAGGCGCCTCCGCCAGCAGAATCTGTACCCGGTCCGCGCAGCGCAGGGAGAGATTCGCGAGCGCGATCTGCCCGGCGTCCGCACAGAAACGCGCGCCGCCCGGCTCCGCCTTGACCTGCTGGCAGCCCAGGCGGCGCAGTTCCTCCGCGACAAGCCCCTCCAGCCCGAAGGCGGCGGTCGCGATACAGTTGAAAACCTGATTGCTCATTTGATACAGTCACCCTTCATGATTGAGAAGAGGCCAGATGATTCGCTTCGATGCGTTATGTCTCCGGAACAAACAGAATCTGATGCGATGCCGCCCAGACCTCGGTGCTCCCGCCGGCCGGAGCCAGAATGAACTGCAGACTGTCACAGCCTGTGAAAGCGGAATCCGGAAGACTGCAGTCCCGCGGCAGGCGGATGCCGATCAGATGCCGGCAGCCGCTGAACGCGCCTGCTCCAACTGACTGACAGCCGTCGGGTACATAGATGCTCTTTGCCGTAGTATCCGTAAAAGCCAGCTCGCCGACCTGTTCCAGGTCTCCCGGGAGTCTGTAGTCCGCGATGCTCTGCAGCAGCTGTTCCAATAAGATTTCTTCAGGCTCCGCATGAGGAATCAATGTCAGCCCGTCCAGAACCTCGGGACTGCTCAGCGTGCCCGCCTCAAACACCGTCTCCGGATGCTGCTCATCCCGAAAACCCTTCTCCATGGTGACCTCTCCCCGATAAGTGCTCGCGTGGATGCTGCAGGAGGCATCCGTCCAGCTCAGCTCAATGAGCGCATCCTTTCCGGAATCTCCCAGGCCGATCCCTGCGCCGCCATTCGCAGCAGCAGCCGATATAACGCCGTTTTCGATCCGGATTGTGCCCGCCGCGGCTTTCTGCCCGCCTCCGATCGCGGCCCCGGAGGAAGAAGTGGCGGTCACCCGGCCGCTCTGGATCAGAATAGTTCCGGAAGTTTTTGCAGTGTAGCCGCTGCCGATCGCCGCGCCATATCCGCCGGAGGCGGTCACCGTTCCGCCGCGGATGGTGACGGTGCCGCTGCCGCCGTTATTGCCGCCGCCGATGCCGGCAGAATAGGTATAGCCAACTGCCTCAACAGTGCCGCTGAGAATGGTGATCTCCCCACCGGACTTGTTTATGCCGCCGCCGATTGCCGCACCGCCGTCCAAGGAGACGGCGACCACGGTTCCGCCGCTGATCTCAAGAACGCCGCCGTCCTGTCCGGAGGCTCCGCCGATGGCTGCGCCGTTTTTGCCGGTCGACTCAATCCGGCCGCCCCGGATCAGAATCGTGCCGGTCTGGTGATTCTGTGTTCCGCCGATCCCGGCATCGTAGTTGGACGGTGCGGTCACCAGCAGCTTTCCGGCAGTCTCCGCGGAATCGCTTTGCGCATAGATCGTCAGGCTGGCTCCGCTGTTGACGGTGATGCCGGCAGGAATCGTGAGCGTACAGCTGTCCATCAGGATCAGCGAGGCATCGCCATTGACGGTCACTCTTCTGCTGATCGACAGGGAGCCTGAAGCCCGATACCATCCGCTCCAGCTGGTGTCCTGCGCAGTCAGCACGGCAGCTTCATGCGGAATCACGGTTTCCGTATACCCGCTGCCGTTCCAGGCGAGGTAAGTCTCATTCCCATCCGCTCCGGCAGACAAGGCAACGAAAAGGAGAATCAGCAGCAAGGAAAGGAATCGTGCGGTCAGAGATGAACCGTTCATTGCTTGTCTCTCCTCTCTGCGACGGATCGGGAACGAATTCACAACTTCTATTATAGCGCGATCGGCCCATAGCAGGCAAGAGCTGACCGCAAATCCGACTGAAATTCTTCTGCTCTCTTGCGGGGAACCTGTGCCTACGGTATAATGGACGCGATCCAAACAACGCGAGTGATGAAGGAGGCGTCTATGAAGACCATCTATCTGGCGGGAGGCTGTTTCTGGGGCCTGCAGAAGTTTTTTGATCAGTTTGAAGGTGTGGCGGCCACGGAGGTCGGGTACGCCAACGGCCCGGATCAGGCGCCCAGCTACCAGGATGTCTGCCGCGATAGCGGCCACGCGGAGACCGTCCGGGTGGATTACGACGAGTCGAGCATGGAACTGCGGGAGCTGCTGAAGCTCTATTTCATGGTGATTGACCCGCTGTCCGTCAACCAGCAGGGCCACGACAAAGGCATCCAGTACCGCACCGGCATCTTCTACACGGATGAGAGCCAGCTGCCGGCCATCCGGGAAATCTTTGTGGGGGAGGAGAGAAAGGCCGGTGCGCCGCTGGCGGTGCTGGTCGAGCCGCTGCGCAATTTCTTCCCTGCGGAAACCTATCACCAGAAGTATCTGGATAAGAATCCGGGCGGTTACTGCCACATCCCGCAGCATTTCCTGAACATGACGAAAGAAAACGGAGGAAACTAATATGAAAAAGACGATTCTTCGCAGCTATGCCAGTCTGATCGCAAGCGTGGGCGTCAATGTCCAGAAAGGACAGGATGTCTTCGTGACGGCGGGTCTGGAACAGCCGGAATTCACACAGATGGTCGTGGAGGCCTGCTACAAGCTCGGCGCTGCCCGGGTGGTCGTGGACTGGCACTATCAGCCGCTGGACAAGGTTCACAACCGCTACTGCACGGTTGAAACGCTCGGCTCCCTTACGGGGTATCAGAAGGCCCGGTTTGAGTACTATGTGGAGAAGATTCCCTGCCGGATCTATCTCGACTCCGAGGATCCGGACGGACTCAAAGGCATCGATCAGAATAAGTCGCTGAAGGCGAACCAGATGCGCTATCCGCTGATCAAGGGATATATCGATGAGATGGAGAACAAGTATCAGTGGTGCATCGCCGCCGTGCCCGGCACCGCGTGGGCCAAGAAACTCTTCCCGGAGCTGACGCGCCATCAGGCGGTGGAGAAACTCTGGGAGGCCATCCTCTCCGCGAGCCGGGTCACGGAGGATCCCGTCGCCGCCTGGAAGGCGCATAACCAGGATCTCACCGCGCGCTGCGCGTACCTGAACACGCTGGGCATCGATCAGCTCCACTATACGGCCTCCAACGGGACGGACTTCACCGTCGGTATGATTCCCGAGGCGATCTTCAAGGGCGGCGGGGACACGAGCCTGAAGGGCATCTTCTTCAACCCGAACATTCCAACGGAGGAGTGCTTCATCTCGCCCAAGCGCGGGCGCGCGGAGGGCATCGTGTACGCCTCTATGCCCCTGAGCCGCGAAGGCCAGCTGATCGAGAATTTCTGGATCCGATTCCACGAGGGAAAAGCGGTCGAGTGGCATGCGGAGAAGAACCAGCAGCTGTTGACAAACATTATCACCGCGGACGAGGGTGCCGCGTATCTGGGCGAGTGCGCGCTGGTGCCGTTTGACTCGCCGATCCAGAACAGCGGACTTCTCTTCTACAATACCCTGTTCGACGAGAACGCGGCCTGCCACCTGGCCCTGGGTATGGGCTTCGCGGACACCATCAGCGGCTTCGAGCAGAAGACCCTCGAGGAGTGCCGCGCCATGGGCATCAACGATTCCATGGTGCATGTGGACTTCATGATCGGAACCGCCGATCTGTGCATCGACGCGATCACCCGCGACGGCCGGACGGTTCCGATCTTCCGCGACGGAAACTGGGCCTTCTGAGAATATTTATAATGGCAGAGGGAAACACACTCCCTCTGCCGTTTCTTTGTTTCGTACAAACCTTTGAAAAAGGGCTTGACAGCGGAGCGGTTATCCGCTATAATCCAAACCGTTGCGAAGGGGCTTGGTGTAATGGTAACACGTGGGTCTCCAAAACCTTTGTTGAGGGTTCGAATCCTTCAGCCCCTGCGCAAACCGGCGCCATTACTAGCTTTGCGGGCGGTGTGGAGTCGGTTTTTTTGCGCTCGGAAACCAAAAGACCTTTGTTGAAGACTATCCGTTAATGGCTGCGTACATCTCGTCGAAGGCGTCACCGTAGAGATTTATGTACGTGTTGTAGGTGACATTTGTGTTCGAATGTCCCAGAACCTTCGACAGGATTTTTACGTCCATACCCTTATAGTAGCAGTTTGTGGCAAACGTGTGACGAAAAACATGCTCTCCAAGGTATGGAACGTTGGCAGCCTTGCAAAGCAACATGGTCTGATAACGCAGAGCTTCGTAGGAGAGGTGGCTTTCACCGCAGGAAAACACCCAATCCGATCCGGACTCTTTCGCACGAAGCAGGACCTGAACTGCCGCATCTGTTAAGGGTATCGTTCGTATACTGGACACAGACTTGGGTGAATCCTGCACGAAAGACTGTTTTGTGTTTGCAAGATTCACAACAGTTGACGTAACCTTCAGCCGCCGTCTTGGAATATCGATGCAATTCCAGGTGAGAGCAAGAGCTTCTCCTGCTCTAAGACCGGTCGCAATCATCAGGCCAACACAGAGATAACCTACTTTTTCACTCTTGTTGATTTCAGCCCAGAGCTTAAGCTGCTCCTCTGTTGTGTATGCAGTCGCTTCCTTTGCCCGCTTCTTGACTTTATGGGCTGAGGGAAGGACGACACCGCAAGAGGGATCGCAGGGGATTACATGCATTGCTGCGGCTTGCTTCAGAGGAGCGGTTACGATTCGTAACTGTTTCTTGATCGTAGTGAGTGCATAGCCGTTATCAACAAGCTCATTGACATATCGCTGGATGTCAAAGAAAGTAATGTCCTGGATCGGCTGATTCGAAATCTCATACTTTTCAAGAGCGGTCAGGGATGTCTGTAGCCGGTCATATGACGCACTTTTGATAGAGTTGGATTTGAAGGTGGTCATCCAGATTTTCACATAGTCTTTCAAAGGCGTTGCTGCATTCATGATGTCATTTCCTTTCATCAGGAATGAGCCAGTAGAGTTGTCAAGGTTCGGAAACCCAACAGTATTATTTCTCATAGACATAAAATCTCCTTCCAACAAAAATAAAAAACGACCAAACTGGTATTCAATTGGCTTGACTGTGACCGTATGTCGAAAACATCCCGCAAACGGGCTGAAAATCATATCAAAACAGGCGGAAAACCCGGTATAACACTTTCATACGCTAAAGTGACCAATTCCGCACACGCGTGTTTCAATAGTGCGCACTTTTCGTTTGCGATCTTCCAGAAACCAAGCATTTATGCGGCTTTCTGATTTTGTGATTGCCGCACAAAACAGAAAAAGCGGGCAAAGCCCGATGAAAAACCAGAGTTTCCGGGGTTTCGCACGCGAAAGAGAAGCAGATTTTCTCCACCAATAGAAATTCATTTTTATGGCAGGTGGACATTGATTCCACCCCATCAGAAACATCTTCCGGAAACCCGCATGAATCAAGGGTTCCGGAAGACCTATTGATGGAGAAAATGAGCTCTAAAACAGATAAGCAGAGCCTGCCGCTTTATTGGAGGGCGGCAGGCCCTGGCAGAAACATCACAGGAACCGCTCACACCAGGAACTGTACCTGTCGACCATGTTGTGCCGAAGAATGTAGTCTTCATAGGCCACTGCCCTGAAATCACGGGGCATATTCAGAAACCATTCTTCCGCGGCATTGCAATCAAGATCTGGATCATTCATCAGCTCTCGCAGCAAGTCTTCCATCAATCCTTCTTCCACGAAGAACTTGTTCATGCTCCAGCGGGTGCGCTGATCCCATTGATTCTCGGCATTGATATACCGCTTCATGTCCTCATAGGTGCCAATAAAATATCCGTTGACGAAATCTAGCATGTGATAATCTCCTCTCTGTATGTCGTAAGAAAATGAGTGGTTGAAACAGTGCCGGTTGGGTGGTGATCTGCAGAGCATTGTGTATTGGGCCATGTTCTACCTCCTGCTTTGGTCTGAGTCATGTGTATCTTGATGGAACCTGGGAATAGATGTTCCAGGGGGGTAAAAGGGCTAACTAAAGGTTATCCACCAGCTGAAGAGATATTCTTTAAATTTGGATCCCGCCGGGCTTACGAGAGATCCAAATAAGCGAACCAAAAAACGGCATGAAATCACAGAGTGTCATGCCGCCCAGAACTCCTTGTGATGATCGCGCGGGTTTATGTGCCTACAGCTACAAATCGGAGCAAAACGGAGCATAAAACGATTCATTGGGAGTCAAAATGAGAGAAAAATCAGCAAAAAGAGAGAAAAATATCCAAACATGGAAAAACTGATTTAATGAGTTCCTTCTTATTTTATATAATATATATTATATATATAGTATACTATATGCAATAATATGCTGCGTATAGATATTATTCATCTCTTAGTATCTATACGCAGCAGAGAGTATTCATAGAGCAACATAACTATGTGAGATATAAGTACTTAAGTGATATTAGTGAGTAGTAAGTACCCCTATGGTTATTTAAATAAATAGAAAATATTAGTAACCCTGTGATTACTATATAGGATCTCTGTGAGTAATAAGGATTAGCTCATATAGTAACAATATATCTAATTAAGTTTCATGAGGCTCTATAATAAATTATCATATAGTACAATATGTCGCGCGCGTGCAAACTTTTTTCTGGCGGCAAGGCTTGATCTGCGGAGAGCAGAAGCCGCGCGCTCAGTTCACCTCTCTTTCCATTACGTCAATTTTATAAAGTTTACAAACTTCACGACAGCCAGAGTGGAAAGTCCTACCATAATCACACGCAATACCATGTGAAATAGCAAAATGAGTTTCTTCCTATTATATATAATATATATTATATATATAGTAAACTATATGTAATAATTTGTTGAGTATAGATATTATT
>JAFWQU010000020.1 GCA_017508975.1 Clostridia bacterium | reverse complement strand
GGCAGAGGGGCCGTCTTCTACAAAACACCCGAACACTCCAAAAGAGTGCACCCGAAGAGTCCAGAGGCGATCGGAAAGCTGCCAGTCCGGCTGCGGACCTCTGGCCGCGCCCGCAGGCGCGGAACCTCTCTTCAGTCGCCCCAGCTTGCTGGGGAGATGCCGCGTCAGCGGCTGAGGGGCGGTCTTCAATTCGGAATGATGAATTCGGAATCAAAGCATCACACTCTCAATTCCGCAGTCCAAATTCCCATCACAGCCTCTCCCCCACCGTGCACAGCTTCCCGCGCAGCACATACCCGATCCTTTCATAGCAGGCGTTGGAGGCCGGATAGTCCGCGTCCGTGTAGAGCATCGGCATATAGCCCGCGTCCCGCACCATCCGCGTGACCTGATAGACCATGTGCCGGGCGTAATGCCGCCGGCGGAACTCCGGCAGGGTACAGACACTGCCCAGCCACGCAAGCCCCTGATTGATCCGGTAGGAGCAGCAGGCGGCGGTCTGTCCGGCGGCGGTGCGCCAGAAAAAGAACGCCTGCTGATCGACATACGCCCGCGCCTTCTCCAGCAAATGTTCATGGGCGGGCGGCTCCTCGCCGATCTCCTGATAGAACGTCCGGAACATGGCGGCAATCTCGTCCACGTCCCGCGCGGTGCAGCGGTACAGGGCACCGTCGGTCGGCTTGTCCGGCGGAATCGGCTCCGGACAGTCGTAGGCGAACAGCTGCATCGTGACGCCCACGCTGCGGCCCTCCCGGGCGGCCCGCTCCGTAAAGGAGTCCGCCAGCTCGTATTTCAGATTATAGCGAAAGCCCGCGGACAGGGGCCGGAGCGTCTCCGCCAGCTCCCATGCCCGCGCGCGGGTCTCCTCCGGACAGCCGTCCGGCGTCCAGATCCAGACCGGGTAGGGAGCGCCCGAGTGGCACAGGATCAGCCGCTCGTGGTCGGTTTGGACCAGCTCGCAGGGGCCCCGCAGGATCCGGTCCAGCACCGCGAAGGTATAGGGATCCTGCCGGAGCAGCGCGAAGTCTTTTTCGTTGACGGCGGTGTCCATCCCGCAGTCCCTCCCCGCCCCGCTCACGGGGACTGCTTCGCGGCGATCGTCCGGGCGACCCAGACGCCGCTGGCGCTGGCGTGGCTCAGGGAGTGGGTGACGCCGCTGCCGTCGCCGATCACGTAGAGCCCGGGATAGCAGGTCTCCAGATCGCTGTTCAGGGCGACCTCCATGTTGTAGAACTTGACCTCCACGCCGTAGAGCAGCGTGTCCTCGTTGGCTGTGCCGGGGGCGATGCGGTCCAGGGCATAGATCATCTCGATGATGCCGTCGAGGATCCGCTTGGGGAGCACGAGGCTCAGGTCGCCGGGGGTGGCGGCCAGCGTAGGCCGCACGGTGCTCTCCTGGATCCGCTGCGGGGTGGACCGGCGGCCGCGCTCCAGATCCCCGAAGCGCTGCACGATCGCGCCGCCGCCCAGCATGTTGCTCAGGCGGACGATGCTCTCGCCGTAGCCGTTGCTGTCCTTGAAGGGCTCGGAGAAGCGCTTGGCGACCAGCAGGGCGAAGTTCGTGTTCTCGGTCTTGCGGTGTTCGTCCTCGAAGGAGTGGCCGTTCACCGTCACGATGCCGTTGGTGTTCTCGTTGACCACAATGCCCCGCGGGTTCATGCAGAAGGTGCGCACCAGATCCTCGTATTTGTGCGTGCGGTAGACGATCTTGCTCTCATAGAGCTCGTCGGTGATGTGCGCGAAGATCGGCGCCGGCAATTCCACGCGGACGCCCAGGTCCACGCGGTTGGACTTGGTCGCGATGTGCAGCTCCTGGCAGATCCGCTGCATCCACTTGCTGCCGCTGCGCCCGACGGAGATCACACAGGTCTCGCAGACCGCCTCCGTCTCCCCGCCGCGCACGCGGTAGCCGCCCCCGGGCAGCGCCTCCACGGTCTCCACCGGCGTGTGAAAGAAGAAGGTCACCTGCCGCCGCAGCTCCTCGTAGAGATTGCCCAGCACGATATAGTTGATGTCCGTCCCCAGGTGCCGCACCGAGGCGTCCAGCAGCGTCAGCCCGTTGCGCATGCACTCGGTCTTGAAGCGCGTGCCCGCGGTGGAGTACAGGGTCGTCCCCGCGCCGCCGTGCTGCAGGTTGATCCCGTCCACGTAGTGCATCAGCTCCAGCGCCTCGTCGCGCCCGATGTACTCATACAGCGTCCCGCCGAAGTCGTTGGTGATATTGTACTTGCCGTCGGAGAACGCGCCCGCGCCGCCAAAGCCGTTCATAATCGCGCAGGTTTTGCAGCCCACGCAGGCCTTGACCTTCTTTCCGTCGATCGGGCAGCGCCGCTCCGCCAGCATCCCGCCCGCCTCGAACACCGCTACCTTCAGTTCCGGCTTCAGCTGGGTCAGCTCCCACGCCGTGAAGATGCCTCCCGGCCCCGCGCCGATCACGATCACATCAAACTGCTGCATTCTTCTCAATCTCCTCTTTCGAATCCCGATGGCTCTTCCATTCTCCGCTCCGCCATCTGTTTGAGCTGATCCCTGCCCGTATAGATGACGGCGATCACATACACAGCCTGTTTTTCTTCATCGAGCGTGAAGTAGATATAGTAATTCTTCACGCGGGTCTTTCGGACTCCGGCATCTTTCCACGGCTGTTCACTCACTGTTTTGATCCGGAACGGCATGGAGGACAGGGAGCGCATTCTCTCCCGCAGGGAATCCTCCAGAGCCAGCGCCGCCTGCGGCGCTCTCAGTTCCCTGGCAATATAAAGAACCGTCTCCCGGATATCCCTCTGCGCTTCCGGCGTCAGAATGACCTGAAACTTCTCAGACATAGGACTGAACAATCTCCTGCCTCAAAGCGTCAAAGAAGTCCTCGGCCGGCATTCCCTGTCCCGCTTTTGCCTGCTCCAGACCCCGGGCCAGTTTCTCCTGCAGTTCGTCCGCAGTCATCTCCTGCAGCTTTCTGGGCGCCGGAGCCGGGATCGCCGGACGGAACGGAAGCCCATTCCACAGGATAATCTGCCGGTAGAACATATTGATCCCCGCAGACGCGGAGATGCCCAGGCTGGACAGGATTGCCTCCGCCTTTTCCTTGATATCCGGTTCCACCCGAACAGCAACGTTTGAACTCTTGATTGCCATGCGCATCCCACCTTTCTGAAGGAATTATAGCATTTTGTATGTCGCATTGCAATACAAAAGAGGATTTCTCCTGAATTCCAGAAACTTCAAAAAAAGTTTTTTACCCCTCTTGACTTTATTGCTTTTATGCGTTACACTTTAAACCGTTAAAGAACTCTGAAGGAGGACACCCCCATGAGACGGATTTCCGCGTTGCTGCTGACCCTTTTATTGGCTCTGACCCCCTTTATCCCGGCGCTGGCCGATACCGGCGCCACCGATCCCTCCGAGGGCATGGCGCTGAAGGTCATTCTGCTGGTCGCCTTCTTCGCCGTAATGGTCGGCATCGGCCTGTACTGCCGCCGGAACGCCACGGACGTCAAGGGCTTCGTGCTCGGCGGGCGCGCCGTCGGCCCCTGGCTGACCGCCTTCGCCTACGGCACCAGCTATTTCTCCGCCGTGATCTTCGTCGGCTACGCGGGTCAGTTCGGCTGGCGCTTCGGCATCGCCTCCACCTGGATTGGCCTGGGCAACGCGATGATCGGCTCCCTGATGGCCTGGGTCATCCTCGGCCGCCGCACGCGCATCATGACGCAGCACCTGAGCAGCGCCACCATGCCGGACTTCTTCCAGAAGCGCTTCGGCTCCCCGGCCATGAAGGTGATCGCCTCCATCATCATCTTTATCTTCCTGATCCCCTACACCGCCTCCCTGTACAATGGCCTCAGCCGTCTGTTTGAGATGGCCTTCGGCATTCCGTACCTCTGGTGCGTGCTGGTCATGTCCGTGCTGACGGGCATCTACGTCATCGCCGGCGGCTACATGGCCACCGCCATCAACGACTTCATCCAGGGCATCATCATGATCGTGGGCATCCTCGCGGTGATCGTCACCGTGCTGGGGCAGCACGGCGGCCTGATGGGCTCCATGGCGGAGCTGGCGATCGAGCAGGACACCGCCATGGCCAACGGCCAGACGCCCGGCATCTTCGCCTCCTTCCTCGGACCGGATCCCCTGTTCCTGCTGGGCGTGGTAATCCTCACCTCCCTGGGCACCTGGGGCCTGCCCCAGATGGTCGGCAAGTTCTACGCCATCAAGAGCGAGGGCGACATCCACAAGGGCACCATCATCTCCACCATCTTCGCGGTGATCGTGGCGGGCGGCTGCTACTTCCTGGGCGGCTTCGGCCGGCTCTCCGACGGCGTGCAGGTCATCGAACAGGCAGGCCCGCCCGCGGGCGGCTATGACGCCATCATCCCGAACATGCTCTCCAACCTCGGCCCGCTGCTGATCGGCGTGGTCATGATCCTGGTCCTCTCCGCCTCCATGTCCACCCTGTCCTCCCTGGTGCTGACCTCCTCCTCCACCGTCACGCTGGACCTGCTCAAGGGCCGCGTGATCAAGAGCATGGACGAGAAGAAGCAGCTTCTGGTCATGCGCGTGCTGATCGTGGTCTTCATCGCGATCTCCGCCGTCATTGCCATCATCCAGGTGAACTCCCCGGTGGCCTTCATCGCCCAGGCGATGGGCGTCAGCTGGGGCGCCATGGCCGGCGCCTTCCTGGCCCCCTTCCTCTACGGTCTCTACTGGAAGGGCACTTCCAAGGCCGCCTGCTACATCTCCTTCTTCTTCTCCAGCATCTTCATGACCCTGGCCATGCTCATCAACCTGGGCGTGATGCCCAACTTCCTCGGCACCCTCAACAACCCGATCTACGCCGGCGCGTTCTGCATGCTGGCCGGACTGGTGATCGTCCCGCTGGTGAGCCTGTTCACCCCGAAGCCGGCCAAGGCGCTGGTGGACGACGCGTTCTCCTGCTACGAGCAGAAGGTGCTCGTGCGGCAGACGGAAGCCCTGAGCGACGAAGAATGAGGCATACCATGACCCCAGTCATCGATATCCATACCCACACCTTTCCGGACCGCATCGCCGCCGCGGCGGTGGCCAAGCTCCAGGCCGCGAGCCACACCGCGCGGTACACGGACGGCACCTGCGCCGGGCTCGGCGCCTCCATGCGCCGCGCGGGCGTCTGGCGCAGCGTGGTGCTCCCGGTGGCCACCCACCCGGAGCAGGTCGTCCACATCAACGATGCCTCCATCCGGATCAATGAGGAGACCGGCAAGACCGGCCTCCTCTCCTTTGGGTGTATGCACCCGGACTTTGAAGGCTGGCACGCGGAGCTCGGCCGCCTGCGGGACGCCGGCATCCGGGGCATCAAGCTGCACCCGGTCTACCAGGGCACGGCTATCGACGACCCGCGGACGCTGCGCCTGCTCACCCGCGCCGGGGAGCTCGGCCTCGCGGTGCTGGTGCACGCGGGGCTCGACATCGGCTACCCCGGCATGGAGCTGGTGATGCCGAAACAGGTCCTGCGGGCCATCCGGCAGGCGGGCCCCGTCCGGCTGATCCTGGCGCATATGGGCGGCTGGCGCTGCTGGGAGGAGGCCGCGGAGCTCCTCGCGGAGACCGGCGCGGGTATCGACACCGCCTTCTCCCTCGGGACGCTCACCCCCTCCGGGGACGGCTACCCCTGGACCCCGGAGGCGCTGCGGATGCTCTCCCCCGAGGATTTCACGGCCCTGGTACACCGCTTCGGCGCGGAGCGGGTCTACTTCGGCACCGACTCGCCCTGGGCGGACCAGGCGGAGGCGCTGCGGGCCCTCCGGGCGCTGTCCCTGACGGAGGCGGAGCTGGATCGGATCCTGGGGCGGAACGCGATGGAACTGCTGGGGCTGGAGGAGGAAACCGCATCATGAGTCAGAAACCCTTTGTCACCGGGCTCCGGCACGGCATTCCGATCGGCCTGGGCTACCTCTCGGTGGCCTTCGCCTTCGGCATCCAGTCGGTGCAGGCCGGGCTCAGCCCGCTGCAGGCCCTGCTGATCTCCATGACGAACGTCACCAGCGCGGGCCAGCTGGCCGGGATCGAGCTGATCGCCGCCGGCACGGCGCTGACCGAGATGGCGCTGACGCAGTTGACCATCAACCTGCGCTACGCCCTGATGTCCATCTCCCTCTCGCAGAAGCTGGACGGCTCTATGGGCACGCTGCAGCGGCTGATCTTCGCCTTCTGCAATACCGACGAGATCTTCGCCGTGGCCTCCGCGCAGCCGGGGATGCTCTGCAAGCAGTACTGCTACGGACTGATGATCGTCCCCTGGGTGGGCTGGTCCTTGGGCACGGTGCTGGGCGCGGCGGCGGGCTCGCTGCTGCCGGTGTTTTTCCGCACGGCCCTGGGCATCGCGATCTACGGCATGTTCCTCGCGATCATCCTGCCGCCGAGCCGGAAGAGCCGCGCCGTGCGCACCGTCGTGCTGATCGCCGCCGCGCTGGCCATCGCCTTCCGCTATGTGCCCGGGCTGAGCCAGGTGCCCCCGGGCTACGCGATCATCTGCTGCGCGGTGGCCGCCGCCTGCGCCGGCGCCGCGCTCTTCCCCGTGGAGGACAAAGAGGAGGTGGACGCCCCGTGAGCTGGTCCGTCTATCTGCCCTATCTGCTGGTGATGGCCCTGACCACCTATCTGATCCGCATGCTGCCACTCACCATCTTCCGCAAACCCATCAAAAGCCGCTTCTTCCGCTCCTTCCTGCACTATGTGCCCTACGCGGTGCTCACCGCCATGACCATCCCCGGCGTGCTCTACTCCACCGGCTACGACGGCGGCGACATCCGCCCGCTGGTCTGCGCCGCCGCGGGGCTCCTCGTCGCCGTGGGCTTCGCCTGGCGCGGCAAGAGCCTCCTCACCGTCGCCATCGCGGCCTGTCTCGGGGTCGCCGCGGCACAGGGACTGTTCCTGCTGATTTGAGGCTTGATATAGATTTCGAAAAAGGATTTCGCGCCTGCGGGCGCGACCAGGTCCGCAGCCGGACTGGCGGCTTTCCGATCGCCCTGGACCTTCGGATGCATGCTGTTGCTCGGTCTGTAATTCTTGCTTCAGAAGAGTATAATCCCCTCAAAATTACATATCCGTTGATCCAAAAGCCGTGTCCTATGCTATAATCAGGGGGAAGATTGACACGGCTTTTGTTTTCGTTCGGCTGAAAACCGGAGAGGAGGGGGAACGATGCCCATTCTGGCGGCTTATATGGTTCCGCATCCGCCGATGATCGTGCCCGCGGTGGGCCGGGGCAGCGAGCGGCAGGTGGAGGCGACCCGGGCGGCCTATGTCCGGGTGGCGGAGGAGATTGCGGCGCTGAGGCCGGAGACCATTATCCTCTCCAGCCCGCACGCCACGATGTACGCGGATTATTTCCACATCTCGCCTGGCCGGGAGGCGGAGGGCTCCTTCGCCCCGTTCCGCGCGCCGCAGGTGCGCTTTCACGAGACCTACGACGAGGCGCTGGTGCAGGCGATCGCGCGTCAGGCGGACGCGTGCGGTCTCCCCGCAGGCACCCGGGGCGAGCGGGACAAAACGCTGGACCACGGCACCCTGGTGCCGCTGTATTTCATCCGGCAGCAATACGCGGATTTCAAGCTGGTCCGCATCGGGCTTTCCGGCCTGTCCCTGGAGGAGCATTACCGGCTCGGCCAGGTCATCCAAAGCGCCGTGGAGGAGACCGGCCGCAGGGTGGTCTACGTCGCCAGCGGCGACCTCTCCCACAAGCTGCAGCCCTACGGCCCCTACGGTTTCGCGCCGGAGGGTCCCGCCTACGACAAGCGCGTCATGGATGTGTGCGGCCGGGCGGCTTTCGGTGAGCTGTTTGATTTTGACGAGGCTTTCTGCGAGCGCGCCGCGGAGTGCGGCCACCGCTCCTTTGTGATGATGGCGGGCGCGCTGGACGGGCTCGCGGTCGACGCGGAGCGCCTCTCCCACGAGGACGTGACCGGCGTGGGCTACGGCATCTGCACGTTCCATCCCCGGGGCGCGGACGGGAGCCGCTGCTTCCTGGCGCTCCGGCAGCGGTCGGAGGAACAGCGGCTGGCCAAGGCCCGGAGCAAAAGCGACGCCTGGGTGCGGCTGGCCCGGGCGTCGGTGGAGTGCTATGTGCGGAACCGGCGGGTGATGGAGGTTCCCGAGGGGCTGCCGGAGGCGCTGCTGCGCTCCCGGGCCGGCGCCTTCGTCTCCATCCACAAGCAGGGGCGGCTCCGGGGCTGCATCGGCACCATCGCGCCAACCCGCGCAAGCCTGGCGGAGGAGATCATCCACAACGCGGTCAGCGCCGCGGCCCGGGACCCGCGCTTCGACCCGATCCGGCCGGAGGAGCTGCCCTGGCTGGAGATCCATGTGGACGTGCTGGGCGAGCCCGAGGCGATCGCATCGGAGGACGAGCTGGACGTGAAGCGCTACGGCGTGATCGTGAGCCGGGGAAACCGCCGGGGACTGCTGCTGCCCGACCTGGACGGCGTGGACACCGTCCGGCAGCAGGTCGCCATCGCCCGGCAGAAGGCCGGCATCGGCCCCCGGGAGGAGGTCTCCCTGCAGCGCTTCGAGGTCGTCCGGCATACCTGACGGAGGGGAATATGGCACTGTGTGACGTATGCTTCCGGCACTGCGAGATTCCGGAGGACGGGACAGGCTTCTGCGGCGCCCGGACCTGCGCGGACGGCGAGATCCGGCCGCGGAACTACGGCAGGATCACCGGCCTGGCGCTGGATCCCATCGAAAAAAAGCCCCTGCGGCGGTTTCACCCCGGCAGTCTGATCCTGTCGGCGGGCAGTTACGGCTGCAATCTGCGCTGCCCCTTCTGCCAGAACCATGCGATCTCCTGGTCGGCGGAGGCCCTGTCGTGCGCCGGCCGGACGGAGGTCATGACCCCGGAGGCGCTGGCGGCCGCGGCGGTGCGCCTGCGGAGCCGGGGCAATATCGGTCTGGCGTTCACCTACAACGAGCCGCTGATCGGCTGGGAGTTCGTTCGGGATACCGGCCGGCTGATCCATGAGGCGGGGCTCGTCAGCGTGCTGGTAACCAACGGCACGGCGGAACTGCCTGTTCTGGAGGCGCTCGCGCCCTGCATCGACGCGATGAACATTGACCTGAAGGGCTTCACCGAGCGCTATTACACAAAGGTTCTGGGCGGCAGCCTGGCGATGGTGAAGGCGTTCATCACCCGGGCGGCGCAGCTCTGCCATGTGGAGCTGACCACGCTGATCGTGCCCGGGGAGAATGACACGGAGGAGGAGATGCGGGAGATGACCGCGTGGATTGCGGATCTCACGGACGCGTCCGGCTCCGTCATCGGTCCGGAGATTCCGCTGCACATCTCCCGCTTCTTTCCCCGCTTTCACATGACCGACCGCCCGCCGACGGACGTGCGGGCTGTCTATCGCCTGGCGGATGTCGCCCGGGAACGGCTCCGGTACGTCTATACGGGAAACTGCTGATGCTGATCTCATACCAATCTCAGTTTAGAATGCTTATTGTCAGCGGTGGGATTTCGCGGCCTGCGGGCCGCGACCAGGGCTTTCCGATCGCCCTGGACCTTCGGATACATGCTGTTGCTGGATTTACAATTCTTACTTGAGATTGGTATCAGTTTCATATGCCGGACTGTCAACAATAAGGTTTCGCGCCTGCGGGCGCGACCAGGTCCGCAGCCGGACTGGCGGCTTTCCGATCGCCCTGGATCTTCGGATGCATGCTGTTGCCAGATTTGCTATTTTACTTGTGTTTAATGTGACGGAATGGAGGTGATCCGGTGGCGAAAAGGGATTCCGACATGACCCGGGGAAACATCTGGAAGCTGCTGCTCCAGTTCTCCATTCCCATGGCCGTAGGCCTCCTGTTCCAGCAGCTGTACAACACGGTGGACACCATTGTCGTGGGACACTTCGTCGGGCAGCAGGCCCAGGCGGCGGTGGGCTCCACCGGGCCGATCATCAATACCATCGTCGGCTTCTGCGCGGGTCTCGCCACCGGCGCGTCCGTGGTGATCTCCCAGCGCTACGGTGCCCACGACCAGCCGGGCCTGAGCAAGGCGGTCCACACCACGATCGTCGTCACGGTGCTGACGAGCCTGGTCGCCATGCTCGCGGGACAGCTCATCATCGACCCCATGCTGTATTTCATGCAGACGCCCGAGGACGTGATGACCGAGTCCCGGGCCTATCTGTCCATCTACTTCGCCGGCGTCTCGGGGATTCTGATGTACAATATGGGCAGCGGCATCCTCCGGGCCGTGGGCGACTCCCGGCGGCCCCTGATCTTCCTGATCATCTCGGCGCTGCTCAACACGGGGCTGGACTTGGCCTTTGTGCTGCTCTTTGACATGGGTGTGGAGGGCGTGGCCTACGCCACCATCCTGTCCCAGATCGTCTCGGCGCTGCTGATCCTCGTCTCCCTGGCCCGGGAGGACGGCGGTTACGGCCTGCGCTGGCACCTCCTGCGGATCGACCGCGCGTCGCTCGTCAGCATCCTGAAAATCGGCCTGCCCAGCAGCATCCAGTCCGCGGTCACGTCCTTCTCCAACGTGTTCGTCCAGTCGTATATCAACCAGTTCGGCTCGGCCTGCATGGCCGGGTACGGTATCTACAACAAGGTGGACGCCTTTGTGCTGATCCCCGTCCAGACCATCAGCATGTCCTCCACGACTTTCGTCGGGCAGAACTGGGGCGCCCGGCAGCCGGGGCGGGCGCGGGAGGGCGTCCGCATCGCGACCCTCATGAGCCTGGCCACAACGATCACCCTCGGCGTCCTCGTGTTCGTGCTGGCCCGGCCGCTGCTCGGCTTCTTCTCGCCGAAGGAGGCCGTCGTGGCGTACGGGGAGCGCTTCATCCACATCGTCACCCCGTTCTATGTGACGATCTGCTTCAACCAGATCTACGCCGGCGCGCTCCGCGGCGTGGGCGACGCGACCATGCCCACGGTCATCATGCTGGCCTCCTTCGTGGTGTTCCGGCAGATTTACCTGGCGGTCACCAAGGCCCTCGGCGCGGGCTTCGTCGCCGTCGCCCTGGCATACCCCGTGGGCTGGATCATGTGCTCCACCCTCCTCGTCCTCCGCTACTCCCGCAGCGTCCTGGTCCGGGGAAGCAAGGAAAAGTCGATTCTCTGAAGCCAACCAATCCCCTCAAGTAAGCGCGGAAAAAATGCTCCCGAAGGCCCAGGGCGATCCCCGAAGGTCCAGGGCGATCGGAAAGCCCTGGTCGCGCCCGCAGGCGCAAAATCCCCTTGTTAGAATTGTTCAATTCCAAATAACAGTATTAGAGATGATTGCATGCTGATCAAACAGGATTTCTACTTTCACCACCTGAACGCCAACCGCCCGCTGCACATCCGGATCCCGGACGGTCCTGGCCCCTTCCCGGTCATGTACTTCTTCGACGGCCACAACCTGTTCCGTGACGAGGACGCCACCTACGGCAAGTCCTGGGGGCTCGACGCCTACTGCGCCGCCTGGGACAAGCCAGTGATCATTGTCGGCATGGAGTGCGCCCACGAGGGCAATCTCCGGCTCTCCGAGTACCTGCCCTACGCCAGCTTCGGCTGGCTGCGCAACGTCCCGCCCCTCGGCGAGGCGACCATGCAGGCGTTGATCTATGAGCTGAAGCCCTACATCGACGCCGCCTTCCCCACGATCCCCTTACGGGAGTGCACGGGCATCGGCGGCTCCAGCATGGGCGGCCTGATGGCCATCTACGCGCTGGTGCGCTACAACCGCTGGATTTCGAAGGCGGCCTGCGTCTCCCCCGCCCTGGGCACGGTCTCCGGAAAGCTGTGGCACGAGATGAACGAGACCGCCCTCAGTCCGGACACCCGCGCCTTCTTCTCCTGGGGTACCCAGGAGGGCTACGGCGGGGTGGAGAATCCCTGGGAGGAGGACCGGAAGAGCCACCTGTATCGGACCATCCGCGCGACGGCCAACAAGATCGATGCCCAGGGCGGGGCCACCCGGCTGTACTGTCAGATCGGCGGCAAACACTGCGAGGCCGACTGGGAGAAACAGCTGCCGCTCTTCATGCCCTTCCTGTGGCAGGAGTGAATCAGTTTTACTTTCAGAACAGGTTTTCTGCAAGAGAATTTCGCGCTGCGGGCGCGACCAGGGGCTTTCCGATCGCCCCTGGACCCTTCGGGCATGCACCTTTTTGGAGTGTCTGGGTCAGCATGGTTCAGTAACCTGTGCCGCCCCAGCTTGCTGGGGAGGTGCCCGAAGGGCGGAGGGGCCGTCCCTGCTTTCCCCGAGCCTCCAAAAGAGGATGCTGCCGAAGGTCCAGGACGATCGGAAAGCCGCCAGTCCGGCTGCGGACCTGGTCGCGGCCCGCAGGCCGCGAAACCTTGCTGTTAACAATATGCACTTAAGCTGAGAACAGGGGCAGGAGTGAGGTTCGTCAATCCCCCTGCAGCGCGTCGTAGCCCTCCTCGCCGGTCCGGACACGCACAACGTTCTCCACATCGCAGACGAAGATCTTGCCGTCGCCGATGTGGCCTGTGTGCAGGACCGAGCGGGCGGTGTCGATAACCTGATGGACAGGCACTTTGCTGACCACGATGTCCACCTGGACCTTGGGCAGCAGCGTCACCTCCACGGGCGTGCCGCGGTAGTACTCCGGCTTGCCCTTCTGCGCGCCGTAGCCCATGACGTTGGTGACCGTCATGCCGGTGATGCCGATCCGGTTCATGGCGGCCTTCAGGCTCTCCAGGCTGCCGGGACGGCAGATGATCTGCACGCGGGTATAGACCGGAGCCTCCGGGGCCTTCTCCCTGGGCTTGCGGAGCGCCTCCTCGCCCGCGGCGGCGGGAACGGGCTGCGGCACCGTCTCCATGTCCTCAAAGCTGCTGTCCGGCATCATGGCGTAGCCGGCATAGGCGGTGGGCAGGCCGTGCTCGGAGCGGTCCAGACCCATGGTCTCGTCCGCGGCGTCCGCCCGCAGGCCGATGGTTTTTTTGATTGCCAGGAACACAACGGTGATGATGACAGCCGTCCAGGCGATGGTCGCCACCACGCCCAGGCACTGGACGCCCAGGAAGTGGAAGCCGCCGCCGTAGAACAGGCCCTTCTCCGTGGAGACGCCGGTGGCAAAGAGGCCGGTCAGCAGCGTACCCAGGGAGCCGCAGACGCCGTGGACGGAGATCGCGCCGACCGGGTCATCGATCTTCACAACCCGGTCAAAGAAGCCGATGGAGAGCACCACCGCGAGGCCGCAGACGGCGCCGATCACCGCCGCGCCGAAGGGATCCACCGCGTCGCAGCCCGCCGTGATGCCCACCAGGCCGGCCAGCGCCGCGTTGAAGGTCATGGACACGTCGGGCTTCCCGTAGCGCAGCCAGGTGAAGATCATGGTCACCAGCGTCGCCACGGCGGCCGCCAGGTTGGTGTTGAAGAAGACCAGGCCCGCGGAGGTGATCAGCGCATCGCTGTCCATCCCGACCGTGGAGGCGCCGTTGAAACCGAACCAGCAGAACCAAAGGATGAACACACCGAGCGCGGCGATGGACAGGTTGTGGCCCAGGATGGCCCGGGGCTTGCCGTCCTTGTCATACTTGCCGATGCGGGGGCCGAGGATCTTCGCGCCGATCAGGGCGCAGACACCGCCCACCATATGGACCGCCGTGGAGCCGGCGAAGTCGTGGAAGCCCATCTCCGCCAGCCAGCCGCCGCCCCAGATCCAGTGGCCCGAGACCGGGTAGATGAACAGCGAGATCGCCGCGGAGTAGATGCAGTAGGCCGAGAACTTCGTGCGCTCCGCCATCGAGCCGGAGACGATCGTCGCGGAGGTCGCGCAGAAGACCGTCTGGAAGATGGCATAGGCCCACAGCGGCACCCCGGCGGGCAGGACGGCGCTGTAGTCGCCCATGATAAAGGGATCGATCCATCCGAACAGCGCGGTGCCCGCGCCGAACATGATGCCGAATCCGAACAGCCAGTACAGCGGTGTTCCGATACAGAAGTCCATCAGGTTTTTCATCAGAATATTGCCGGTATTCTTGGCCCGGGTGAAACCGGCCTCACACATGGCGAAGCCCGCCTGCATGAAGAAGACCAGCGCTGCGCCGAGCAGGACCCAGATCGTGTTCGCGGGAGAGTACGTCATAATCTCACATCCCCTTCTGTGTTTTTCCAACAAAAAGAGGCGCAGGGTGCATCCCAGCACACCCTTGCGCCTCGTTGGAATGATCGCATTGTAGGACAGAGCGGGCTCCTTGTCAAGAGCAGAACAATCAAAGAACAATTTTCCAGGCTGTGATGGATCACCGTTTTGCCGGAGACACTACGACAGCCTTGCCTCGACCTCCGTCATCTCCGGCACGCTCGTAATGCCGCCGTGCTTCTGGGTGGAGAGGCTGGCGGCGGTGCAGGCGAAGCGGACGATCCGGGTCAGGTCCTCCGCCGTCAGATCGGCGGGGGCCTTTTTTGTTTTCAGGAACTGGCTCATGGCGCTGCCGCCGAAGATGTCGCCCGCGCCGGTGGTGTCCACCACATGGATGCCCGTGGGGCTCGATACCGTGACCGCGGCGTTCCGCGTGGCCGCGTAGCAGCCCTTGGGGCCCAGGGTCGCGTACACCAGGGAGACGCCGTATTCCTCCAGCAGCTTCTTGGCCCCTTCCTCCGGAGAAAGGCCCCACAGCCAGGCGATCTCCTCGTCGCTGATCTTCACGATGTCCGCCTGGCGCAGGCTCCACTCGATCGCGGCCTTGGCGTCCTCCTCCCGCTTCCACAGGGGCTTGCGGAGGTTGGGATCCAGGCTGATCAGCAGGCCGTGCTTCCTCGCCAGCTCAATCGCTCTGCGGGTGGCGGAGGCGGCGGGCTCGTCCGTCAGGGACAGGGTGCCGAAGTGGAACACTTTCGCGTCCGCAATCAGGGCCTCGTCGATCTCCTCCGGACGCAGGCAGGTGTCTGCGCCGGGCTTGCGGGCAAAGGAGAAATCCCGGTTGCCGGAGGCGTCCAGGGAGACGAAGGCCAGGGTGGTGAACACGTCGGGGTCCAGCAGGACGCCCTTTGTCCCGATGCCGGCAGCCTCCAGGGTCTTCACCAGCAGGCGGCCGAAGGCGTCGTCGCCCACCTTGCCGACCATGGCGGTCTCGCAGCCGTACTTTGTCAGGGCG
>JAFWQU010000001.1 GCA_017508975.1 Clostridia bacterium | reverse complement strand
TTCTCGGGCAAGGACCCCACCAAGGTGGACCGCTCCGCCGCCTACGCCGCCCGCCACGCGGCCAAGAATCTGGTCGCCGCCGGGCTGGCCCGGCAGTGTGAGATCCAGCTGGCCTACGCCATCGGCGTCGCACACCCGGTCAGTCTCCGCGTGGATACCCGCGGCACCGGCGTGGTCAGCGACAACGTCCTGACCGCCGCTGTCTCCGAGGTTTTTGACATGCGTCCCGCCGTCATCATCCGGCGTTTTGACCTGCGGCGGCCCATCTACAGGCAGACCGCGGCCTACGGCCACTTCGGCCGTCCGGACCTCGACCTCCCCTGGGAGCACCTCGACGCTGTGGAGGATCTGCGGCAGGCGGTAAAAGGTAAATAAGTCTGCTCAACATAAATAAGGATTTCGCGGCCTGCGGGCCGCGACCAGGGCTTTCCGATCGCCCTGGACCTTCGGCAATGCACTTCTTTGGAAGTTTGGGGATAGCAGGAAGGCCCTGCGCTGAAATACCCAACTTCTCCAAAAGAGTGTGTCCGAAGAGTCCAGAGGCGATCGGAAAGCCTCTGGTCGCGCCCGCAGGCGCGAAATCCTTTTTCGTGAAAGAATCAGATCTCCACCGCGAAAGGCAGCAGTGCCAGTATGTCGCGCACGACGTCCACGCCCGGATAGACCTCCAGGAGCTTCAGGCCGTTCGAGGTCAGCCCCAGCACGCAGCGCTCAGTCACGTACAGCACCCGCTGACCGTTGGCCAGCGCCTGCTTGGCGGAGAAGCTCACCGCCTGGATCTCGTTGACGAACTTCGGGATGGAGCCGTTCTGCTCGACCGTGACGATGCCGCCCTTGCGAGTGACCGTCAGGCCCTTGGTGTTGAAAGTCAGGCAGAAGACCACGGTGGGCGTCCGCGCGGTGATGTTCGCGAAACCGCCGATGCCGGCGAAGGCGCCGGGGCCGCGGTGGGCGTTGACATTCCCGTGCCGGTCCACCTCCAGCGCGCCCATGAAGCAGATGTCCAGTCCGCCGTTGTCATACAGGTCGAACTGGTTGGACATATCGCAGACGGAGGTCGCGCCGATCATGGCGCCGAACACCTGGCCCGAAGCCGGGAAGCCGCCCACGCTGCCGGACTCCACCGTCAGCGTCACATGGTCCAGCATGCCGTTCTTGCGCGCGTAGTGCGAGACCGCCTCCGGAATGCCGATGCCCACGTTGACGATATCGCCCTTCTTGAGCTCCTGCGCGGCGCGGCGGCCGATGATCCGGCTGGCGGTGGAATCCTGCCGCCGGGTGGCGGTCAGCGCCTCCAGGCGGTCGGTCCACTCCGGCCACTGCGCGTAGGGGATCTCGAAGGAGCCCATCAGCGCCGTGTACGCCTCGTCGCGCCAGCCGGGCTCCACCACCACGATCGCGTCCACCAGGCAGCCGGGAATAACCGCGTTTCGCGGCCGGGAGGGGACATCCACCAGCTTGTCCACCTGCACGATCACCTTGCCGCCGTTGGCCTTGGTCGCCTGGCAGATGGAGAGCGCGTCGCCCGACATATACATGTCGTCGAACGAGATATTGCCCCGGGGATCCGCCGCCGTGCCCTTGATCAGGGCGCAGGTGATCCGGGGCAGTTTATAGTACAGGAACTCCTCCCCGTCCAGCTCCACGAGCTTCACGAGGCTCGGGTCGTGGGAGATGCGGTTGATGCCGGGCCCCTCGCGGCGGGGATCCACGAACAGGTCGAGGCCCACCTTGGACAGCGCGCCGGGCAGGCCGCCGGCCTGCGCACGGATCGCGTGCGAAATGCAGCCCAGCGGCAGGTTGTACGCCTCGAAACGGTCCTCGAGGATGATCCGCTTGGTGCTGGGCATCGCGCCGAAGTGGCCGCAGATCAGCCGGTCCACCGCGCCCTCCCGGATATAGCCCTCGGCGGCGCGGTCCTCATCCCATACGCCGAAGCCCGCGCTGGAGATGATCGTCAAATGGCCCGGGGAGCCGGTCTCATGGTACCGTCTCCCCAGGGCCTCATGGAGTTCCACCGGATTCTCGATGCCTACGAACGAGTTGACGCAGATACAGGCGCCATCCGGGATCAGCTCCGCAGCCTGGTCAGCAGTCAGAATCTGATACATGCTTTTCTCTCCAGCCGGTTTATTGGGTTTTCCTTGACCGAAGCAGGGGTTTCGCGCCTGCGGGCGCGGCCAGGTCCGCAGCCGGACCGGCGGCTTTCCGATCGCCCTGGACCTTCAGGCAGATACCTTTGCTTTTGAAGGGCTCCTGTCAGTCCTGCAGAGCCGTGTGCTTTTCCGTGACGCGGGAGAGGAGCAAGAGGCTCACAGCGACCTCCAGCAGCGCCATCCCGGCACAGCCGAGCATCGCGATGCCGCCGCCCCTGTTCCACAGGAACACCGCGGGGATCACGCACAGGCCCAGGAACGCCAGCCACAGGAACATGCCGAAGACCTGGTTGAAATTCTTCTTGATGGCCTCCATCTCGCTGTTCCACTTCAGCTGGGGACGACGCGCGTCCACCCACAGCGACGCCGCGGAGGCGGCCAGGCCGATCGCCTGCGAGAGTGCCAGGGCTGCCAGAAGCCACAGCAGGGGCATCCGCGCCAGATACTCAACCACGACCGCGATCAGCAGCCCACAGATCAGGTTGATCTCCACGCCCACCATCAGTTTCGCCGCGAAGCGCGTCCGCTGCCGCACGGGCAGGGTCAGCGCGAAGGGCCAGCGTCCGCCCTCACGGGAGATCGCGGTCGACACGGCGGGGTTCACCATGCTGCCCATGGCGAAGAGCGCGGCGGCGACCAGCGCGATATAGCCGTAGCCAAACTCCTGCGCAAGCTCTTCGATCAGCGCGGTGGGATCCCCGGCTCCGCCCTTGGAGAAGCCGGCAAACAGGCCGATCCCCATCATCAGGGGGAACATGATCACGCCGGCGAGGGCGTTGTAAGCCCAGGCGGGTGTGCGGAGCAGCTCATGCCACTCCAGGCTGTGCAGTGCGCCGAACGCGGAGGAGGCACGCCAGCTGGCCTGTCCCTTGACGCGGCACTGGCCGACCGTGTGTTCCCCGGCACTCAGCGCCTGGGGCAGGTAGTCTGCGCCCACCAGCAGGATCAGCAGGGCGGCCGCCAGGACGGACACACCCGCCAGCAGCGCCAGCCAGAGCCCTTGTCCAATCAGGCCGCGCATCGCCCACAGCGCGGGCGGGAAGCGGCTGATCAGCAGCTCCGCCAGACCGTTCTCCCGCGTCAGGTAGCTGACAAGCTGCGTCGCGGGGCTGTCGCTCGCGGAGGTGTTCATCATGGTCACCGCGACCGAGTAGGCGATGGCGATGCCCATGCTGAGCACCATGACAATCGTCTCGCGGTTCCGGCTGAAGAAACTCACCCGCATGAGCAGCGAGCCGATCAGCGTCACGAGCACCAGCGGGATCACCGGCAGGAGCAGCAGGACCGGCAGCCCGGTCAGCGCCACCGGCAGTACCTTCCCCGTGCCCATGCAGTAGAGCACCATCGCGGGGATCGTGATCAGCGCGTCGATTCCCAGTTCCGAGACATACAGCGAGGTCATCCGCGCCGCGAACACCTGCCGGCTGGTCAGCGGCAGCGCCGCCAGGAAGGGCGCGTCCTTGCCCTGGTAGAGCTCCGAGAGCGTCTGGAACAGGCCCAGCACCAGGGTCAGGACCATCGAGAACAGGACCGCCATGCCCAGCAGCAGCGACAGCTGCCCCATGGGCTTGAGCAGCGTGGAGAGCTCGTACTCCAGGAAAACCACAAAGCCGATGCCGCTCGCAAGAATGATCAGCACGCCCAGCGTGCGCAGAAGCGCCCGGCCGCGCTTTTTCTTATCCTCATAGCTGATGCCGAACGGATTCAGCGAGCTCAGCATATTGCTGAGCATCAGCCGGGTCAGAATGCCATAGTTTTTCATTTGGACGTCTCCTCCGCGGGATCCCCGCCGGTCATCTCCAGGAAGACCTGCTCCAGGGACTCGTCGCCGGCGCTGTGCTGCAGTTCCTCCGGCGTGCCCTCGGCGATCAGCTTGCCGTGGGAGATGATGCCGACCCGGTCGCAGAGCTTCTCCGCCACCTCGAGCACGTGGGTAGAGAAGAAGACGGTCTTGCCCGCGTCCGCCTGGCGGCGCATCTCCTCCTTGAGCAGGAAGGCCGCCCGGGGATCCAGGCCCACCATCGGCTCATCCAGCACCCAGACCTCCGGGTCGTGGATCAGCGCGCCGATCACGGCGATCTTCTGCTTCATGCCGCGGGAATAGCTCTGGATCCGGGAGCCCGCCGCCTCCGTCATCTCGAAGGTCGCCAGGTACCGGTCCGCCCGCGCGCGGCGGTCCTCCTCGTTCACGCCGAAGATATCCGCCATGAAGTTCAGGTACTCCCAGCCGGTCAGCCGCTCGTACATCTCCTGCGTATCCGGCACGAACCCGATCAGCCGCTTGGCCGCCACCGGGTCCTCCGTCACGTCGATGCCGTTGACCTTGACCGTTCCCGAGGTCGGCCGCAGCGCGCCGGTCAGCATCCGGATCGCCGTGGTCTTGCCCGCGCCGTTGGGGCCCAGAAAACCGTATACGCACCGGTTCGGCACGCTCAGGTTCAGCTGGTCTAGCGCCAGCTTGTTGCTCTTTCCATACCGCTTGGTGGTCTGCACAAACTCAATCATGGTTTTTTCCTCCCCGATCCGCTCTCCGGATCACGGTCTCAGCATAGCATAAAGCCCGGCTTCTGAACAGGCTTAGTGTTTCAAAACAGCCGCGGAAAGGCTCAAACGTCACGGAGGGCGGTTATTCCTCCCGCACCGTCTCCGGCTCCTCGAAGCCCTCCTCGGGCGGCGGCATCCGGTCGCAGACCAGGAGCAGCGCGTCCTCGCCGTTGTCCTCATAGTAGCGCTTGCGGCGGCCGACCTTCTGGAAACCCAGCTTAGCGTAGAGGGCCTGCGCCGGGAGATTGCTCTCCCGCACCTCGAGGGTCGCGTAGGCGGCGCCGAGGTTCGAGAGATACTGCAGCAGAGCGCGCGTCACCTGTTCGCCGATCCCCTGCCGGCGATAGGGCTCCGCCACGGCGATGTTCGTGATATGGCTCTCATCGAGGATCACCCAGGCGCCGGCGAAGCCCAGAATCTCTCCCTCCCGCTCCGCGACGAGGTAGCGGGCGACCTTGTTGCGCGTCAGCTCGCCCTCGTAGTCCGCCCGGGTCCAGGGGTGCGCGAAGGTCGCGTTCTCGATGGCGCACACCGGATCCAGGTCTCTCATCTCCATGCGCCGGATCGTGATTTCACTGTTCATGGGCCGCCTCCATCAGGCGCCGGTTCCGCTCCGCGCTGGGCGCGCGCAGGTACAGCGGCATGAGAGTCAGATAGTCCACGGTCTCCTCCGTCCGCGCCGCAAGCTCCGCGACCGCCTCCGGCCGCAGGAAGGCGAAGGGCGCCTGCGCGAAGACCGCCTGGCTGCCCAGGAGCGCCCGCAGTTTCTCCCGCTGCACGGGCATCCCATCGCCCGCAAAGAGCACCGGCTCGCCGAGCTCCCGCAGGCGCGCCGCCAGCACCTCCACCTTCAGCGGTTCGTCCTTCCAGAGGCGCACCGGGCGCGTCTCCCCGCTGCGGAACAGCGCCGCGTAGACCTGTCCCGCGCGGGCGTCCTGCACCGGGCAGATCAGCCCCGGAAACACTCCCACGCCCAGGGCCATCGCCTCCAGCGCGTTGACCGCCACGCAGGGCTTTCCCGCGCCGTGCGCCAGGCCCTTGACCGTGCTGACCCCCAGCCGCACGCCCGTGAAGGAGCCGGGGCCCACGACCACCGCCAGCCGGTCCATCTCCGCCAGCGTGAGTCCGGCGGCCTGCAGCACCGTGTCCACCATGGGCATCAGGTTCACGGAGTGCGTCCGCTGGTTCAGCACCATGCTCGAGGCGCGGATCCCCGCGTCCGTCCGGACCGCGGTCCCGCAGACCGGGCCGGAGGTGTCGATCGCCAGGATATTCATGCGTCCATCTCCCTCAGGTTCCGGAAGCCGCCTACGGGCTCCCAGGTGATCTCCCGCTCGTTCTCCGCGGTGGGCGTGATCGTGACCCGGAGATACCGCTCCGGGATCGCCTCCGGGCAGCGCTCCGGCCATTCCACCGCCGCCACGCCGTCCCCGCCCAGGTATTCGTCCATGCCCATCTCGAAGAGCTCCTCGGCGCTCTCCAGGCGGTACCAGTCGAAATGGTACAGCGGGATCCGGCCGCTGTCATAAACGTTCAGGATTGTGAAAGAAGGGCTCGGCACGGGTCCGTGGATTCCCAGGCCCTCCGCAATGCCGCGGGTCAGCTCGCTCTTGCCGGCGCCCAGGTTGCCCTCCAGCAGCAGCACGTCCCCCGGCTGCAGCTGTTCCGCCAGCCGCGCGCCCCAGAGCCGGGTCTCCGCGGATGAATGGCTGATCACAAGGCAGGCCCCCTTTCCTCTTTCTACCCGCCGGACATTATAGAGATTCCGGCGGATACTGTCAAGAAAACCCCGGCCGTTCGGGGCCGGGGCAGAGTTCTCAGCGCATCTTGACCTTCAGCAGCGGGGAGAGAGGCTTGTAGATCAGGAAGGTGATCAGAGTCAGCGCGACACCCTTGATCGCATTGAAGGGGATTGTGAAGGGGATGATGTACTTCTCCGCGTTCGGCACGCCGAATGCTGGGAAGAGGATATACTTGTTGGCGAGCACGGCAACCGACAGCATCAGCAGGATGCCCATCAGCATGCCGATCAGCGCGTTGCCGCGGGTCTTCTTCTGCTGATAGAGAATGGACGGCGGAATGATGAACGCCAGCAGCACCAGGAAGTCCGCCAGCTGGCCGACCCAGCCGCCGCTCGGATGGATCAGCAGGCCGATCAGGTCCTTGACCAGCAGGGTCAGGATCCCGGCGGGCGTCCCCATGGAGAACGCCGCGAGGATCACCGGCAGTCCGCTGGGGTCCATCTTGTAGAACGGCGCGCCGGGGAAGATCGGGAACTCGATCATCGACAGCGCCGCGCCCAGGGCCGCCAGAATGGCGATGCGGGTCAGATACGGGGTAGACAGAATTGATTTCTTTTGAGACATGACAGTCCCTCCTCTCTGACAAAAACACGCCCCTGAAGCAACTCGCTCTCAGGGGCGGAAATCGCGCGGAGGGATTCCCAGCTCTTCTCTCATCCAGACTCTACTGTCGGCACCGGAATCACACCGGTTCGGCCTGCATACGCAGGTTCGCGGGCTGTACCGCCGGTAGGGAATTTCACCCTGCCCCGAAGAAGCTTCACGGTCATGCACTTGTCAAGCGTATGGTAGCACTTCCCCGCGGCGCTGTCAAGAACAGCACCCGCGTTCGGTAAATTTATTTCCCCGCTACGCGCAGGATGCCGTCCGCGGCCTCCTCCAGGAGTTCCCAGGGGATGTTCAGCGCCGGGAGCAGGCGGACCTTGTTCTTTGCGGTCAGGCAGAGAATGCCCTCGGCCATGCAGTCCGCCACGACCTCCCCCGCCGGGCGCTCGGTCACCAGGCCGAGCATCAGGCCCAGGCCCGTGACCTCCCGGATTCCAGGCGCGCCGGTGAAGCGCTCCCGGAGATAATTGCCCTTCTTCCGGACCTCCGCCAGCAGATCGTCGTCGATCCGGGAGAGTACCGAGCAGGCCGCCGCGCAGCAGACCGGGTTTCCGCCGAAGGTCGAGCCGTGGTCGCCGTAGCCCAGCACCTTCTCCACGCGCTCGCCCAGCAGCGCCGCGCCCAGCGGCAGGCCGCCCGCCAGGCCCTTTGCGGTGGTCACCACGTCCGGCTTCAGCCCGTACTGCTCATAGGCGTAGAGCGTGCCCGTGCGGCCGTTGCCGGTCTGCACCTCGTCCACCATCAGCAGCGCGCCGCAGCGCTGGGTCAGCTCCGCCACCGCCGCCGCGTAACTCTGGGTGAGCGGGATCACGCCGCCCTCGCCCTGAATGCATTCCACCAGCACCGCCGCGACCCGGCCGCCCATCATGACCCGCGCCAGTTCCTCGGCATCCCCCGCCGTCACGTGCACGAAGCCGGGGGTCAGCGGCTGGAACAGCTCATGGTAGTGCTCCTGTCCGGTGGCAGCCAGCGTGGTCAGCGTCCGGCCGTGGAAGCTGCCCTTCAGCGTCACGATCAGCGGATCGGTGATGTTCCGCTCCTCCGCGGCCCACTTGCGCGCAACCTTGATCGCGCACTCGTTCGCCTCCGCGCCGGAGTTGCCGAAGAAGACCTTCTTCATCCCGGTCCGCTGGCAGAGCATCTCCGCCAGGCGGACACAGGGCTCAGTGTAATAAAGGTTCGAGGTGTGCTGCACCTTCCCGATCTGGTCGATCACCGCCTGCTGCCAGACGTCGTCCGCCGCGCCGAAGCTGTTCACCGCGATGCCGGTGCCCAGGTCGATGTAGCGCTTCCCCGCCGTGTCGAAGTACAGCGAGCCCTTGCCGGAGGCGATCTCCACCGGGAAACGCTTGTAGGTCCCGGCGACGTAGGTCCGGTCCCGTTCCTGCAGATTGCTCATGAGACGCCTCCTTTGATCCAGGTGCCCGCGCCCTCGTTGGTCAGCAGCTCCATCAGGATCGAGTGGGGAATCCGCCCGTCCATGATGACCGCGTTCTTCACGCCCGCGTGGATCGCCTCCACGCAGCAGTCCAGCTTGGGAATCATGCCGCCGAAGACCACGCCCTGCTCCTTGAGCTCGGCGGCCTCCTGCAGGGTCAGCTCCGGGATCAGGGAGGCCGGATCGTTCCGGTCCCGCAGAATTCCGGCGATGTCCGTCATCAGGATCAGCCGCTCGGCTCCCAAAGCGCCGGCGATGTGCGCCGCGGCGGTGTCGCCGTTGATGTTGTAGGTATTGCTCTCCCGGTCGCAGCCCAGGGTGGAGACCACCGGGATATAGCCGCTGCCGAGCAGGTCCATCACCGGGCGGATGTGGATGCGGGTCACCTCGCCCACATAGCCCAGGCGCGCGTCCTTCTGCTTCGCCTCGATCAGCCGGCCGTCCATGCCGGAGAGGCCCACCGCGCGGCCGCCCTTCATCTCCAGGAGGTTCACGAGCGTCTTGTTGATCTTGCCCGCCAGCACCATCTGCACGATGTCCACCGTCTCCCGGTCGGTCACCCGCAGGCCGTCGACGAACTCCGGCTCCTTGCCCATCCGGCGCATCATCTCGCTGATCTCCGGCCCGCCGCCGTGGATCAGAACGACCTTGACGCCGATGAGCCACAGAAGCACCATGTCCTCCATGACCTGCTGGCGCAATTGGTCGTTGACCATCGCGTTCCCGCCGTACTTCACCACCACGATCTTGCCGGTATAGCGCTTGATGTAGGGAAGCGCCTGGGTCAGGACCTCCGCGCGCTCCGCATTGGTGAACTCCTCGTGCATCGCTCCGCCGCCTCCTCAGCTCCGATAGTCGCCGTTGATCTTCACATAGTCGTAGGTCAGGTCGCAGCCCCAGGCCGTGGCCCCGCACTCTCCGGTCTGCATGTCGCAGTCGAAGCGCACATGGTCCGCCGAGAGGATCGCCAGGGCGCGCTCCTCGTCAAAGGCCTGCACCTGCCCGTCCTTATAGAAGCAGACCGTGTCCTCGTCGCCGACCAGATATACCTCGATCTTCGCCGGGTCGAAGTCCGGCCCCGCGTAGCCCAGCGCGCAGAGGATGCGGCCGCAGTTGGCGTCCCTGCCGAAGACCATCGCCTTGACCAGGCTGGAGCCGACCACGGCCTTGGCAAAGGCCTTCGCGTTTTCTTTTGTATCACAGTTCTTGACGTTCGTCTCGATCAGCCGGGTCGCGCCCTCGCCGTCGCCCGCCATCTTCACCGCCAGGTCCCGGCAGACAGAGAACAGCGCCTCGCAGAACAGCCCGTAGCCCTCGTCCGCCGCCGTGATCGGCGCGTTGCCCGCCAGGCCGTTGGCCAGCACAAGCAGGGTGTCGTTGGTGCTCGTATCGCCGTCCACGGTGATCATATTGAAGGTGTCCGGCACCACCGCGCTCAGCGCCTGCTGCAGGAGTGCCTGATCGATCGCGCAGTCGGTGGTGATGTAGCCCAGCATGGTGCACATGTTCGGATGGATCATGCCGGAGCCCTTGCTCATGCCGCCCAGGTGCACGGTCACCGTGCCCTCGCCGGAGGCGGTTGGCAGGTCAAAGGCCACCGCGAACTCCTTGTTCACCGTGTCCGTGGTCATGATCGCGCGGCTGGCGGCGGTCCCGGCCTCCTGCGTGTCGGAGAGCACACCCGCCATCATGCGCACGCCCGCGGTGATCCGGTCCAGGGGAATCTGCGGCCCGATCACACCGGTGGAGCCCAGCAGCACTGCCCGCGGCGGGATGCCCAGCGTCTCCCCGGCAAATGCGGCGGTTCCTTCGCAGAGGCGCAGGCCCTCCGGACCCGTGGCTGCGTTGGCGATCCCGGCGTTGACCACGACCGCCTGGGCGGTCTTCTCGCCGTAGACAATCCCCATGTCCCAGAGGACCGGCGCCGCCTTCACCTTGTTGGTGGTGAAGGTGCCCGCCACAGCACAGGGCACGTCGCTCACGAGCATCGCCATGTCGGTCCGCCCCTGGTATTTGATTCCCGCTGCGCAGCTGGCCGCCCGGAATCCCTTCGCCGCCGTGACGCCTCCCGATATCCGCCGCATCGTCATTCTCCCCCTCCGATAAACTGGGTGATGTTCTCCCGGTTCAGCACAAACTCATAGTAATTCACGTCCGAGCAGGTCCAGCCGATGGTCTTCCAGAAGGCGTTGCCCGCGTCGTTGCTCTTGAAGGCGATCAGGGTCACCTTGTTGATGCCCATATCCCGCAGCTGGTTCATGCAGTAGGCCACCATCCGGGTGCCGATGCCCCGGCGGCGGTATTGCTTTGCGACGCAGACGTGGTAGAGCGAGCCCTGGCGTCCGTCCGACCCACAGAGGATCGACCCGACGATCTCCCCGTCCGCCACCGCCACGACGCTTGTGGTCGGGTTGCGCTCGATGAACCGTTCGATCTCCTCGCGGCTGTCGTCCAGCGCGCGGATGCCGAAGCCGCGGATCGTCAGCCACAGCCGACGCACCGAATCGTAGTCCGCCACGGTCATCGGTTTCAGCTGTATCTCACCCATGCGACCTCACCAGTCCCGTGTTCTCATCCAGTCCCAGCACGATGTTCATGTTCTGGATCGCCGCGCCGCTGGCGCCTTTGCCCAGGTTGTCGAAGCGGGAGACCAGCAGGATCCGCTCCTCCCCGCCGAGCACCGAGACGGCCAGGTCGTCGCAGCCGGCCAGCGCGCCCGCCGAGAGGAAGCCGTCCTCCGTCTCGTCGGCATACCGGATCAGCCCGTCCTGGTAGTAGGAGCGGCAGCAGTCCCGCAGCGCCTCCGCGCCGCCATTCACCTGTCCGGCAAAGAGCGGCACCGTGACCTCCATGCCCGCGTAATAAGGCGCGACGATCGGGCAGAAGACCGGCGCGTGCTCCAGGCCGCAGATCTTCGTCATCTCCGGCAGGTGCTTGTGCTGCTGTCCGAGGCCGTACTGCCGCGGCGCGTCCAGCAGGGGATCGCGCTCCGCCGCCTCGTACGCGGCGATCATCTTCTTGCCGCCGCCGGAGTAGCCCGTCAGGGAGAAGCAGCTGAGCATCGCGTCCGCGCCGATCAGCCCGGCCTCCCGGAGCGGCGCGACCAGCGAGATGAACCCGGTCGCGTGGCATCCCGGGTTCGCGATCCGCTTTGCCGTGCGGATCTTCTCCCGCTGTCCCCGCTTCTCCGGGAATCCGTACACCCAGCCCTCCGCCGTGCGGTGCGCCGTCGAGGTGTCGATCACCACCGTGTCCGGGTTCTCCACCCAGGACGCCGCCTCGCGCGCTGCGTCATCCGGCAGGCAGAGGAACACGATATCCGCCCGGTTCAGCGCGTCGCGCCGCGCCTGGGGGTCCTTGCGCTCCGACTCCTCCAGCCGCAGGATCCGCAGTTCCTTCCGCTCCGCCAGCCGGTCCGCGATCCGCAGTCCCGTCGTCCCCGCGCTCCCGTCAATGAACACGGTCCACACAGCACAGCACCTCCCTGCTTCATGCAGTGATATGCGTGGAATATACACGCATATCCTTGATTTGTCAATAGTTTATGCGTTTATTCATGTGTTTTGTTTGTTTATTCATTCCAGAAGAGAAATGACGGTATCTTTATACGGAACGCTTGCGGAAAAGCCTCTCCAGAACAATACACGGCCTGTGATGCGACTCACAAGCCGTGTATTCTGTTATTCCTTCCTCCACACGTCCTCAATCCCCGACAGGTCCTGCTTGTCGCCCCTGAGGCGCTTGAAGTCCTTCCAGAGGCGCTGGACGCTGCCCGTGGGGATGGTCAGGGAGCCCTGCAGCGCGCGGCCCTCGGCGGTAAGGGTGAAGGGGAACTCGCTGCTCTTGGCCTTGGCCATCGCCTGCAGGAGGTCGAGCCCGCCGCCCGCCAGAAGAATCGTGTAATCCTCCAGGTAGAGCATGTCATACTCGGAGATCTCCGCATGCACGCCGGCGTGCCACACGGTCTTGCCCACCTGCAGGGTGAGCTCCGCCGCGTAGAGGGGTTCCTCCAGCTCGGTGGCGAGCACCAGGCGCGGGACCAGGAGCTCGCTGTCCGCCAGCTCCGCCAGGTCCAGGAAAGCGCAGATGGTGCCCTCCGACACCGTGCCGAAGAAGGGCTGGTCCACCGGCCGGTGCACCGTGTCCACGCCGCTGATCCACGTTTGGTAGCCTGGATCCGTGTCGAGCCCCTCGCCAAATCCGCAGGGCACAAACAGACACAGGAGCACCAGCAGGCAGATGATCCTTCTCATAGGCTTTCCTCCGCTCAGAACAGCACATCAAACAAGGATATGTACCGAAGAGTCCAGAGGCGACCGGAAAGCCTCTGGCCGCGCCCGCAGGCGCGGAATCCCGTATCTCTCAGCGCCGGTCCGGCATGTCAAAGCGCTGGTGATACTCAGCCTTGATCCGCTCGAGCTTCGCCTGGTCCTCGGCGCGCTGCCGGGAGGCGTTCTCCTGGATCTTCTTCGTCTCGTCGATGCCGTTGACGATCGTGCGCCAGGTGGTCTCCAGGGTGTCGGCCTTGATGGAGGAGCCGCTGGCGAGCCGTGCGGTCAGCTTGCTGGTCTCGGTGGCGTTGCGCGCGTTCTTGATCAGCATCTCGTTGGTGCGCTCGTCCAGCGCGCTGATCGCCTGGGCCTGGATCTGCTGCCGCTTGAGCAGGATCGCCTGCGCCAGGGCCTGCTTGAACACGGGTAGGGTGATGATGAAGGCGGAGTTGATCTTGCGCACGAGGTTCATGTTGCTGAACTGCATCGTGCGGATCATGGGGATGGACTGCATGGCCACAACCTCGGCCGTGCGCAGGTCCTGCACGCGCTGGTCGAGCATGTCGCGCGCCTGCTGCAGCGTCTGGATCTCGAAGGCGATGGACTGGTCGCCGCTGGCCTCCATGGCCGCCGCGCGCTCGTCGATATAGTCGCTGATCTCCTGCACGCCCTGCTCGCCGGCCACAATGTACTTCACCAGCTCATGGTAGTAGCCGACGTTGGCGTCGAAGAGCGAGTCCAGCTTCTGGTTGCTCTGCTTGATCTCGGTCTCGTACTGCCGCAGCTGGACGTAGATCTTGTCCACCTCGTCGCCCATGGTCTGGTACTTGCCGATGATCTTCTCCAGCTGCTTGCGGAGGTTGCCGAAGAGCTTCCCGAGCAGGGAGGGATTCTGCTTCACCTCGTCGATATCGAACTTGTCCATGATCTTGGTCAGCGTCGCCAGCAGCTGGCTCGACTCATCCAGATCACTCATCGAGAGGGAGCGCAGGATCACATCCGACGCCTTGGACATCTCGTCGGCCGCGTTCGCGCCGAAGGAGACGATCGTCGTCAGGTCGCTCACGTCGATGCCGGCGGTCAGCGACTCGATCTCCGGAGAGCCCTGCAGTTCCTGCGCCAGGCTGTTCCGGTCCGCCTGAATGTCGTAGGGCTCCAGCTCGATCAGCTCCGGCTGGCTGGGTGCCGCGGGCTGCTGATAGGCGGGTGTGCCTGTGTTCTTGAATTGGATAGCCATCGGTCAATTCCCCCTCTTAAACAGATTGCCGACCCAGCTGAGTCCCTCGGCCAGGAAGCCGTTCTTGGGATTCGGCAGGGTGGAGAAGTCCGGTACATGGAGATCGAAGCGGTAAGCGCCCAGCTGGTGATCCACCGGCAGCCGCTCGCGCAGGAAGCGCTCGATCGTCTGGTAGCCCGTGGGCACGAACAGCACCACGTCGAAGCCCACCAGGCTCAGGAAGGTCAGGAAGATCGCGTCCTCCAGCGTCCCCTCGCGCTCGGCGGTGTGGATACAGACGATCTTCGGGTTTTTCTTGGTGAAGTCGAAGCTCTGGATCATCCGCGACACCGCCGCGGGCAGACTCAGCGCGGTGGAGAGCACGGTGTACTCCGTCCCGTTCTCGAAGGTTCCCAGGATCAGCCGCTGGTCCAGCATCTCCTGCACCTTCAGGAGCATGTGAGCCTGCACCTCGCGGCGCAGCGGGCCGTAGGGATACTGTTTGTCGCTGATCAGCCCGTCCGCGCGGATGCGGCCGTCCCGCAGGTATTTGGTGGCGAGGGCTGTGTGCTGCCGCGCCTGGCTGGCGGGAATCATCGGCATCTGCTGGAAGAGCAGCGTGTCCGGCGCCATGGTCAGGCTCTTGATGTGCTGCCAGTAGCGCAGCGGCTCCCCGTCCGGGACGCCGCTCATGCGCGCCCAGAGCACCGGCAGGGTCACCTCGCCGCCCTCCGCCGCGAAGTTCGGCCGGAAGCGCAGCTCCTGGTCCCAGTAGATGTCGACCTCATCCTGCGTGCTCTGCAGCACCACCGCGTTGGCGCGGCTGAACTGCCGGTCGCGGTACAGGCCGCTGTCCTCGAAGAGCATCCCCGTCAGCTCCTCCTGCGCGTGCGAGGCCAGGGTGCGCATCTGCAGCGAGGACGCGTCGCGCGGGAAGGCAAACTCCGGCAGGCTCTCCTCGCCGGTCAGTTCCAGCAGCGCCGGGTGCTGGAACGAGTCGATCTGGTTCAGGTTCGGCGCCAGCAGCAGCAGGTCCACCGGCATCCGGCTCAGCCAGCTCAGGAAGAGCTCCTCCCGGGCGTGCTCGCAGTGTCCCATGCGGATCAGGCAGGGCATCTCCGTGGGTTTCCAGCCGCTGTAGAGCGAGGCGTGATAGCGGCGGACCCAGCACAGCAGGATCACCGCGTTCGTCATCAGCCGGGTCAGCGGCTCGCCGGCCTTCTCCGCCTCCAGCAGCACCTCCGCAAAGGCACGCTGCGCCAGGCGGGTCAGTTCCTGCGAGGCGCCGGTGGGCAGGTTGCCCGCCAGGTCTACCGCCATCTCCCCGACCGAGAGATAGCGTCCGCGGCGGCGGATCTGCCGCAGCTCCTCGGGGCTCGGCTCCGGGAACGCGCCGTCGACCACCGCCACGCGCCGCCCGGTGGCGGAGAGCTTCCGGTAGAACTGATACAGCTCGTTGGGGTAGGTCAGCTTGTCGCGCACGCCCCGCAGCCGCATCAGCACTGTGTGGTAGGCTTCCGTGCCGCCGCGGTGGGCCACCGGGGTCAGGATCGACTCCAGCTCCGCGTTCTTCATCCACACGTTTGGCTGCACGTTCGCCGAGGGCGGCGTGAAGCGCTGCAGCGGATCCACCGGCGGCATCGCGGGCCGCACGACAGGCGGCGGCGCGGCGGGGCGCACGGGCGGAACCTGCGGCGGAACGGGCCGCGGACCGGGGTTCACCGCCGGCTTCGGGGCCGGCGGCTTCGGAGGCGGCGGCGCCGAGGCGTGTTTTTTCTGGAAGCTCTTGAGCGTGAAATCCTTCGGGAACGGCTGCAGTCCCGGCACCTCGCACTTCTCGGAGAAGGCCGAGTTCGGGTCGATCAGCTGATACCATTCGTCGCCCTGCGGCTCCACCAGCAGGATGTCCGCACCGAGCCCTCCGAGCATCTGCAGGAGGGCCAGCGCGTGGCTGGACAGCTCCGCGCACAGGCAGAAGATCAGCGGCAGCCGGTCGCCGCCCAGCTGATCCGTGATGCCCCGGAACCGGTAATACAGCCAGCACATCAGCTTCGTGAACAGTCCCCGCAGCGCGCTGTCGGATTTCCCGCGCTGTTTCTCCTGGTGCAATAGCTGCGTCATCGCGTCCGCGAGCCGCCGCCGGGTGTCCGGCCGCAGCCCCGGCAGCCATTTCTGCAGGGCCGTGGTGATGAAAGAGCCCGAGAGCTCAAAGTCGCTGCCCAGCTGCTCCCGGTAGTAGGTCAGCTGCGTCATGTCGGGGTTGGGAATCTCCCCCAGCACCACGCCCCGTTTCCGGGCCGCCTCATGACACTGCCACAGGACCTCCTCCAGCTGGGGAGACCAGCCGTCCACGCGCAGGAAATACCAGCATGCCGGATTCCGGCTTGCCACGGGGCTCAGCAGCGCCTCCGGGCGCTGCGCCTTTCCTCTGGTGAGCATGGCTTACCTCCCGAAAGCGCTGCCGGTGCGTCCGCGGTTCAGCAGGAACCCGAGGCCGCTGCCGACGAGGCCGCCGACGATATGCGCCATCTGGCTGATGCTGTCCCGCACGGCGACGGCGTTATAGACCTCGCGGCCAATATAGAGCAGCGCCACCAGCACAAAGGTCAGCGGAATCGTTTTTTCCTCCACGCTGGTGATGGAGGCCAGCAGGATGAACGCGAAGACGATACCGCTCGCGCCCAGCAGCCGGACGCCCGGGAACAGGAGCGTGTTCAGGATTCCGGTCACCACCGCGGTCGCCAGCATGATGAACAGGGTGTTGGAGGTGCCGTACTTCTCCTCGATCATCGGACCCAGGATCAGAATGAACATCATATTGTTGAGCAGATGCTCCCACCCCGAGTGGCCCAGCACATGCCCCACCAGGCGAATCCAGGTGAGCGGGTCTAGCAGCGAGGCCCGGTACACGCTGAAAAGCAGCCGGTTGCTCCCGCCGCCGGTGAGCAGGCTGAGCACCTGCACCGCCACGCAGGCCAGCGCAAAGCTAAGCACCACCGGGCTGTTATAGCTCAGGCGGATTTTTCTTTTCCCACCCATCGCTGTCATCGCGCACCTCCTGAAACCATCAAATCTCCGATGGATTGCCGGTCACGGTCCATGAAAGCAAAGGGCGCGGCGCCGCATCGGATCACGGCGCCGCGCAGAATGGAATGATTAGACGTTGACGCCGTATGCCTTGCACAGCGCGTAGAGGCCGCCCTGATAGCCGGCGCCCACCGCGTTGAACCGCCAGTCGCTGCCGGAGCGGTACAGCTCGCAGACCACCAGCGCCGTCTCGATGGAGAACTCCTCGCCCAGGTCGTAGCGCAGCTCCTCACGGCCCACGGTGTCGTCCTCGGAGGAACGGCGGGCCAGGCGCACATAGGCGTTGGACACCTGTCCAAAGTTCTGTCCGCGGGACTCGGCCTCGTAGATCGTCACCGTGATGGCGATGCGCTCCACGTCCGCCGGCACCTTGCTGAAGTCGATGAAGAGCGTCTCGTCGTCGCCGCCGGAGCCGCCGGAGAGGCTGTCACCGGTGTGCACCACGCAGCCGCTGTCGGCGCGCAGGTTGCCGTAGAACACGAAGTCCTCATCCTTGCGCACGCGGCCGTTGGCGCCCAGCAGGAAGGCGGAGGCGTCCAGGTCGAAGTCCGCGCGGCCGGTGTAGCGGTTGGTGTCCCAGCCCAGACCGACCAGCGCCAGGCGCATGCCCTTATCCAGGCTGATTTTTTGTCCCTTGGAAAGATTGACTGCCATCTGTCTATCCCCTTTCTCGGTGGCAATTATATTACGAAGCGATATTTCTCAGCGATACAGATTGATCAGCGCGTCCAGACGGCTGGCCTGCGCCACGCCACGGCCGATCGCGTCGAACTCCCACTGGCCGCCGTTGCGGTTCAGCTCGCCGACTACCAGGCCGGTCATGCCGCTGTAGTCCTCGGTCAGGTTGTAGCGGCAGATCTCCCGCTCGTTGCGCGTATCCACCAGGCGGATGAACGCGTTGCGGATCATGCCGAAGTGCTGGTGCCGCGGCGCGGCGTCGTAGATGTTCACGACGAAGACCAGCTTCTGCACGTTCGCGGGGATGCGGGGCAGATCCACGGTGATCTGCTCGTCGTCGCCCTCGCCGCCGCCGGTCAGGTTGTCGCCGGCGTGGTTGATGGCGCCGGAGGCGTGGTGCAGGTTGCCGAAGTACACGCAGCAATCCCGGATGCTCGTGCCGACCACCTTGCCGTCCGCGCCGCAGAGGATCACGGAGGCGTCGCAGTCGATGTCCTGGGGCTTGGAAGCGAACAGGGAGGCGAAGAAACCCTTCGTCTGCGGCTGCGCCTCATCCCAGCCCAGGCCGACGCGTACCTGCGTCAGACCCGCGCTTTCCTTGACCAGATTGACCTTTTGTCCCTTTTGCAGATTAACCATGGAGATTCCCCCTTTCAAATTCGATCAAACGCAATGCCTCAGGCATTCTTTTTCTTGGAGAGGATCTTCGCGATCGTGCCGACCACGATCACCAGGAAGGCGATGGCGCAGCACACGAGCCAGGTGGTGGAGGTCAGGGCGCGGGTCTTCAGCACGTCGCCGCCGATGGTGACGAAGACGAACTGCGCGGCCAGGATGACGCCCATGATCAGCAGGAACATCTTGTTCCGGCCGATGCCCTCAAACACATTCAGGTGCTCGGTGCGGGCGTTGAAGCCGTTGAAGGTGATGGCCATCATGAAGGTGGCGAACACCGCGGAGTTCAGGTACAGCTGCATGTTGGACTTGCCGATCTGCTCGCTGATGAGATCCCAGGTGTAGCCGGTCGCATTGGCGCCGATCAGGTTCCAGATCGCGGGCACGAAGCGGATGCACAGGCAGGCCGCGGTGATGTAAAGCGCCGAGAGGATGATCTGGAAGAGCATCTTGCCGGAGACAATCGAGGCGTCGCGCGGCACGGGCTTCTCCTTCATGTACTCCTTGAGCGTGGGCTCGGATCCGAAGGCGATGGCCGCCAGGGTATCCATGGCCAGGTTGACCAGCAGCAGCTGCACGACCGTCAGGATCTCGTTCTCGCCGAAGAAGGGCGCCAGGAAGCAGGTCAGCACGGCGGCCACGTTGACCGTCAGCTGGAAGATCAGGAACTTGCGGATGGACTTGAACATCGTGCGGCCGTAGAGGATGGCCTTGTCGATGGAGGTGAAGTTGTCGTCCAGGATCGTGATGTCGCCGGCCTCCTTGGCAACCTCGGTGCCGGAGCCCATGGCGAAGCCGACGTCGGCCTTCTTCAGAGCCGGGGAGTCGTTCACGCCGTCGCCGGTCATGCCGACCACCAGGTTCAGCTCCTGGGCGATGCGCACCAGGCGGCTCTTGTCGGTGGGCAGCGCGCGGGCGACCACGCGCAGGTTGGGCAGGATCTTCTTAAGCTCGTCGTCGGTCTTCTCCGCCATCTCCTGGCTGGTCATGGCGACGTCAGAGGGCTCCCGCAGCAGGCCGGACTCGCGGGCGATGGCCACGGCGGTCTCCTTGCGGTCGCCGGTGACCATGACGACCTGGATGCCGGCGTCCTGCACTTCCTTGATGGCCGGGATGACTTCCTTGCGGACGTTGTCGCGGATGGACAGGACGCACACCAGGGTCAGGTCCTTGCCCTCCGGGTCGCCCTCGGTCTTGGCCACGCCCAGCAGGCGCATCGAGCGGCCCGCCTGGCGGTCCATGTAAGTCAGCAGGGAGGACTGCACCTCGTGGTTGAGGGGCTTGACCTCGCCGTTCTCGTCGATGAAGTGGGAGCAGCGCTCGATGATGCGCTCCGGTGCGCCCTTCAGGTAGGTGATGGTCTTTCCGTCGTGGCTGACCGTCACGTCGGACATCTTCTTGGTGGAGTTGAAGGGATTGAAGGCGCGGACCTCGTCGCGGTTCATCTGGGCCACGGCGCCCTCGCCCAGCAGGAAGGCCATCATGGCGCGGTCGGTGGAGTTGCCGCCGATGATCTCCTGGCCGGAGACGGTGGCGGAGTTGTTCAGGCCGATGCCGGTGACGATGTCCGCCCGCATGGAGGCAGGCAGCTCACTGAGCTTGGTGAAGATGCGCTGGTTGCCGGTCGCGAGCTCCACGACGGAGAGGCGGCCCTCGGTGATGGTACCGGTCTTGTCGGTGAAGAGCAGGGACAGGGAGCCCGCGGTCTCCAGACCGTTGATCTTGCGGACCAGCACGTTGTCCTTGATCATGCGGATGGACTGGAAGGACATGAGGATCGAGGTCAGCATCGGCAGGCCCTCAGGCACCGCGCAGACAATGATCGTCACGGCCACGGTCACGGCCTCGATGACCAGCTTGATCCAGTTGGACAGGGCGTCCGCCTGGAACTCAGCGCTCGCCACGGTGCCGTTGAAGATGTTGATGCCGATGACGGCCACGATGATGGCCGCCGCGCCGATGTAGCCGAACATGGAGATCTGCTGCGCCAGCTTGCCCAGCTTGACCTGCAGGGGCGTCTCGCGGCTGTCCTCCTGCACCTCCAGGGCCAATTCGCCGAAGAGGGTCTTGTCGCCGACGACCTTGACCTCCATATAGGCCTCGCCGGAGACGACCACCGTGCCGCGGTAGGCGTAGAAGGTGTTCAGCAGGTCCTTGACGTCGTAGGACTCGCCGTCGGTGTTCGGATGCTTCTTGGCTTCCTCGGTCTCGCCGTTGAGCGCGGCCTGGTCCACATGGACCTCGCCCTCGATGATTTCGCCGTCGGCGGGCAGCTTGTCGCCGGCCTGCAGGTAGATGAGATCGCCCACGACGACCTCGGAGACATGGATCTCATGGAGCTGGCCGTCGCGGAGGACCTTGGTCATCTCCTTGGCCTCCTCCTCGGCCTTCAGCACGCTCGCCTTGCCCTCCTGGCTGTGCTCGGAGATCGAGGCCACGCCGTTGGCCAGCAGGATGGCGATGAGCACGCAGACGGGCTCATACCACTCGGCCTTGCCCATGACCCAGAGCACGACCTGGATCGCCAGCGCGACCAGCAGGATCATGATCATGGGGTCCTTGAAGCCCTCGAGAATCTTCTTCCACAGGGGGTCCGGCGGGATCTGCGTCAGAGTGTTCGCACCGTTTTTGCGGCGGCTCTCCTCGACCTGCGCCCTGGTGAGACCGGTGAGTTTCATCGTGTGGTTCCTCCAATCTTGACTGTCGTTTCCGTTTTCCAGGGGTATTATAGCAAAGGGATCCGGACGGTTCAATAGCCTGACGGTTCAAAACGCCGCCCGGGTGATCCATTTGTCAGCTTTGGCGTCCCAGCCGTCACAGGCTGTTGACCAGGTCGTACAGCGCGCGCCGGAAAGGCCGCTCGGCCTGCAGCGCCGTGTCGATGGACGTGTAGTAGACCTGGCCGTCGCGCATGCCGATCACCTGGTTGGAGATGCCGTCCCGCAGGAGCCGCACCGCCAGGTGGCCCGCCTCGAAGGCGAAGGCGGAGTCGCGGGCCGTAGGCTGCTCGCCGCGCTGGGTGTAGCCTACCACGGTGGAGCGCACCTCGACCATGCCGCACATCCGCTTGAGGATCGAGGCGAAGCGGAGCGAACTGATCGGTTCGCCCTCGTAGCAGCGCTTGCCGTGGCTGTTGAGGAAGGTGTACATGTCGAAGGGCGCCATGGACTCCCAGCAGCCCTCCGCCACGACGATCGTCGCGCGGTAGTTGCCCTTGGCGATCTGCTGGTTCAGCCGGTCCGCGACCTCCTCTACGCTCCATGGCACCTCGGGCACCAGCACGATCTCCGCGCCGGTGGAGACCGCCGTGGTCAGCGCGATGTCGCCGCAGTGGCGGCCCATGACCTCGACCACGTGGGGCCGGTCGTGGGAGCGGGAGGTCGCGCGGATGGCGCGCACCGCGTTCACGCAGACGTTGACCGCCGTGTCATAGCCGAGCGTCATCTCGGTATAGGCCAGGTCGTTGTCGATGGTCCCCGGGATGCCGATGCAGTGGATGCCCAGCTCGCACAGGTACTCCGCGCCGTGGAAGGAGCCGTCGCCGCCGATGACCACCAGGCCCTCGATGCCCATGGCGCGCAGCGTGTTCGCCGCCACCTCGCGCCAGGCCGGGTCCAGGAACTCCATGCAGCGCGCCGTGCGCAGGTAGGTGCCGGGGCGGTCCGCGATGTCCAGCACCGTGTCGAGCCGCAGCTCCTCCATGTCGTCATACAGGCTCGTGGACTTGCGCAGAAGACCGTTGTAGCCCCGCTTGATGCCCACCAGCGGCATGCCGTAGAGGGCGGCGCTCTTCGCCACCGCCATCACCGCCGCGTTCATGCCCGGTGCGTCGCCTCCGCTGGTCAGAACTCCTATTTTCTTCATACCGATCCTTCCATCCCTTCTGTATCCCGTAGATATGGAAATAATACCACAATCCAGACCGCTTGGCAATGGGAAAAGCAGGAATTTCAGCCCTTTTCCGCCCAGGCCGCCACAGCCGCAGCCGCGCTTTTGGTCATGCCCCGCACCTCGAGCAGCTGCTCCTCGGTGGCGGCGCGGATCGCCTTCAGACTGCCGAAGTGCTTGAGCAGCGCTTTGCGGCGCGCGGGACCGATGCCCGGGATGTCCTCCAGCTGGCTGTGGGTAAAGGCCGCGTCGCGCAGGGCGCGGTGGTGGGTGATCGCGCAGCGGTGCGCCTCGTCGCGGACGCGCTGCACCAGCTGCAGTTCCGGCGTGGAGTGGTCCAGCACCAGCGGTTCCTCCCGGTCGGGCAGCCAGATCTCCTCCAGCCGCTCGGCCAGGCCGAACATCGCCAGATCGCGCACGCCCAGTTCCTCCAGCGCTTCCCGGGCGAAGCGGAGCTGCTGCGGGCCGCCGTCGATCAGCACCAGGTCCGGCAGATCGCTGAAGCGGCCGCCAGCCGCGGGCAGGCCCTCCGCCGCGCGCTCCTCCCGCTCCCGCAGACCGTGGGCAAAACGCCGCCCCAGCACCTCCCTGATCGAGGCGAAATCGTTCGCGCCCTCGACGGTCTTAATGCGGAACTTCCGGTACTCCTTCTTCGCGGGCACGCCGTCGATGAACACGACCATGGAGCCCACGGAGAGCACGCCCTGGGTGTTGGAGATGTCGTAGCCCTCGATCCGCCGGGGATAGCGGTCCATGCCCAGCAGACGCCCCAGCTGCGCCGCGGCGCCCTGGGTGCGCTCCTGGCGGATCTGCTCCTTCGCGTTGCGCTTGAGGAGCGCATCCTCGGCGTTCTTCGCAGCGAGCAGCACCAGGTCATGCTTCTCCCCGCGCCGGGGCGTCACGAGCGTTACCGCCTGGCCCTTCTCCTGCCGGAGCCACTGCTCGACCTGCTCCGCGGCGCCCTCGGGCAGCGTCTGCACGAGCACATGCCGGGGGATCAGCGTTCCGGCGCTGTAGTACTGGGTCAGGAAGCCCATCAGCACCTCGCCGGGATCCTCGCCGCCCTCCCGCTCCAGCAGGAAGTGGTCGCCGCCGAGCATGCGCCCGCCCCGGACATAGACCACCTGCGCCATCGCGTCCACGCCGTCCTGCGCCAGGGCGATGATGTCCTGTTCGCTGCGGTCGGTCCGGATCGCGATCTGCCGCTCCATGATGCCCTGCACGTCCCGGATCTTGTCGCGCCAGACCGCCGCCTTCTCGTACTCCATGCGCTCCGCGGCCTTGGTCATCTGCTCGTTCAGCTTGTCCAGCACCAGGTCGTAGTCCCCCTGCAGGAAGGACAGCACGCCGTCCATCATGTCCCAGTACTCCGCCTCGGTGCACTTTCCCGCGCAGGGGGCCAGGCATTTCCCGATGTCGTAGTTGATGCAGGGCCGGACCGGCTTCTTCAGCGGGAACGCCATACGGCAGGTGCGCAGCGGGAACACCTCGCGCACCGCGTCGATGATCTGCTTCACCGCCGTCGCGCCGATGTAGGGGCCGAAATACCGCGCGCCGTCGCGCTGCATCCGGCGGGCCAGCGTCAGCCGCGGGAAGGGCTCCCGCAGGTCCAGCCGCAGATAGGGATAGTGCTTGTCGTCCTTGAGCAGGATGTTGTAATAGGGCTTGTGCTCCTTGATGAGGTTGCACTCCAGGCACAGCGCCTCGAGATTCGTCTCGCACAGCAGGATGTCGAAATCGGCGATGTGCGCGATCATGGCGGCGACCTTGGGGGTGTGCTCGTTGCCGCGGAAATAGGACCGCACCCGGTTCTTCAGGTTCACGGCCTTCCCGACATAGATGATAGTCCCCTCCGCGTCCTTCATCAGGTAGCAGCCGGGGCTCTCCGGCAGCATGCTGATCTTCAGTTCGAGGTTCTCTCCCCAGTGCTGCGCCATGGTCTCGCCCCCTTTTTATTCTGAATTGATCTCATACTGATCGCAGTATCGTATGCTAAATGTCAACAGGGAGATTTCGCGCCTGCGGGCGCGACCAGGGCTTTCCGATCGCCCTGGACCTTCGGTTACATGCCTTTTCTTGATTTGCAGTTTTACTTGAGATTGGTATAAGTTTCGTATGCTTCTTGTCAACGGTGGGATTTCGCGCCTGCGGGCGCGACCAGGGCTTTCCGATCGCCCTGGACCTTCGGATACATGCTGTTTACTGGATTTGCAGTTTCTGCTTGAGATCATCTGGAATGGCTTTCTTCCCCCGGGCTCAAAAGGAACCCGGCGCTGCGCCGGGCTCCTTGGGGCGGTGGCCGCTCAGTTGTTGTAGACGTCCACCTTCACGTTCACGCCGCCGCGGTTCATGCCGCCGCCGTTGCGGTTGTAGTCGATGCAAAGGTCATTGAGCCCGTGGATCATCTTGTAGCACGCCACCAGCGGGCCGATGCCGAACAGCAGGGATCCCAGGATCGACCACAGGAGGATGTTGCCGCCGCTGGTCGTGCAGGGGATGCCGCGCTTCTGGCAGTTGATCATGATGCGCTCGCCGACGCCGTACTCCCAGACCCACTCGTAGATGCCGAACGTGATCAGGCTCAGCAGGATGCGCGCCAGGATGCCCCGGGTTTTCCGTCCGTCGCCGGCGCACACGACGTTCATGTCCGAGGCGTACTTGCTCCAGAACCAGAGCCCGTAGATGCCGAACGTGATCAACGACAGCAGAATCAGTTTCAGAAGTCCGCGATTTTCTTGCATGAGTCAAATCCTCCAATTCTTCATGCTCTCAGGGCATCAGCAGGAAGGTGACCTCCAGGGCCGTGAAGCCGTTGAAGTCATCCCGATCGACGGGCGTCGCGCTCGCGCCCTGCAGCTCGCCGTCCTCCGCGCGGGCGGTCTTGGGCAGGATGTTCACCCGCTCGTTGTAGAGGTTCCACAGGATCCCGTTGTCCTCGGTATAGGTGTATCCCTTCCGGCACTCGATCTCGCGGCCGTCCACCGCCACGCGCTCAACATGGATCAGCGCGCCGGGCCAGAGCGTCTCGCCGCCCTCCACCACCACGCAGGCGTAGCCCAGGTCTGCCACCGGATTCGCGAAGGTGATCGCCACCGTATAGCGTCCGTAGCCGTCCACCGTCGCCGCGGTCAGGGTCATCCCCTCCGGCGCCTCCTCACCCCAGTACTGGGTGGCGCCGCTGCGGTCGGTGATGCGCAGATACGCCTTCGCGCTCTCCGAATTCTCCACCGGCGTCAGCTCAATGGGCTGGTAGGAGGGTTCCGGTTCGGGTTCGGGCTCCGGTTCGGGCTCCGGTTCGGGTTCCGGTTCCGGCTCGGGTTCGGGCTCCGGTTCGGGTTCCGGTTCCGGCTCAGGTTCAGGCTCCGGCTGCGGTTCCGGATCGGATTTCCGGGCGGGTTCCGTGTTCTCCGGGCTCAGGATCTGCTGCAGGTGCTGCAGGATCTGTCCGGCCGCGTCCCCCAGCGGGACCTCCGTCCCGTCGTTCCGCGCGGGTTCGGGATCCGGTTCCGGTTCGGGTTCCGGTTCAGGCTCCCTCGCCGGGGCATTCTCAACGGCCGTGACAGGAGTGCCGGCCAAATCGAGCGCCTGCGACCAGTCCCCGCCGATGAGCCGCAGGAACGCCTCGCCGACCAGTGCGATGTCCCGGACCGCCTCAGCGGAGACCTCCGCCGTCAGGTCGCGGCTGCCGTGGACCGTCAGCTGCGCGGCTGTCAGATCCCCGGCCGCCGCCTGCTCCAGGATCGGCCGCCAGAAGACCTCGTTGTCCTTCCCCATGAAGAGATAGAAGCTCTCCTCCACCAGGCCGTTGTCCTTCGTCCCCGTGTTGATGCGCACGTCCTCCAGCGAGAAGGTGAAGTCCTTCGCGTCCCGCGAGAAGGTGACCGCGGTGGGCTCCAGGCCCTCCGCCGTCTGCAGCGTCAGCTTGATCCGCCACACCGGAATCGCGCTCTGACCCTCCGCATAGCCGAGGATCAGCATATCGCTGTAGATCAGGCTCTGGCTGTTCTCCGGAACACCGTCAAAGTTCAGCAGCGCCGCGCTGATGTCCACGGTGGAGTAGACAAAGGCGTCCCCGTCACCATCGACTTCCGGCGGCTGGATGTTCGGATTCTCCGTGATCGCCGAAAAATCCAGCTCCGCCAGCGCTCCGCCGGTCAGCAGCAGCGACAGGACCAGCAGCAGCGCCAAGATCCGTCTCTTCATCCACGAACACTCCTCTCGGGTTGATTTGGTTTTTCCGTTTCAATGTATTATTCGCGCGCTCCGGCGGTTTTCCTGCCTGCGGCGGCAATTTTGTTCCGGTCAAAAAGCCGGGAGTGCTTCCCGGCTTGAAATGCCCCTGTCACGGCGTTTTGAAGATCTCGTGGACCTTGTCGAGAATATTATAGAAGGTCTCCCCCACCGGGCGCTCCTCCGCATCCTCGGGGATTGCCGGTTCGGGCTCCTCGATCAGCTCGGGCTCCTCGTCGGGCGTTCCGGTCTCAACCGCCGGGACGGTCTCCGCCCATCTCTGCGTGTCCGCAGCATCCGCATTCTGCAGAGCCGAGAGAATCCGGATCGGGTTGGCGCCGAGAATGGCCCGGGCCGCCTCCGACACGGGGGTGTCCGCAGCCGGCGAGCTGCCATAGACAGGCGCTTCCACGGCCGTCTCTGTCCGCGGCGCGGGCTCTCCGCTCAGCGCGGCCAGAATCGCGCTCCCGTCCGCTGTCAGCAGCGAATCAAGGGATCCGTTCCCCGCCGGCGCCTCCCCGGCCTCCGCCGCAATCTCCGCCCTCGGCGCGGGCTCTCCGCTCAGCGCCGCCAGGATCGCGTTCCCGTCCGCCGTCAGCAGCGAATCAAGGGATCCGTTCCCCGCCGGCACCTCCTCGGCCTCCGCCGCGCTCTCAGGCTCCTGCGCGGGCTGTCCCTTCAGCGCCGCCAGGATCGCGCTCCCGTCCGCCGTCAGCAGCGATCCCGCCGATGATCCGTTCCCCGCCGGCGCCTCCGCCTCATACGCCGTCTCCACGGCCGCCGGAACGCTCTTCAGCGCGTTGAGCAGCGCGCCGCCGTTCGAGCGCAGGATCGCCCGCGCGGCCTCCTCCGTCTCCGTCCTCAGGTCCGCCAGCGCGCCCGTCCACAGGCATCCCGCCAGCAGCAGCGCCAGGGTCAAAGCAATCGTCCGTTTCATTCCGTCTTCTCTCCTTCGTCCAGGTTCTTCACGCCCAGGAGTCCCAGAATCGCGGCATAGATCAGGCCGATGCCCTCCACGACAATCATCCAGCCCACCACATTGCCGCAGAAGATAATCACCAGGCCCAGCACGGCGCTGATCAGCGCCAGCACGGCCACCAGCCGGCTGCGGGCAAAGCCCTTGTTGTGCACCAGCCACTGGATGGCCACGACGATCATCACCAGGCCGATGGCGATGTTCACAATCCGGTCGAAGATGCCGCCGTTGGCCAGGATCCAGATGCCCAGCGCCAGGAGCGCCAGGTTGCCCAGCAGCAGCACCGGCAGCGTCCGCTTGATCTCCTGCCGGCGGTTCCAGGCGTTCACCAGCCCGATGGCGGCCGACACGATCAGGCCGACGCCCGTGACCACAAACAGGATGTCCTTCGCCGTCCGCTGAAAGAGTATCAGCGCCAGCCCGATCAGCGCCATGATTCCCCAGGGCGCGAACCGCGCCAGCCGTCCCAGGGTCTTCTCCCCGCCCTTGCTCATGCGCATCCTTCTCCTCTCTTATTCGTCCGTTTTCACCGGCAGATGCTCCTCGTCGGTCACCGGGATGCCCCGCCCCCGCAGGAGCGCCGCGAAGACACCGTCTCCGGGAACCAGCCGTCCGGAAAAGCTGCCGTCGTAGATCTGTCCGCTGCCGCAGGAGGGACTCCGCGCCTTGAGGATCGCGAGATCCACCGACTCCGCCTCCAGGAGCGCCAGGCACCGCGCCGCGCCCGCGCGGAACGCCGCGTCGACGCTCACGCCGTCGCGCCGGATCACCTCGCCGCCGCGCAGCTCCGCGGGCAGCCGCGGCACCGGCAGTCCGCCGGCGACCTCCGGGCACACCGGAATCACCCGGCAGCCCTCGCAGAAGCGGATTACCGCCTCGCTGCGGTTGTCGCCGCCGTCCCACTTACAGCGCTCCCCCAGCAGGCAGGCGCTCACCGCAACCGTCATCTCAGCCCTCCTCCAGGGCTTCCTTGATCTCGCGCCCCTCGCGCAGCATGGCGCGCAACTTCTCCGCGTCGCCCGCGCGCAGCACGTCGCGGTATTCGCCCAGGCGCTCAATCAGGTGTTCGAGCTCCGGCAGCAGCGCCTCCCGGTTGTCCAGGAAGAGCTCGGTCCACAGCTCCTCGTTCAGCCGCGCCACCCGGGTCATGTCCGCGAAGGAGCCGGCGGAGAAGCCCTTGTGCCGCGGGGCCAGCGGACTCTTGACGTAGGCGCTGGACACCACGTGCGCCAGCTGGGAGGTGTAGGCGATCATCTCGTCGTGCTGCCCGGGCGTCGTGAACTGGACGCGCCGGAAGCCGATATCCATAAAGAAGTCCCGCGCGCGCTGCAGCACGGAGAGCTGTTCCTCCGGCAGCGGCGTCAGGATCATGCTCGCGTGGTCGAACAGGTCGTCCTGCGCGTAGCGGAAGCCCGAGTACTCGCGCCCGGCCATCGGGTGTCCGCCGATGAAATGCCAGCGCTGGCCCGCGGCGATGGGCGTCACGTCCTCCATCACGGCCTGCTTCACGCCGCCGCAGTCGATCACCAGGCAGTCCGGCGCGAAGAGTCCCGCATGCTCCCGAATCCACTCCACGATCGCGCCGGGATAGAGCGCCACCAGCACCAGGGAGCATCCCCGGAGCTTCTCCGAATCCAGCACGCCGTCGATGACGTCCATCTGGCGCGCCCGCTCCAGCGCCGCGGGATCCGTGTCCGCGCCCCAGATCCGGTGGTCGGTGTGAAGGCGGATCGTCCGCGCCAGGGAGCCGCCGATCAGGCCAAGGCCTGCAATGCCGATATTCAAGCTGTCTCCTCCTTCAGTCCGCCTCGAGCTCTTCGAGCACCTGGGGAATCTTCGCCGCCTCCGAGGGATCCAGATCCGGCCACTGGGGGTTCATCGCCTCCAGGGTTTCGACCAGGATCTGGCTCATCAGGTAGCGGGTGTACCACTTGGTGTCCGCCGGCAGCACATACCAGGGGCTGCGGGGCGTCGCGGTCTGGTTGATCGCGTCCTGGAAGGCCTCGTCGTACGCCTCCCAGGCGGCGCGTTCCTTCATATCATTGGTCGAGAGCTTCCAGTGCTTCTCATCGCGCTCGATCCGCTCCAGGAAACGGGTGCGCTGCTCCTCCTTGCTGACATGGAGGAACACCTTCACCATCCGGTAGCCGTTCTCCCAGAGATAGTCCTCCCAGTTGCGCAGCTGCACATAACGCCGCTCGAAGAAGTCCTCGGTCAGGCAGCGCTCCGCCATCCTGTAGCCCTGCTCGATATGGTGCACGCGCACCACCAGCACGTCCTCGTACTGGCTGCGGTTGAACACGCCGATCTTGCCCCGCGGCGGAAGCGCGGCGTTGATGCGCCACAGATAGTCGTGGCTGAGCTCCGTCGAGTTGGGCGTTTTGAAGGAGTGCACCTCCAGCGCGGCCGGATTCAGCCCGGAGAAAACCTTCTTGATCAGGGAGTCCTTGCCCGCCGCGTCCCGCGCCTGGATCGCGATCACGAGTCCCTCGCGCCCCGCGGCATAGAGCTTCTCCTGCAGCTCGGCGGCGCGCAGCAGGTTGATCTGCGTCGCCTCCACCAGCTCGGCTTTATGGCCCTTGTGTTCCCCGGCGTTGGTGGGCATCTGCCGGAGCTGCACCTTGCGCTCCCCGTCAAAGCGGTAATCTTTCAGCGGCATGGAATCGTCTCATCCTTTCCCGGGCAGCCTCTTGGCTGTTCCTTTGCGCTATTATAGCGGATTCCCCCGCGCAATGCAAGAATCCGGGTGTGTTTCCTCTGTTCCGGCACAGAAAAGCCCCGCGCGGTCTTTCTCCGCGCGGGGCCGGGGTCCGGGGGTCAGTCGCCGGCCGGCACCACGACGGTGTCCAGCTTCATCTCCGCCAGCTTTTCCCGCCAGGCCGGCGTGATCTGGCTGTCGGTGATCACCTGCTGGAAGTTCTTCAGGTTCGCGTAGGTCAGCAGGCTGGTCACGTCAAACTTGCCGCTGGTGACCATCAGCACGGCACGCTCCGTGTGCGCGACCGCCTCGCGCTTGATCGCGTGCTCCAGCGGGCTGGAGTTGGTCACGTCCCCGTTGGAGGACACGCCCGTGGCCGCCATGAAGGCCATGTGGGTGTTGAACTGGCTCAGGAAGCTGGCCGAGGCCTCGCCGGTGATCGAATGGGTGTCCCGCCGCAGTTCGCCGGGCACGACGATCAGCCGGATGTTCGCGTGCTCCAGCGCCAGCATCATCACATCAATATTATTGGTGATCACCGTGATCCGGCGGTCCTTGAGCATGTTCATCAGATGGACGGTGGTCGTGCCGGAGTCGATGAAGATGATATCCCCCTCGTGCACCATCTCCGCCGCGGCGGCGCAGATCGCCCGCTTGGCGCTGTCCGGCCGCGCGAGACGCTCCTCGTAGGGCACCAGCAGCGAGGGCGTGCTGACCGCGCGCAGGCCGCCGTAGACTTTCTCCACCTGTCCCTTGCGCACCAGCGACGCGGCGTCCCGGCGCACCGTATTCATGGAAACCCCGAAATGTTCCCGCAGTTCCTCCATGGAGACCGATCCCTGCCGCAGAATCAGTTCCTCCATCTCTTTCAGCCGTTTTGTTTTCATGCGATTAGCCCCCCTGCTGTTGTATTTTCGGGCAGAAAGGTAAATTACTCATTTCCTGTTGGAAGTATAGCAGAAAAATCCAATCTGTCAACCACTTGCAAGCGGATTTGCTCTTATTTCTCCGGAAATTTGGGTATCTTGTGATAAAATGATGATTATTTTCATAAACACCTTGACAAAACCAACGCAATCCGCTACAATCTGACTATCATCAAAAACACGGGCGCGGCAAGCGCAGATTTGGAGCGAGCATGAAAGAGATTATGATGCTTCGCCAGCTGGAACGCGGTGTGCAGGATTCTCTCCGGCGCTGGGACGAGGCCCGCGGTATTCCCGTTCCCCCGACCGGTTACCCGGACACCCGGTTCATCGGCTTTGTGGTCTCCACCTGGCTGACGGCGCTCGCCCATCCCCAGAGCGTCTACGCCGGGAGCGAGGAGCTGCAGGAGAAGACGCTCCGCGCGCTCCACGCGCTGCAGCAGGATCGGCGGCCGAGCGGCTGCTTCGATCTCTCCTCCTGCAATTTCGACTCCGCGCCGGACACCGCCTTCACCGTCAACGCGCTGACGGACGCCCGGCAGGTCGCCGCGGGCGCGCCGCTGAGCCGGAAGGAGGAGCTCCTGGCGGCGCTGGACGAGATCATTCTCCGCGCCTGCGAGGGCATCTGCGCGGGCGGCTTCCACACGCCGAACCACCGCTGGGCCATCTCCGCCTGCCTGCTGCAGGGCGCCGCGCTCACCGGCCGGGAGGATTTCGCCGCCAAGGCGCGCGTCTATCTGGGCGAGGGCCTGGATATCGACACGGCGGGCGAGTTCGCGGAGCGCTCCACCGGCACCTACAACGCGGTCAACGACGAACAGATGATCCGCCTCTACCTCTGCACCAGAGAGCGGGAGTATCTCGACGCCGCCCGGAGCAACCTGGAGCTGATGCGGCACTATCTGGAGCCCGACGGCAGCCTCTTCACCCTGAACTCCACCCGGCAGGACCGCGGCCACAAGCCCGCGCCCTCCTCCTACTATCCCCTCTATCTGATGACCGGCATGCTGCTGGAGGACGAGACCTTCGCCGCCTGGTCGCAGGTCATCTGGGAGGCCTGCGCGTCCCTGGGCGAGACCCCGCGCGGCCTCATCTGGCTGATGCGCTTCCCGCAGCTGCGGGAGTGGCTGGAGCGCGGCACGCCGGACCGGCAGCCGCTGCTGGAGGACCGCCGCGTGTGGCCCGCCTCGGGCATCGGCCGCTGGCGCAGGGGCGCGCTGAGCGTGACCGCCCTGGCGCACCAGCCCTGCTTCCTCTCGGTGGCCAACGGGCAGGTGAACCTGCAGGCCAGCATCTACGCCAACGTCTGCGCGCAGCGGAATTTCGTTCCGGACGCCGTGGAGGAGACGCCCACGGGCTTCCGGCTCCACAGCCGCGCCGACAGCTGGTACTATCTCCCCTTCGAGGGCGACGGTCCCGACACCCGCGACTGGTGGGCCATGGACAACCCCGCCACCCGCCGCAGGCAGATCCGCGACGCGATGGACCTGACCGTGACCGGCGACCTCGTGGAAGGCGGCCTGCAGCTGACCATCCGCGCGGAGGGGCTCTCCGGGGTGCCGCTGCGTCTGGAGCTGAGCTTCAGCCCGGGCATTCTGCGGGGCGAGCAGTTCGTGATGGACGCGAAGCCCGGCGGAAGCATTCTCCTCACCGGCGGCCGCGCGGAGCTCCTGGGCGAGTCCGGCGACTGCCTGACCATCTCTCCCTGCTTCGCGGCGCATCGGGTGATGAACCGCATGGGCGGTGCGCTCCCGGAGGATCCGAGCCGCTTCACCGTTTATCTGACAGGCGTCACCCCCCTGCAGCAAACCCTTCTGCTGGGCACGGAGCGTCTGTTCGGTCCCGTTATATAAAAAACGATTCAACACCCCCGGAGAATCAGAGTTTGGAAGGAAGGATGATGCCCCGTGACCGTCAAGGCTCAAGAGTCGCATCGCAAAGACCGCGGCTTCAAGCACCTGATGCAGCAGTACTGGCGCTGCAAATACCTGGTGATGCTTCTGATCCCCAGCCTGGTGGTGCTGATCATCTTCAAGTACATCCCCATGTACGGCGTCCAGATCGCCTTCAAGAATTTCAAGATCGGCAAGGGCATTGTCGGGTCCCCCTGGGCAAACCCCTTCTGGTCCGTCTTCCAGAGCGTCTTTGAGAATCCAGTATTCTGGAACGCCTTCTGGAACACCCTGATCCTGGGCGCGATGAACCTGGTCATCGGCTTCCCGATGCCCATCATCCTGGCGCTGCTGCTCAACGAGCTGCGGCAGGAGCGCTATAAGAAGGTCGTGCAGACCCTCTCCTATCTGCCCCACTTCATCTCCTGGGTTACCCTTTCCGGTCTGTTCATCCAGCTGCTGTCGCCCTCGACAGGCCCGATCGCGGCCATCACGCGCCTCTTCGGCGGGGAACCCTACTTCTTCATGGGCCGCGTGGAAACCTTCCGCTGGGTGCTGGTGGTCACCAACATCTGGAAGAGCGTGGGCTGGAGTTCCATCATCTACCTCGCCGCGCTGGCCGGCGTGGACCAGGAGATGTACGAGGCCGCGCTGATCGACGGCGCCACCCGCTTCCAGCGCGTATGGTACATCACCCTGCCCTCCATCTTCCCGACCATCACCATCATGCTGATCCTCCAGTCCGGCTCCATCCTGAACGACAACTTCGACCAGGTGTTCAACATGATGAACGACGCCGTCTACCGCGTGGCGAACGTGCTGGGCGTCTACACCTACGACCTGGGCCTGAAGAACCTGTCCAACTCCGGTCTGGCCAAGTCCACCGCCGTGGGTCTGTTCAAAAACGTGATCGCGCTGATCCTGGTGCTGACCACCAACGCCATCTCCAAGAAGATCAGCGACAACGGCATCTGGTGAGAAAGGAGGTCCGGAAAGATGAGTACTGTGGCTGCCAAGAAGCCGAATCTGCATCACGCGCGCAAAATCAAGCGGAGCGTCGGGGAGCATATCTTCGACACCTGCAACATCATTTTCCTGGGTCTCCTGGCGCTGACCATGCTCTACCCCTTCTGGTACGAGCTGGCCATCTCCCTGGCGGACGCCAACAAGGTCGCCATCTCCAAGGTCTTCATCTGGCCCGAGGCCATGAGTCTGGAGAGCTATAAGAACGTCTGCTCCGACCCCAATATCTGGAGCGGCTACATGTGGACCATCATCCGTACGGTGCTGGGAACGGTCATCGCGCTGATGCTCGGCTTCCACTTCGCCTATGTGCTGAGCAAGAAGTACTTCCCCAACCGGGTGCTCTGGACGGGCCTGCTGGTCTTCACGATGTTCTTCTCCGGCGGCATGGTGCCCGACTTCCTGCTGATCCGCGACCTGGGTCTGACAGACAGCGTGTTCGCCCTGATCCTGCCCGGCGCGATCTCCGCCTACAACATCACGATCATGCGCAACTACCTGATGTCGCTGCCGGACTCCCTGGAGGAATCCGCCCGCATCGACGGCGCCAACGACATCGTGATCCTCTACAAGATCATCTTCCCGCTGAGCCTGCCGATCCTGGCGACCGTCGCCCTGTGGACGGCGGTGGGCCACTGGAACGCCTGGTTCGACGCCATGCTGTACATCACGAAGTCCAACAAGCAGGTGCTGGCCATCACCCTGCGCCGCATCGTTATCGCCGGCACCAACGCCTCCGCCACCTCCATGAGCGGCGAGGAGATGAACACCAACATGACCAGCGAGACCATCAAGGCCGCGACGATCATGGTGGCGACGCTCCCGATCCTGTGCGTGTACCCCTTCGTTCAGAAGTACTTCGTCAAGGGCGTCATGGTCGGATCGGTCAAGGGCTGAGCCCTTCCCCAAGGTTTTAAGAAAGGCGGGACAGCCTTTCTGGAACAAATAGTACAAAGGAGGAATTCTCTATGCGCAAGACCCTGGCTCTGGTGCTGGCGATCGCGATGCTGATCTCCGTCATGGCGATCCCCATGGCTTCCGCCGAGGAAGTGGACTGGTCCGCCAAGAACAAGATCACGATCACCTGGACCACCTACTTCACGTCCCTGCCCACGGAAGACTCCCATTTCATCAAGTTCGTGGAAGACAAGTTCAATGTGGACATCGACATGCTCCCCATTGACGACAGCAACTTCAACGAGACGCTGAACTCTTACATCCTGGCCAAAAAGACCCCGGACGTCATCCGTCTGAAGGATCCCGGCCAGTTTGTCAGCTATGTGGAGTCCGGCGAGCTGGGCGTCATCGACATGGACGTGCTGCGCGCGCAGGCCCCGAGCATCTGCTCCGCGATCGACAACTTCCATGACGGCGCCTTCTGGGATTACGCCGTGGTGGACGGCGAGCCCTACGGCATCCCCGCCGTGGCCCCCGGCAACATCTATCACCTGCCCGTGGTGTACAACCAGACCTGGCTGGAGAAGCTGGGCGCGGAGATCCCCACCACGATCGAGGAGTTCCATGACCTGATGGTCCGCTTCACCAACGAGGATCCGGACGGCAACGGCGAGAAGGACACCTACGGTCTGTCCTCCGACGGTCTGCGCGCGCTCTGGGGCGCCTATGGCGTGAACCCCGGCGCCTGCGACGGCCGCACCGACCACAGCTACTTCCAGCTGATCGACGGCAAGCCCGCCTATGCCGCGACCACCGAGCAGTACAAGGAAGCCCTGAAGGTTGCCGCCGCCTGGTACAAGGAAGGCATCATCGATCCCGAGTTCATCACCGGTGAGAACACGGGTGGCTACTGGGCCATCTCCCACAGCATGGTCAACCACCGCATCGGCATGACCGTCCGCGGCAACTACTATCACTGGGTGATGCCCGGCGCCTACCAGCTCTTCGACGAGGAAGGCAACCTGGTGGACTGCGACGCCGGCGCCGTGGCCAAGGAATTCCTGGCTGTCAACCCCGACGAGAAGGTCGTTCTCGGCCAGCCCCCGGTGGGCCCTTATGGCTCCGGCGTGAAGAGCTGGAACCTGCTGGCTCAGATCTACTGCTTCTCCAAGAATGCTACCGAGAATTCCGAGAAGTGGGAGCGCATCTGCGCGATCATGGAGTACATGGATCATCAGTATGTGACTGACCGTGACCTCTATGTGGACTACTACACCAGCCTCTACGGCGAGTATGGCAAGTACTGGATCTGGGAGGACGAGGAAGCCGGCGTTGCCCGCACCACCGCGAAGTTCGAAGAGGACTATCCCGGATTCGCCTCCACCGATCCCTGGGGCCCGACCCAGTGGGGTCCGACCCTGCCGATCCTGCTCCCCACCAAGGGCAACCAGTGGGCGACCAGCATTGGCTACGAAGAGGGCGGCATCGTGAACCTGGTGCAGTTCTCTCTGCCGGCCATGGCTGAGGATCAGAGCAACATCACCCACCTGAAGGACACCTGGATGATCGACTTCATCACCGGCAAGAAGGACGTTGACGCGGATTGGGACGCCTATATCAGCGAGCTGAATTCCGCCGGCCTGAGCCGCATGGTCAAGGAAGTCGAGGAGTGGTACGCCTCCACCCAGAAGTAAAACTCCCGGAATCCCTGGCGCTGCTTCGGCAGCGCCTTTTCCTTGTCCAAATTGTTACAAAGTCATTGCATCTTCTTGACTTTTTGTCTCTTGTCGCGTAAAATATCTTTGAATCTGTATGGTCTTCGGGCCGATGGAGGGATATTATGCGCAGGATCGTACTTATCCTGTTATCACTTGCCTTGCTGGGCACGTTCATTCCTGGAAGCACGCTGGCAGATGAGGTCTTTTTTGCTGCCGGTGGATGGGAATACAGCATTCGTGATGGAAATGCCGTTATCACGCGTTATGATATTACGAATGTTCCTGTCAGCCAGCAGAGTACGGTCATTGTGCCCTCCACAATGGACGGATATCCCGTGACTGTAATCGGCGAGAATGCCTTCTTCAGGCATGGGGAGATTCAACAGCTCACTATTCCGGGCACCGTGACCGCTATTGAAAAGCAGGCTTTTCTCGGCTGTAGTGCCATGACCTACATCAACCTCCCGGAAGGGCTGGTTTCCATTGGACAAAACGCTTTCCGCGACTGCAGCGCCCTTGATAACATTTCATTTCCGTCTACCCTTGAAGTGATTGACAATATGGCCTTCAACGGCTGTTCTTCTCTTTCAAGAGTCGCTCTCCCCTTTGGGTTTGCCGAACTGAAAACCGGCGTCTTCCAGAGGTGCACCAGCTTAACCTCCGTAGACTTGCCCGAGACACTCTCCGTGATTTCCAATTATGCATTTGCGCTCTGCAATAACCTGTCAGAGCTTACTCTGCCCTTCAATGTTGCCATTGAGGGAAACTACGCGCTGCCGGAGAATTGCATCTTGTACTGCTTCGCGGACAGTCAGACAGCCACACAGCTGGAAGTCTTCCGTGATCCGGAACAGCCCGACTGGGAGCTTGAGTGGCAGGTGAACGGCGTTATTGCGGCTGTGAGGCGCTATCTGGGCAATTCTTCCCACCCTGTCATTCCGGAGGATTTCAGCGGAATCCCCGCGTACGATATCGCCCCCGACGCCCTGATCAACGCTCCCCTGGACACCCTGCAGCTCCCCACCGGCACCCAGGAGATCGGGGAGGAGGCCTTCTGCGGGATCACCGCCTGCGCCGTGGTCATCCCGGCGAGCGTGGACACCATCGGCAGCCGCGCCTTCGCGGAGAACGATATGCTGTACTACGTCTACCTCCCCGCACGCAGTATCGACATGGCAGGCAGCGCCTTCGACGACTGCGAGCACGCGGTGCTGGTGACGAACGGCGAGAATGCCGAGGTCAGGAGCTACGCGGAGGCGCATTCGCTGGGATATCTGGCGCTTGAGTAATCCGAACGCTACCCATCCGGCTCCTCGCGAGCCGGTTTTTTCACTGAAACCACCCTCAAGAAACCATCGTATTCTTGAAAACGCTTCATCATTATTCCGGTTTTCAGAAGGGGATTCCGCGCCTGCGGGCGCGGCCAGGGCTTTCCGATCGCCCTGGACCTTCGGGCACATGCTGTTGCTGGATTTGCAGTTTTTACTTGAGATTGGTATAAGATTTCGCGGCCTGCGGGCCGCGACCAGGGCTTTCCGATCGCCCTGGACCTTCGGTTACATGCCGTTGCCTGATGTGTGTTTTGACTTGAGATTGGTATCACAGGTAAAGGAGGATGTCGTCATGCGGATCCTGCTGGTGCTGCTCTGTCTGTTGCTCTGTCTGCCCGCCGCCGGGGCGGAGCCGTCGCTCGAGCCGATTCCGTGGGATGTCAAAGTCGCGCCGTACCCGCCGCACGAGGAGTGCTTTCTGCCGGACAACGCGGGATACCACGACCCCTCTCTGGACATCCGCGTGGAGAGCATCCGCCGCAACGAGACGACCGTGATGTGCGTCTACGTCACCCTGACCGACCCCAGCCAGCTGCGCACCGCGCTCTCGCAGAAGTACCCCTCCAAGGTCGCGACCGTGGTGCCGACCATGGCCAAGCGGGTCCAAGCGGTGCTGGCGATCAGCGGGGACTATTTCATCTACCACGACGAGGGCATCGCCGTGCGCAACGGCAAAACCTACCGGGTGAAGCCCTCCTCCCGCCGGGACACGCTGATCATCGACGACAAGGGGAATTTCACGATCCTCTCCCCCACCACGCGCGCGTCCTGGGAGGCCTTCGAGGGCAACGTGGTCCACGCATTCTGCTTCGGCCCGGGGCTGGTCATCGATGGCGAACCGCTGCGGGACGTGAACGGCATCAAGCTGAATCTCGGCAAGAACAAGCGCACCCAGCGCCTCGCCCTCGGGCAGCTCGGACCGCTCTCCTACCTGATCGTCGCCACGGAGGGGCCCGACAACCCCGGCAGCCGCGGGTTCACGATCCTGGAGATGGCGGAGTTGTGCGCGGAGCTCGGCTGCGTCAACGCCTACAATCTGGACGGCGCGTCCTCCTCCTCGGTAGTACTGAACTACCGCAAGATCAACGCGCTCTCCACCCACCGGGTCCGGCCTGTCGGCGACTGCATCTGGTTCGCGACGCTGGTACCCTGACGCTCATCAAAGTCTCATCTTTTTTCAAGCGTCCTCTCAGTTGATATCCATCCCCAAGTGTGATAAAGTAAAGGGCGTAATCGTTTTCTGCAGTGATCCGGAGGTGATTTCTTTCCATGGACGCTTTGATTTCCAAGTGGTACCGGGAACTGGAGCTGTTCAGCACGGTCAAGCCGCTTCTGATTCTGGAGGGCAACGTCACGGACAAGTTCCGCTATCCCGTGGCCGGATCCGTGGGGCAGGATGAGCTGGTCTCGCTGCCGCGCTATCTGATGGCCTACTTTGCGGACCACGGCTGGGGCTCGGTCGTGTTCTACTCCAACCTGCTGGGGCTCATCAACCCCTACTCGCCGGAGATGCTCACCGCCTACGCCAAGGCCGCGCGGGCGGAGGTCAAGAACGGCGCGATCCCGGCTGAATTCCGCGGCACCGCGGCCACCACGGCGCCCAACGTGATCCGCCGCGCCATGGCGCAGCAGGACGTCGCCACGGTGACCGTGCTGGAGATGGCCAGCCACTACATCACCTCCCCCGACCGCATGGACCAGGCGGACGTGAACAGCTTCAACCTGCTCCTGCAGGCCGCCATGTCCGCGTCCACCGTGCGCACGCCCACCGGGCGGCGGCGCAATCTGCTGGTCGTGGTCGTCGACAAGCGCAACGACCTGCCGGCGTGGTTCTATCTGAACGTCCCCTGCTGCCGCGCCATCACGCTGGAGGCGCCTGACCGCGAGGAGCGCATGCGGCTGATCACCAGCCAGTTCGCCACCTTCTTCGACGGCGCGGTCTACCGCACGGACATGCCCTGGTACCGCGAGCACCCCGAGGAGCTCGCGAAGCTCCAGGAGAAGTTCGTCGGCCTCACCGAAGGGCTTACCATGACGGAGCTGGACGCCCTGCGCACACTGGGCAAGCAGGAGCTGACCGCCATCCGCGACCTGTGCCAGGTGGTGGATCTGTATAAATACGGCTTCAAGGACAACCCGTGGGAACGGCTGTCCATGGCGAGCCTGCGCACCGCGAAGGAGGACTTCCAGAAGCGCATCAAGGGCCAGGACGCCGCGCTGGAGCGCACGCTGGACGTGGTCAAGCGCGCCGTGACCGGCATGAACGGCCTGTCCTCCTCCTCCACCTCCAAGCCCAAGGGCGTGCTCTTCTACGCCGGCCCCACCGGCGTGGGCAAGACCGAGACCGCCAAGGCGCTGGCCGAGAAGCTTTTCGGCGACGAGAGCGCCTGCGTGCGCTTCGACATGAGCGAGTACGGCCAGAGCCACTCCGACCAGAAGCTCATGGGCGCGCCTCCCGGCTATGTGGGCTACGAGGCCGGCGGCCAGCTGACCAACGCCATCAAGAAAAACCCCTTCTGCATTCTGCTCTTCGACGAGATCGAGAAGGCGCACACCAACATTCTCGACAAGTTCCTGCAGATTCTGGAGGACGGCCGCATGACCGACGGCCAGGGCAACACCGTCTATTTCGGCGAGACGATCATCATCTTCACCTCCAACCTGGGCATCTACGTGGAGGACGCCATGGGACAGCGGCACGCCAACGTGACCATGGACATGCCCTACGAGGAGGTGCAGCAGAAGGTCCGCGGCGCCATCGAGGACTATTTCAAGCTGGAGCTCGGCCGTCCGGAAATCCTGAACCGCATCGGCGAAAACATTGTGGTCTTCGACTATATCCGCGCCGAGGCCGGCGAGGCGATTCTGCAGTCCCAGGTCAAGAAGATCACCACCCGGCTGCGGGAGCAGAAGGATCTGACCCTGACCGTCACCCCGGAGGCCTATCAGCAGCTGCACGACGCCGCCCTGGCGGACCTGTCCAACGGCGGCCGCGGCATCGGAAACAAGGTGGAGAGCCTGCTGATCAACCCGCTCTCCCGCTGGCTGTTTGACCACGAGATCCTCTCGGACGCGAAAGTGGTCATCGAATCCTTTGACGTGGATGCCAACCCGCCCGCGCTGCAGTGCCGGACGGAGGACTGAGGAGGTGCAGCCATGGCCGTGCAGGACAACAAGAATCAGAATCCCCTGGATATGCTCTATCAGATCGTCAACGACCTCTGGGCCAAGGATGTGCGCACCGCGCAGAAGATGAACGAGACGCTGCGCACCACCTCCCCGGTGCCGCAGCCGGTCGGAGCGGCGTCCGTTCCCACCCCCGCGCCCGCCCGCCCCGCGCCGCAGAAGGCGCCGGCGCCGCCGCCCTTCGAGGAGTTCTGGCGGCGCGCGGACGAGCGCATCGACTGGACCGAGGTACTGCTGCGCACTACGCCCAACGACGGCATCACCACTGCCGCGCAGTGGACTTTCCTACACGAGCGCGCCGAGCGCGTGCTCAGCGGTGATCTCGCGGCCTACGCGGAGGTGCTGCAGGAGCGCAATCCGCTGGCGGACCTGGCGCCCTACGCGGGGCACGTCACCGTGAGCGCGCCGACCCCGGACCAGGCGCAGGTGCGCTTCGCCGCGCTGGAGAACACCGTCGAGCCGCAGCGCCTGCTGAGCGGCCTCGCCCTGCGCTGCGCGCGGGATGTGCTCGCGCTGCTCCCGGTGCGCGAGGTCCAGGTGCACGGGGAGCATCCCGACGGCACCACAATGGACGTCACCTACCCCTACGACTCCCTGCGCAAAGCCCAGTTCGGCTATATCGACCCCGTGGCCTACGCCGAGGAGCTCGGTTGTACATTCGGAAAGGCTCCCGAGGAACCTGCGGAAGAAGCGTAATTCTTATACCAAGTTCAAGAAAGAAATGCAAATCCAACAACAGCATGTGGCCGAAGGTCCAGGGCGATCGGAAAGCCCTGGTCGCGGCCCGCAGGCCGCGAAATTCCATATCGAAAACGCCGCTGTGATTTTGGCTCACAGCAGCGTTTTTTGATTCTGTCCGTTATTCCGCCGCGGCCCTCGGAGGCTGGATCAGCCGCACGCCGCGCTTGGCGGCGTAGCTGAGGGGCATCCAGTAGCTCAGCCCGCCGTAATGGTCCGTCTCAAAGTACCAGCGGGCGCCCTCGAACTCCGAGAGGCTCAGCACCGCGCGGAAGCCGCCGCTGCGGGTCTGCCGGTAGAGAGCGACGTTCACCTTGCGCTCCATCGTCGCCGAGGGAGCACTGTCCACAATGTGCACCATGCTCCCATCCTCGGAGATTCCGTCGATCAGGGCAATATGCCCGCGCACAATCGAGAAGCTGAACAGCGCGCCATCCTTCAGAAGCTTGGCGATCCGCTTCTGATCCTCGATCAGGTCGCGCTCGGTTTTGAAGCCGAAGGCCGCGCCGGACTCGTTGATCAGCCGCTCGTTGTTGGTCCCGTCCGGGGTCAGGCAGAGCCTGTACTTCACCGCCAGATGCTCGGGCAGCGTCTCCTGCCCGGTGTAGCCCATGCGGTGCAGGGCGTGCGAGAGCGTGAAGATCGCGCAGCCGGACTGGTCGAGGGTGCTCTTGCGGTAGGGCTTGTCCAGCCACCAGCCGTCCTTCTGGCTGTAAATGGCGGCATCCTCGGCCGAGGCCGGCTCCGTCACCGTGAAAGCGGCGGAGGCGCTCTCGCTGAGGCCCTCCGGATCCCGTACGGTCACGGTCAGGGTGTAGCTTCCGGGCTCGCGGGGGCGGAAGGCCGCGGCGTCGTGCTCCCCGGGCTCGCTCTTCGATTCCGTCTGCCCGTCCCGCGCGAGGCTCCAGGCGAAGGTGCCCGCGCACCAGGCCTCCGCCCGCGCGTCGAGGTTCTCCCCGACCGCCAGCTCCTCCGCGCTCAGCGTCAGCCGCACCTCTCCCTTCGGCAGGAACTCCTTGATCGTCTTCGGCGCGGCGAAATCCGAGTAGTCCTCGGTGAAGAGCACCTTCCCGTCCGCGGCGCGGACCACGGCGAGGAACAGCATCTGGTCGTTCTCATCGCAAAATGCGCAGAGATACAGGGGCCCCGGGATGCCGCTGACGGACTCCGCGGCGCCGACCACCCCATAGGTCTCTTTTTTGGCAAAGGCTTTGACTTTCCGGCGCAGGGCCTCCTCCGCGGCCATCAGCGCCTGCTGCCGGGTGCGGCCGGTCCAGTCCTCCTCCGCCTCCTCCGGCGGGAGCAGGCTCAGCGCGAACTGCGGCGCCACGCCCCACTCGCCCTCCGTCTCAATCCAGGCCCACGCCTTCGCCCCGCTGCCGGAGAAGAAAGTCACGCGCACCGGGGTGCCCGCTGCGAGCGATTTTGGGCCGGAAGCGCCGATGAACGGGGTCTCCGCCACCGTCCGGCCCCGGAGTTCGATCCACTCCGGCTCGCCCGCGGGCGCCTCCCGCTGCCAGGTGAAAAAGTTCTCGACCGGGGCCCAGCCCATGTGCTCCCCACAGCGGACGGACGCCCAGCCGTCCCGGACCTCCAGGACCTCCATCGGCTCCTGGTTGCTGACCGTCCAGACGCACACGGCGCCGAGCCCCGGTTCATTCAACAGCTTCACCGTCCCCTTGTCGGAGTAGACCGTCTTTCCGGGCAGGCGCGAGGGCAGCAGGAAATACTCCTCCCGGGCGTAGCCGGTCTTGCCCTTGTAGGTGACGCGCACCCAGCCCGCCTCCTCGGCCGGTTCTGCCTCCACGAGTGCGTGGTTGGGCACGCTCATCGCAAGCTTACCCTTCTCGTCGGGGGTCTTCCGGACATTCAGCTTCCCGCCGGGGGTCGCCACCCGGGCCGTCTCCCCCAGCGCCAGGGCCGCTCCCAGCAGCAGAACCAGCATCAGCGCGAGCCCCGCGATCTTTCTCATGCCGCCTTCCCCCCTCTCAGAAATTCCGGCTCAGGTCATAGCGCTTGTAGAACGCCTCCCGGTAATCCAGGAAGCTGTCCGCGGCGATCGCCTCGCGGATCTCCTCCATCATGTGGATCAGGAAGCGCAGGTTGTGGATCGAGGCCAGCCGGCCGCCGGTGATCTCCCCCGCCTTGAGCAGATGCCGCAGATAGGCGCGGCTGAAGTGCGTGCAGGTGTAGCAGTCGCAGTTCTCGTCCACCGGGCCGAAATCCCGGGCGTAGGGCGCGTTTTTCACCACCACGCGGCCTTTGCTGGTCAGCACCGTGCCGTTGCGCGCGATGCGTGTGGCCAGCACGCAGTCGAACATGTCGACGCCGCGCAGCACACCCTCCACAAAGCAGTCCGGCGTGCCCACGCCCATCAGGTAGCGCGGCTTCTCCTCCGGCAGGATCGGCGTGATCTTGTCCAGCATGTCGTACATCACGGGCTTGGGCTCGCCCACCGACAGCCCGCCGATGCCGTACCCGATGAAGTCCATGTCCCGCAGCACGCGGGCGCTCTCCATGCGCAGGTCCTCGTAGAACGCGCCCTGCACAATGCCGAAGAGCGCCTGGTCCTCCCGGGTGTGGTGCGTCTTGCAGCGCTCCGCCCAGCGGTGGGTGCGCTCCATGGCCTCCTTGGCGGTCTTGTAGTCGCAGGGGTAGGGCGAGCACACGTCAAAAGCCATGGCGATATCCGAGCCCAGCGCCTGCTGGATGTCCATGGAGGTCTCCGGGCCGATGAACTGCCGGGAGCCGTCGAGATGGCTCTGGAAGGTCACGCCCTCCTCCTTGATGGTCCGGATGCCCGCCAGGGAGAACACCTGGAAGCCGCCGGAGTCCGTCAGGATCGGATGGTGCCAGTCCATGAAGCGGTGCAGCCCGCCCGCCTCGCGGATCAGGTCCTCGCCGGGCCGCAGGTGCAGGTGGTAGGTGTTGGAGAGCAGGATTTTCGTCCCGATCTCCTCCATCTCCCGGGGCGTCATCGCCTTCACGCAGGCCGCCGTGCCCACCGGCATGTAGATCGGCGTCGGGATGTCCCCGTGGGGCGTGTGCAGCACGCCCAGCCGCGCGCCGGACTGTTTGCAGACGTGGAGGAGTTCGTAGGAAAATGGCTTTTGCATATTCTTCTTCCTTACTGCCGGACCTGCATCTGTTCCCAGATGCCGCCGGTGGGTTTTTGCTCAAACTGCATGATCTCGTGCGTGACCGGATGCTCGAAGGTCAGCCGGTAGCCCCACAGGGCGATCTGCTGGCCGGGCTTGCCGCGGCCGTAGCGGTTGTCGCCCCAGAGGGGGTGCCCCGCGTGCGCCATCTGGACGCGGATCTGGTGGTTGCGGCCGGTCTGCAGGCGCACCGCGCAGAGGGTCAGGCCGTCCGCCGAGTGCAGGGGGGTCGCGTGGAGAATCGCCTTCTGCGCCCCGGGCGTGCCCTCCGGCACCGCCGAGACATGGTTCTTCTGCTTGTCCTTCAGCAGCCAGTCGGTCAGATCCATCTGCGCGGGAACCTCGCCCTCGCAGACGCAGAGGTATTCCCGGCCGATGTCGTGCTTCTGCAATTGCGCGGAGAGCCGGGCCGCCGCCTTGCTTGTCCGGGCAAAGACCATCAGCCCGCCCACCGGCCGGTCCAGGCGGTGCACCAGGCCGAGGTACGCCTCACCGGGCTTTTTCTTCGTCTCCCGGATATACTCCTTCAGGGCGGACAGGATGTCCCCGTCGCCGCTGCGGTCCGCCTGGGAGAGCATGTTCGGCGGCTTGCACGCCACGATCACGTGGTTGTCCTCATAGAGGATCCGCACGCCCATCCACTCAGTCACAGCGCCACCTCCCGCTGGCGCCGCAGGGCAGCACGCCGCCCGCGGTCACCGGCAGGCACAGCTCCTGCGCGTCCACGCTGCCGCCGTGCTCCGCGGCCACGCAGCGGCCCAGCAGATTGCTCAGCACGCTGGCCTGAAAGCCCGTGGTGTAGCTGTTGATCAGAAAGAACAGCGGCTCGTTGGAGAGCACCTGCGCGCAGGTCTCCACCAGGCCGAACAGCTCGTTCTCCAGTTTCCAGACCTCCCCGTTGGGGCCCCGGCCGTAGCTGGGCGGGTCCATCAGGACGCCGTCGTAGCGGCTGCCCCGGCGGATCTCCCGCTGCACAAAGCGTAGCGCGTCCTCCACGATAAAGCGGAAGCGCTCCTCCGGCAGTCCGGAGAGCTCCCGGTTCTCCTTCGCCCAGAGCACCATGCCCTTGGCCGCGTCCACATGCGTCACATGTGCGCCCGCCGCCGCGCAGGCCAGCGTCGCGCCGCCCGTGTAGCCGAAGAGGTTCAGCACCCGCGCGGAGCCCCGCCGGCGGATCAGATCCGCCATCCACAGCCAGTTCGCCGCCTGCTCCGGGAAGAGGCCCGTGTGCTTGAAGCCCGTGGGCCGCACCCAGAACTTCAGCTCGCCGTGCCGCACCATCCATTTCTCCGGCAGCTTCGCCCGGAACTCCCAGTTTCCGCCGCCGCGCTCCGAGCGGTGGTAGACCGCCTGGGCCTTTCCCCACAGCGCGCCGTCCTGCCGGGGCCAGATCGTCTGCGGGTCCGGCCGGCACAGGATCACATCGCCCCAGCGCTCCAGCTTCTCGCCGCCCCCAGTGTCCAGCACCTCGTAGTCTTCCCAGCTGTCACACAGAAACATTACAGGTCCTCCTCAAAGTCATCCCCCCACCGGGTCAGGATATCGCTGTGGAGCTGAATCATCCGGTCCACCAGGTCCTGCACATACAGGCGGTCCAGGCCGTCCAGCGCGGGGTCTGTCTCCAGGCATTCCCGCAGCGCGGTGCGGTCGCCCAGCGCGGCCTGCGCCGCCAGGCGGGCGGCCTCGTCGATCTCCGTGCAGCAGTCCGCGAGAGCCCCCGGCAGCGTCAGCTCCGGCGGAATCTCTACGCCGTTTTTCAGGTACAGCGGGGCCTCCACGATGGCCTCCGGGGGCAGGTTCACGATCGCCCTGCCGTTGCGCCGCACCACCGCGTCGGCCTCCAGATCCCGCCCCTGCAGGAGCGCCAGCGCCAGCTGCACGGGCCGCACCGAGGGCGCGCGGGTCAATAGCCGCAGCTGCGCCACCTGTCCCTCTGGGTCCGCCAGTCCCTTCTCGCCCACCGTGTTCATGCGCAGGATGCGCTCCTTGCGCAGCTCCACCGGCTCCGACAGCACCGGGTTGGGGTCCGGGACATAGTCCTCCTGCGCCGCCATCAGGGAGGCGTGCTCCGGCAGATTGCCCACCGGCACCGCCTCCAGCGTATCCAGCCAGCGCCGGGCCAGGCGCCCCAGCTCCCCGGACGCGGCCATGCCCCAGACCGCCGGCAGCAGATTCCGCCCGGTGCGCCGGTCGCGCAGCTCCGTGAAAAAGCAGAAATACGGCACGCCCGCCGCCTGAACCTCCAGATGCTCGGGCTTGACGCGCAGTTTCTTCGCGATCCACTCCAGTCCGCCCGGGCCTTTCCGCCAGCCGCGAGTCAGACCTGCCGCGCGGAAGCCGCCCCGCTCAAACAGCGAGACCGTCCGCCCCACGGGCGCGCCCAGCGTAATCACCAGCGCGTCCGGGCAGCACCCCCGCATCTCCTCGCAGAGCTCGGCAATCACCTCGCCCTGCCGGAGCGTGTGCATCAGGCCGCCGATCCCGCCCAGTGGGCGCGCCTGATCCCGCAGGCCCGCCTCCTGGGCCGCGTCCTCCGGCGGGGAGAGCGCCTCCTGGTCCATGCGGAAGCGGCTTGAGGCCATGAGATCCCCGGCATAGATCACGCAGTCCGCGTCCCGCAGGACTTCCTCCCGGTTCGCGCTGAGCTCCACCCGGCCGCAGCCCGCCTTGTCCGTGACCGCCCTGCCGTAGCGCGCGAGCAATTCCCGCATCGCCTCGTTTTTCTCCAGGATCCAAACCTCCGCGTCCGCCTTGTGGGCAAAGCAGAGATCCGCCAGCATGGAGGCCAGCAATTCCGGGATGTCCTGTCCGATGAGCGCAAGTTTCATGCCTCTTCCCCCTCGATTGGATCTGCACGGGGATTATACCATGAAAAGCATTTTCTGCGCAACCGGGGCCCTTGCTTTCTCAAAAAGGATCTGCTATAATTTAATCAGCGTTTTACGCCTTGTTTTCAATGCATACATTCCGTCAGAGGAGGGTCTTCATTGTCTACAACCGATTTCAGCGCCATGACGGTGGTGGAACTGCGCAAATATGCCAAGGAGCACGGGGTAACCCTGGGCGCCGGGCTTAATAAATCTGACATTATCCAGAAGCTGGAGGAGGCCGAGCCGCAGGAGACCGCGAGCTCCGCGCCCGCGGCGCCGGAGGAGGCTCCGAAGACCGCCCCCGCGATCCCCGAGGAAGCCCCGAAGCCTGCCCCCGAGTCCCAGCCTGCCTTCCGCTCCGCCTGGCGGAATCCTTCCAACCGTTATACCGGCTCCCTGAGCCGCACTTATCAGGCTGCGCCACCGCAGCCCCGGCCCGCCCAGGCGCCCGTCGCACCCCGGCCCGCGCCGCGCTTCGGCCCCGGCGCC
>JAFWQU010000019.1 GCA_017508975.1 Clostridia bacterium | reverse complement strand
CGATCAGCGGCGCTGGTACGCGTTCGGCAAGGGCGTGGGCAAGGACAAGGAGTATATCGACGCCATCGTGACACCGCTGACGGAGACGGAGAAGCGGCTGGCGGAGGCCTGGACGCTGGGCGTCACCGGCGTGCGGGTGGACCCGGAGGTCGCGGAGAGCTACAGCCTGCGCGAGGGCCTGCTGGTGACCAAGCTGACGCCCGGCTCCCCGATGGACGCTGCCGGCCTGGCCGCGGGCGACGTGCTGCTGGCGATTGGCGAGACCCCGATCCTGGGCAACTCCTCCCTCGACCGCGCGAAGGCTTCCATCGCCGAGGGCGACACGGTGACCGTGCTCTTCCTTCGCAACGGCGAGGTCTACCAGACTACGCTCACCCGGCCCTCGGAGGCACAGAGCCTGTAAAGATCCTGCACCCAGCCGGCAGCCTCCATAGCGCAAAAAACGGCATCTGCACAGGGATGACCAATCCTGTCCGCAGATGCCTTCTCTGTTTTTGTTCCATTACTGGTTTACGGATACCCGCCATTGCTGGGGAGGTGCCCGAAGGGCGGAGGGGCCGTCTCTGCTTTCCCCAAACCTCCAAAAGAGGATGCTGCCGAAGGTCCAGGGCGATCGGAAAGCCCTGGTCGCGGCCCGCAGGCCGCGAAATCCCCTTGCGTGAATACCCATTCTCTGAAAGGAAAACAGTAAAAAGCGGCCTTCAGGCGTCGAAGTCTGAAGGCCGTATGTTTGTTTGAGAATTACAGTCCCTGAAGCTCGTTGAGGTCGGCGACGAGCTGATCGATCTCCTCGGGACTCAGATGGCTGCCGAAGGAGCGGACCGCGTGCAGCGGCATATCCCGCATCATGGCCGCGGCCATCTCGGCGGTGACCGCCTCACTGGCGGCCTCGGATTTGTCCTCTTCGATCTTGGCCGGACGCAGAATGCTCGCGAAGCGGTCCATCGCGCCGGGGATTGTGAGGATATCACCCACGGTGGTGTCGCCGGTGACCGGGATCACCAGGGGCTCGCCCACAGCGTCGATCGGGACGCTCAGCCGGATGTCGCGGCTGGAGGCGGCGGCCTCGATCTGGTAGCGGCCGGGCTCCACGCGCCAGGTGTGGGTGCGCTCCTCCCAGTAGGCGAAGGCGCGGCGGTCCAGCGTCACGGTGACCGTGCCGGTCTCACCGGGCGCTAGGGCGATCTTGCCGTAGCCCTTCAGCTCCCGGACCGGGCGGTCCACGCCGTCATGGTCGGAGCGGACGTAGAACTGCACAATCTCCTTGGCCGGGAAATCGCCGGTGTTGGTCACGTCGACAGACGCGGTGACCGGGACGCCGACGAAATTGTCCACAGAGAGCCGCAGATTGCTGTACTCGAAGGTCGTGTAGGTCAGACCGTGTCCGAAGGGGAAGCGCACGGCCATCTTCCGCTTGTCATACCAGCGGTAGCCCACATAGATCCCCTCGCCGTAGACCACGCGGTCGCCGGTGCCGGGGAAGTCCAGGAAGGCGGGGGTGTCCTCATAGCGGAGCGGGAAGGTCTCCGCCAGCTTGCCGCAGGGGGACACCGCGCCGAAGAGCAGGTCGACCACCGCGCCGCCGCAGGCCTGGCCGCCCAGATAGGCCTCCAGAATCGCAGGCACCTGGTCCGCCCAGGGCAGTTCCACCGGCGCGCCGTTGTGCAGCACGACTGCGACCTTTTTCTGCACGGCGAGAACCTCCTCCACCAGGCGGTTCTGAACCTCGGGCAGCTTCATGTCCCGGCGGTCGTAGCCCTCGGACTCGATGGACTCCGGCAGACCCAGGAAGAGCACTGCGATGTCCGCCTCCTTGGCAGCGCGCACAGCCTCGGCCAGCTTCTCCTCGTCCGCCTCCACCGCGTCGGGCTCAAAACCCTGGGCGTAGGTGACGGGGCTCACGGAGCGGACCGCCTCCAGCGCGGAGAGCACCTCCGTGCAGTTGATGTGGCTGGAGCCGCCGCCCTGGAAGCGGGGCTTCTCCGCGAAGCCGCCGATGAAGGCGACCTTCTGGTTGCCGCGGATGGGCAGCAGATTCCCGTCGTTCTTGAGCAGGACCATCGCCTCGCGGGCGATCTTGCGGGCGACGTGGTGCTGCACGCCCCAGTCGAAGTCGTCCGGCTGATGAGCGCGGCTCTGGGCCTTGTCGATCAGGGTCAGCAGACGGCGGACCGTTTGGTTCAGCACCTCCTCCGGAAGCGTGCCGTCCTGGACGGCGCGGACGACCGCCTGGTCGTCGTAATCGTTCGAGCGCGGCATCTCCAGATCCATGCCGGCGGCGATGCCCGCCACATGGTCGTTGCAGGCGCCCCAGTCGGTCATGGTGATCCCGTCGAAGCCCCACTCGTCCCGCAGAAGCTCGTTGAGCAGCCAGGGGTTCTCGCTGCAATAGATGCCGTAGAGCTTGTTGTAGGCGCACATTACGGTCCAGGGGCGGCCCTCCTTGACGGCGCCCTCGAAGGAGGCGAGATAGATCTCCCGCAACGCGCGCTCGCGGACCTCCTCGGAGACGCTCATGCGGCGGGTCTCCTGGTTGTTGGCGGCGAAGTGCTTCAGCGAGGTGCCGACGCCCTGGGACTGCACGCCCCGGATGAACGCGGCGGCCGTCTGCGCGGAGAGGTAGGGATCCTCGGAGAAGTACTCGAAATTGCGGCCGCACAGCGGGCTGCGCTTGATGTTTGCGGCGGGACCCAGCACCACGGCGAGCTTCTCCGCCTGCGCGCTCTGGCCGATCGCCTCGCCCAGCGAGTACAGCAGATTCCGGTCAAAGGAGGCGGCGGTACCCGCGGCGGTGGGGAAGCAGACGGCCTTGATGGAGTCGTTCACGCCCAGGTTGTCCGCCCGGTCATCCTGCTTGCGCAGACCGTGAGGGCCGTCGGAGACCATGACCGACGGAATCTCCAATTCCGGGAAGCCGACCAGGTGCCAGAAATCCGCGCCCTGGCAGAGCGCGGCCTTCTGCTCCAGCGTCATTTGCGACAGGATCTTCTCAATGTCCATGTTTTTCCTCCAAACAATGAAGTCGATTCGGGGAGAGAGGCCAGCAGCACCGCGATGAACACCACGGCAAACCCGATGGCCACGCGCGGGGAGACCTGCTCCCCGTAGAGCACAATGGAGGCCAGGACGCCCCAGACACTCTCGAGACTCAGCAGCACCGCGGCTGAGGCGGGGGTCGTCATGCTCTGGCCGACCGTCTGCAGCACCATGGTCAGCGCGGTGCTCAGGAAGACCAGGTAGGCGAGCTCCAGCCAGGCGTGCTGCTGGATGGCCTGGGGCGGCGCCTCGGTGAGGAGCGCGAGACCCAGAGACAGCACGCCGGTCGTCAGAAGCTGCAGGATCGCCAGGGCGATGGGATCATCCTCCTGTCCGTAGCGCCCGAGCAGCTCCACCTGCACCGCGAAGAGCACGCCGCACAGGAGGCTCAGCCCGTCCCCGCGCTCGACGGAGAGTCCGTCGCTCAGCGAGATCAGGCCGATGCCGCCGAGGCACAGGACCGCGGCCAGGAAGGTCCGGCGTCCGGGCCGGCGGCGCGTCCAGATCCAGTCCGCGAAGGGGACCAGCACACAGTAGACGGTGGTGAGAAAGGCGTTCTTGCCGGGGGAGGTCTCCTTCAGCCCGAAGGTCTGCACGGCGTAGGCGGCCATCAGCACCGCGCCGGTCAGGAGCCCGTGCAGCAGCGTTTTTCCGCGCAGGAGCGGCAGTTTTTTCCGGAACAGCAGGGTGACCAGCGCGCCGCCGCACAGAAAGCGGATGGCCAGAAGCCAGAAGACCGGGACGCTGTCCAGCGCGGTCTTCATCACCACGAAGGCGATGCCCCAGATCAGGGCGGCCGCGGCGCACATCGCGCGGCCCATAGCGGACTTGCTCATCAAAACAGGACGCGGGAGACGCGCCTGTTGACGCAGGACACGTCTCCCGCCGGAACTCCTTGCAGAATGGGATTATTTCTTGCCGCCGAACAGACCCGTGAGGGAGCCGAGCAGACCGCGGGTGATCTGCGTGGTGACCTGCCGGGTGGCGGTGGAGATAGCCGTGTTCTTGATGCGGCCCAGGACGGAATCGTTCTTCCGGGCGCGCTCGGCACGCTCGTCCCGCAGCTCCTCGGCCTTCTTGCGGCGTTCCTCGGCGATGCGCTCCTTCTCGGCCTTCTCCGCGGCCTTGCGCTGGGCCTCGGCTTCCTTGGCGGCCTTCTCGGCGGCCTTGGGATCGACCGGGGCGGCCTGCTGCGGCTGGACCGGGGTGTAGGCGCCGGTCGCCGGATCGTACTGCATGGTCATCATCTTCTGCACATACTGGCCGGTGGCGGCGTCGAAGATCATGACGGGCATCTGGACGGTCGGCTGCGCGGGAGCGGGTTCGGGCACCTCCGGCACGGCAGGCGCCGCGGGAGCGGCAGGCGCGGGGATGGGCGTCATGGTGTCCAGGGGCTTCTGCACATACTGGCCGGTGGCGGCGTCGTAGACCATGAAGCCCTGGGGCTTGACAAACTCAGGCTGCGCCTGGGGCGCGGGCATCTGGATCTGCGGGATGGGCGACGGCTCATTGTACTGCGGATAGACAGGCTCCATCTGCGGGACGGCCGGCTTCTGCGCCTGCACGGGCGCCGCGGCGTTCTGCTCGAAAAGCCCGGCCAGGATCTCATAGGCGCTCTCCCGGTCGATCGGCTCGTCGTAGACGCCGGCCATGGGGCTGGTCTCGATGCAGGCGCGGCGCAGCTCCGGCGTGATGGCATTCATGGAGCTCTGCGGCGGCAGGATCGTGGCTTTGTCGACGACGCAGGGCGCGCCGCTGGGATCCAGGAAGGAGACCAGGGCTTCGCCGGTCTTCAGGGTGGTGATGGCCTCCTCGGTGTCGAAGGCGGGGTTCACCCGGAAGGTCTGCGCCGCCACCTTCACGGCCTTCTGGTCGAGGGGCGTGTAGGCGCGCAGGGCGTGCTGAATGCGGTTGCCCAGCTGGCCCAGAATGGTCATCGGGATATCGGAGGGGTTCTGGGTGATGAAATAGACACCCACGCCCTTGGAGCGGATCAGCCGCACGACCTGCTCGATCTTCTCCAGCAGGGACTTGCTGCAGTTGTCGAAGAGCAGGTGTGCCTCGTCGAAGAAGAAGACGATGCGCGGCTTGTCCATATCGCCCTGCTCGGGCAGCAGCTCATAGAGCTCGGAGAGCATCCAGAGCAGGAAGGTGGAGTACATGGTCGGGTTGCGGAAGAGCTTGTCGCAGGCCAGCACGTTGATCGTGCCCATGCCCTCCTCGTCCAGCGTCAGCCAGTCCGCGATGTTCAGCGCGGGCTCGCCGAAGAACTGGTTGCCGCCCTGGTCCTCCAGCACGGCCACCGCGCGCTGGATCGCGCCGATGGAGGCGGAGGAGACGTTGCCGTAGCGCAGCGTATAGTTGCGGGCGTTCTCGCCGACATAGGCGAGCATTGCCTTCAGGTCCTTGATGTCGAGCAGGAGCATGCCCTCGTCGTCCGCGACGCGGAAGCAGATGTTGAGCACGCCGGCCTGGGTATCGTTGAGACCCAGCATCCGGGAGAGCAGCAGCGGACCCATCTCGCTGACGGTGGCGCGGACCGGATGGCCCTGCTCGCCGTAGACATCCCAGAACACGGTGGGGAAGGTCCGGTAGGAGAAGGTCGGGACGCCGCACTGCGCCAGGCGGTCGGCGATCTTCTCGGAGTGCTCGCCGGGCTTGACCATGCCGGCCAGGTCGCCCTTCACGTCGCTGAGGAACACGGGCACGCCCATGGCGGAGAAGCCCTCGGCCAGGACCTTCAGGGAGACGGTCTTGCCGGTGCCGGTGGCGCCCGCGATCAGGCCGTGGCGGTTGGCCATCTCGGGCAGCAGGCAGACGGGCTGGGAGCCGGTGCCTACCCAGATCTTGTTCTCGTAAAGCATGATACATTCCTCCCGTTCAAATTTGGTTCCATTTTACACGCAAGCGGCCGTTTCGTCAAGCGGATTGGCGGCTTGCGCTGATTTTGCGTGAAGGATTATTCGTACTGCTCTCAAGTAAAAGCTGCAAATCAAGCAACAGCATGCATCCGAAGGTCCAGGGCGATCGGAAAGCCCTGGTCGCGGCCTGCAGGCCGCGAAACCTCTCTGTTGAAAATAAGCATTCTAAACTGAGATTAGTATCAGTTTTCGTCCTCGTCGGGCATGATGCTCCGCAGGCCTGCGATGTCCTCCACGGGCAGGCTGAAGAGGACCGTGTGGGCGTCGGACTGGGCGCCGGCCTTGTCCATGATGGCCCGCATGATGTCCCGCCGGGTCTGCTGGGCGGCGAGGATCAGGACCATCTCCTTCTCCGCGGCCAGGGCGAGCCCGAGAAAGTTCTGCGCGGTCTCGCCGGCGGTGCCCTTCGCGTGCACGATCGTGCCGCCCTGAGCCCCGGCGCTGCGCGCGGCGTCCATGACGCTGTCGGACTGATCGTGCATGACGATCGCCACGATCAGGGAGTAGGGGTATTCCGTGGGAGCCATCTCACTCACCTCTTCCGGATCAAATGCCTGGCCGCCCAGGAGGGTGTTCAGACTGCTTCTGCCGCCGGCGGACTCGAAGGGGACCGACAGGGCGACCCCGGTGCCGGGCATATTCAGGCCCATATCGCTGACGCAGCGCCGCAGAATCCGGGGAATCTGCCTGCGGGGAGTCGCCGCGCAGAGGAGGGTTTTCTCGCTGGAGGAGAGCCCGAGCCGCTCGAGCAGGCCCTTGCCCGCGGTGCCCTGGCAGGGGAACGAGTACATCGTCGAAAGCCCGAGCCCCCGCAGAAAGCCCTGCCAGGTGTCCCCCGCCTCCCGGGGGACAATCAGGGTAAACATGGACAGCTTGTTCACGCGATCGCCTCCCTTCGTTTACAGCTCAATGATCTCCTCGCGCTCCTCGGACACGCCGACGCTGGCGCCGCGCTGCCGGGTGCCGTAGAGGATGCCCAGCAGCTGGATGGCGATCAGCGGGGTCATGGCGACCAGCGCCACCACGCCGAAGGCGTCCTGCGCGATGTCGCCGCCCACGGCCTGGCAGGCGCCCAGCGCGAGGGGCAGCAGGAAGGTGGCGGTCATCGGTCCGGAGGCGACACCGCCGGAGTCGAAGGCGATGGCGGTGAACATCGGCGGGGAGAAGATCATCAGGAGCAGCGCCAGCGCGTAGCCGGGCACGAGAATTGTCAGGATCGAGATGCCGGTCAGCACGCGCAGCATGCTCAGCCCCACCGCGACGGAGACGCCCGCCGAGAGGGAGAGGGACAGCGCCTTCTTCGGTACCGCGCCGGCGGTCATCTCATAAACCTGGCTGGTGAGCACCTGTACGGCCGGCTCGGCGCTTACCGTGAACCAGCCCAGCAGCATCCCCAGCGGAATCAGCAGCCAGCGGTGGGAGGAGTGTCCCAGCGCGCCGCCCAGAAAGTTGCCCACCGGCATGAAGCCGACATTGACGCCGAGCAGGAAGATCACCAGTCCGAAGTAGGTGTAGAACAGGCCGACGATGATGTGCCGCAGGGTCATGCCCTTGATGTGCAGGCTGATGAACTGAAAGACCAGGAAGAAGGCCAGCACCGGCGCGAGGGACTTGACCACCTCGATCAGGAACTCCGGCGTGCGGGCGGTGAAGGCGCGGAAGAGCAGCATGGAGTTCGCGGCCTCGGTCAGGGCGATGACGGTGGCCTCGCTGTCCTCGGCGGAGAAGAGAATGCCCAGCAGCATGACCGCCAGAATCGGACCGACGCTCGCCAGGGAGACCAGGCCGAAGGAGTCCGCCTGGGCGCCTTTGTCGCCGCGGTTGGCGGCCACGCCCGCGCCGAGACCCAGAATGAAGGGGACTGTCATCGGACCGGTGGTGACGCCGCCGGAGTCGAAAGCCACCGAGAGAAAGCTGCGCGGCACGAACAGCGCCAGCAGGAAGACCAGCCCGTAGGAGCCGATCAGCAGGATCCAGAGCTTGACTCTAAAGAGAATGCGGGCGAGGGCGAGCGACAGAAAGATGCCGACCCCCAGGGCCACGCAAAGAATCATCGTCCAGTTGGGGATCGCGTCCACCTGGGTGGCGAGAACCGTGAGATCCGGCTCCGCGATCGTCACCAGGGTGCCTACGAGAAAACCGGTGATCAGCAGCAGCTTGATATTCTTCGAGCGCGTGATCGCCTTGCCGACGCCCTCGCCGATGGGGGTCATGGCCAGCTCGGTGCCCAGGTTGAAAAATCCCATTCCGAAGATCAGCAGCGCCGTGGCCAGCACAAAGCCGCCCAGCGCGTCCACCGGCAGCGGGACCGCCAGGAAGCACAGCACGATGACCACACCCGCGATGGGCAGGATGCTGTGGGTGGCCTCCACCCACTTGTCCCACAGGGCTCCCTGCGGATGCTTCCCCAGCCGGGCGAGAAGAATCTGAAATCGGGTAAAGACGCCTCCCGAAGGTTTCTGTTCTGACACCGACAGGCGCTCCTCTCCGTGTTTTTCTTTCTGACAGTATACACGATCCGGCGCTTTCTTGCAATGAAAAATCTCCCGGGCAAGGCAGGAAAACCGTCCCGCGTGTGCAATTCCAAAAAGAAAACGCACGGAGGTCGGATATGGGCGGAAAAAAGGTGCTGCGGGAGGCGATCCTGGGGGATATGCTCCTGCGCTATGAGCAGGATACGGAGCGGGGAACCGTGGGGATGCAGCTGGTCCCCCGGGCGCTGGCGGAGCGGACGGTGGAGAAGGACTGCGCGGTGGAGCCGCTGATCCAGGCAAAGCTCGTCGGGGACGCGTATGCCGGCGGCTACGCGCAGGGACGGACGATGCGCGCCGGGGAGACGGTCCGCCGGATGGCACTGGAATCGTGCGCGCTGGAGGAGGTGCCGGAAGCCGTGACCGGGACGACGGTATTCCGGGACGAGGCCCGGGCGCTGCGCTGGACGCACCGTCTGCAATGGAGGCGCGGCTCCCTCTGCGTCTCCGTCTGGACAGAGCTGGAGAACCGGGGCGCGGAGCCCGTGCGGCTGGAGCTGCTCTCGAGCGTGAACCTCGGCGGGCTCACACCCTTCGCCGCGGACGACGCGCCGGACACGCTCGCGCTGACCCGGATCCGCTCGAGCTGGGCGCAGGAGGGGCGCGTGGAGCGCATGAGCATTGAGGACGCGCACCTGGAGCGGGCCTGGCTGCCCCAGAGCGCGGTATTCGAGCGCTGGGGACAGGTGGGAAGCATGCCCAACCGCGGCTGGTTCCCCTTCGCGGCGGTGGAGGACACCCGCTTCGGAGTGGTCTGGGCGGCGGAGCTGACGCACGCCTCCTCCTGGCAGATGGAGGTCGGCCGCTTCGACAACGGGCTGGCGATCTCAGGCGGTCTGGCGGACCGGGAGTTCGGGCATTGGATGCGCGACGTCCGGCCGGGGGAGACCTTCCGGAGCCCGGAGGCGATCCTCACGGTCTGCCGCGGGACAGTGGACCGCGCTGCACAGCGGCTCACGGACTGGACCGCCGAACGGCTGGATCCCCCCGCGAGCGAGGCGGAGCTCCCGGTGCTCTTCAACGAGTACTGCACCAGCTGGGGACGGCCGGACGAGCGGGGGATCGGCCGGATCGTCGACCGGGTGCGGGATCTGGGGCTGAAGTACTTCGTGATCGACTGCGGCTGGTACCTGCAGCGGGAGGACGAGGCCTGGTGGAACACCACCGGCGCCTGGCAGGTCTCGCCCTTCCTGTTCCCAAGCGGCCTGGAGCGCACGCTGGACCGGATCCGCGAGGCGGGGATGCTGCCGGGCATCTGGTTTGAGATGGAGTCGGTGGGCTGCTGCAGTCCGCTGTTCGACCGGACGGACTGGATGCTGCAGCGCGACGGCGTGCCGCTGACCGTGGGGGAGCGGCGCTTCCTGGACTTCCGCAACCCGGAGGTCACGGCGTATCTGCACGAGCGGGTCATCGGATTCCTCGCGCGGTACCGGATCCCCTACGTCAAATTCGACTACAACGACAACATCGGCATGGGCGCGGACGGCGCGGAGTCGCTGGGGGAGGCGCTGCGGCAGCAGGTGGAGGCGGTGCAGGCCTTCTACCGCCGGCTGCGGGAGGAGCTGCCGGACACGGTGATCGAGGTCTGCGCCTCGGGCGGACACCGGATTGTGCCGTCCTTCATGCGCCTGTCCTCGATGGCTTCCTTCTCCGACGCGCACGAGTGCGAGGAGATTCCGGTGATCGCCAGCAACATGCACCGGATGATCCTGCCCCGGCAAAGCCAGATCTGGGCGGTGCTGCACACGGAGCACAGCGAACAGGAGCTCTACTACAAGCTGACTGCCGGACTGCTCGGGCGGCTGTGCCTCTCCGGGGACGTGCTCTCCTTTACCGGGGCGCAGCGGGAGATCATCCGCAGGGCGATCGCCTTCTATCACGAGGCCGTGCCGGTGATCCGCGAGGGGGAGAGCTTCTGGCACGGCGTCCCGCCGACCTCCTGGCGGCACCCGCACGGCTGGCAGGCGATTCTCCGGGAGGGCCGTGAGGCGGATCTCGCGGTCGTCCACAGCTTCCACGGCGCGCCGGACACGGTGCGGATTCCGCTGCGCGGGAAACAGCGGCTGCTGGCGTGCTGCGCTCGGGAGGGGATCCGCACGTCGGTCTGCGGCGGGGAGCTGATCCTCACGGGGCTGCGGGAGCTGGACGGCTGCGCGTTCCTGCTGGGCACTTGCGCAACGGAGTGAATTGTGGTAGGATGATCTCATCGACAAATCGCTGACTGACCTTGAAAGGAGTGTGTTTCATGTCTGTACCCACCCCGCATATTACCGCCAAAGAGGGGGATTTCGCGCCGACCGTGCTGATGCCGGGCGACCCGCTGCGCTCCAAATTCATCGCGGATAATTTCCTTGAGAACGCGCGCCTGGTGAACAACACCCGCGGCGTGCAGGGCTATACCGGCCTGTATAAGGGAAAGCCTGTCTCGGTGATGGCCAGCGGCATGGGCATCCCCTCCATCGGCATCTACTCCTATGAGCTCTTCCACGAGTACGGCGTGGAGAACATCATCCGCGTGGGCACCGCAGGCATGCTGAACCAGAGCCTGAAGGTGCGGGATGTCGTGATCGGCATGAGCGCCTACACCAACTCCAACTACGGCGCCCAGTTCGGCTTCCAGGGCCATCTGGCTCCCTGCTGCTCCTGGAAACTGCTCTCGGACGCCATGGCGGCGGCGGAGCGGCTGAACATCCACGCGGTTCCGGGCGCGATCTACTCCTCGGACACCTACTATGACATCAGCGGCGCGGCCAACAAGCTCAAGGAGCTGGGCGTGCTGGCGGTGGAGATGGAGGCCGCGGGCCTGTACCTCACCGCCGCGCAGGCCGGCAAGAACGCGCTCTCGATCTGCACGATCTCCGACAACCCGACCACCGGCGAGAGCCTCGGCGCCGAGGAACGGCAGCTGACCTTCACACAGATGATGGTGCTCGCGCTGGAGATCGCGTAATTCTCAAAGAAAAAGGACATTCCCACCGCCCTGAACCGGAGATGGGAATGTCCTTTTTGCGTACGGTCATACTGTTTTCGGGAAAACAACAAATTTGGTAAACAGTACGTATCCGAAGGTCCAGGGCGATCGGAAAGCCCTGGTCGCGCCCGCAGGCGCGAAATCTTCCTGTTGACATTTAGCAAACGAGACTGAGATCAGTATCAGTCATCCGTTACCGTTTCGATCAGATGCCAGTCCGGACTCCAGCGGGTCATCACCGCCGGGGCGCCGGGCTTGATCCTGCCCAGCAGCGGCTCTCCCACGGAATCGGCGGGGGTGGAGGTGCACAGTGCGCAGGCTGTCTCGGGGTCGATCCCAGCCTTGTGGATCAGATTCTCCAGCGCGCGGCCCAGGGTGAGCACCGATCCGGCGAGGGTGCCGTCCGCGAGCCGGGCCGCGCCCTCCTGCACCCGGACCTCCTGTCCGCCCAGGTGATACAGCCCGTCCGGCATGCCGGCGGCCTCCATCGCGTCGGTGATGGCCACCGCGCGGGCGGCTCCCTTGCAGCGCACCAGCAGGCGCACGATGTCCCAGTCGAGGTGGATCCCGTCGAAGATGCCCTCGCACCACAGCCGGTCGTCCGTCAGCGCCGCGCCCACGGTGCCGGGCTTGCGGTGGTGCAGCGGAGGCTGGGCATTGAAGGTGTGCGTCACGTGGTCCGCGCCCCAGTCCGCCGCGCGGTGCGCCGCCGCGGCGTCCGCGTCCGTGTGGCCGATCGATACATGGATGCCCGCGGCCGCGGCCTGCCGGATGAAGGCCTCGCTGCCCGCGCGCTCGGGGGCGACCGTGATCAGCCGGACACACTCCGGGTGCCCGTCCGTCCAATCGAGAAGCAGGGACCAGTCGGGATCCCTGAAGAACTCGCAGCGCTGGGCGCCGGCCTTTTTCTCCTGCAGGAAGGGCGCCTCCATATGGGCGCCGATGACCCGGCTGCCCAGAGGCTCCGGGTGCTCCATAACGCGCTGGATGCCGCCCAGCGCCGCGTGGGTCTCCTCCGGGGAGGCGCTCATGGTGGTGGGACAGAAGGCGGCCACGCCGAGTTGGCGCAGATCCCGGCTCATCTGTCGGACGGCCTCTTCCCCCTGCATGGTGTCGTGTCCCCGGAAAGCGTGGATGTGCACATCCACAAAGCCCGGCACCAGCCAGTCGCCGGCCAGGTCCAGCACTCTCTCCCCGGGCAGGGGGGACAGGGCGGGATCGACAGCCTCGACAATCCCGTTCCGCAGCCGGACCGCGGTGATGTCCGTCAGGCGCTCCCCGTCAAAGAGTCTCGCGTTTTGAATCAGCATACACTCAGTCCTCCCTGAGCTGGAGCGCGGATCCCGCCAGCGTCTCGGCCACCCGCTGGGCAGCCTGCGTGCGCTTGCGCTCCTCGGCGGAGGTCATGCCGTCCGGGCCGTCGCCGGTGGCGCGGATGACCCGGTACCGGTCAGCGCTGTCCAGCTTGAAATGCCACAGATAGGTGGCGGTGTAGCCGGGTTCGCCGAGGGTCAGCACGCCCTCCTCGTCCACGGCCGCCTCGATATGCAGCAGCATGCCGGCGGTGTTGGCCGCCTTGTCGCTGTCGCTGAGCAGGCAGCCCAGGCCCCAGGCGCACAGCACCCGGGCGGAGGAGCCGTCCTTCCGCTGGCCGGTCAGCCACTCGGCGGTCTGTACGCAGCGGCTGCCGCTGCCCAGAATGATGTCCGCGCCCGCGTCCGCCATCTGCTGCGCGAGCGTGCGCTGCGCCTGGGTCAGCTTGGTGACGCCGGATTTGCCCCAGTGGACGCTCACCACGACCAGCTGGGCGCCGGCCTCCCGGACCCGGGCGATCTCGTCGGGCGCCTGCTCCGTCAGGGGATAGACGAGGGTCCGGCCGTCCTTCTTCAGCGCCTTCCTGCTCTCGTTGGAGGGCGTCATCGTGTAGTGGAGCAGCGCGACGCGGATGCCGTTGATCTCGCGGATGGACAGGAGCGGGTCCGCCTCGTCCTCCTCCGCGAAGGCGCCCAGGGTGCGCAGACCCTGCTCCTCCGCGGCGTCCAGCGTGGTGACCACGGCGGCGGTGCCCTTGGACCAGGTGCCGGGGAAGCCCAGCGCCACGGTCTGGATCCCGTTCACGCGCAGCATCCGCAGAACCTCTGGCGGAACATTCAGCCGGTCCATCTTGGCGCTCGGCACGACCAGGTTCTCCAGCGTGACCAGAGTCAGGTCCGCCTGAAGATCGCTCCGCAGCAGGCTGAACACCTCGTCGAAGTCGTATTTCTTTGCGGCGCTGTAGTAGCCGGAGCGGCGCACGTTGGTCTCCACGGCCACGGTGCCGCCCGCCGTGAGCGTCAGCCTGCCGCCGGCGCGCGTCGGGACGGGGGTGACGGCGGCCCGGGCGGTCGCCTGCGGGGCGGAGGAACCTGCGGCTGCGGGTGCCGGGCTGGCAAGCGCTGCCGCCTGGCGCTGCGTCTGCGGATCGATCGACCGGTTCAGGAACGGGATAAACGCGAGAAAAGCGACCAGAACCATGGCCGAGGCCATCAGCGCGAGTATCGTTCCCGGCGTGACACTGCGCCTGTTTCCGCGGCTCACCAGATCTGGGCGAAGACGGCCGAGGCGATGATGCCGACGCACATCACCACAGCCACCGCCAGGCAGATAATCCGGACGAACTTCTTTTTGCGCTCCTCGCGGCTGTGTTCACGTTTGGTCATGTTGGTTCATCTCCTTCTGTTGGGTGCTCCGGAGCCAGGGGCGTGATCTGCACCAGGGTGACACGGCGGCGGTCCATGGCGGTGACGGTGCAGCGCAGCCCCGCCTCCTCGAAGGAGGAGCCCACCACGGGGATGCGGCCGAGCATCTCGGCCACCCAGCCGCCCACCGTATCCGCCTCGTAGAGGTCCGCCTTGCCCAGCTTCTCCAGACACTCCGTCAGCTGCATGCCGCCCTGGACGCGCCAGCTGCCGTCCTCCTGGGCGGTCATCTCCTCGTCGATGTCGTCGTGCTCGTCGTAGATCTCGCCGACCAGTTCCTCCAGGGCGTCCTCGAGGGTCACAATGCCCTCCATGCCGCCGAACTCGTCCAGCACGACGACCAGATGCGTCCGGGTGGACTGGCAGAGCTTGAGCAGCTTGGAGACCTGAAGGGTGGCGGGCGCGTAGACCGGCGGGACCATCATGCTCCGGATGTCCGTGACGCCGGCATGGCGCCCCGCGTAGAAATCCTTCTCGTTGAGGATGCCCACCACGTGGTCCAGGTTTTCATGGTAGACCGGCATCCGGGAGTAGCCGCTCTGGCGGAAAGCCTCCGCGGCCTCCTCCAGGCTCACGTCGTCCGCGAGCGCGGTGACATCCACCCGGGGCGTCATGATGTTCTTGACATCCTGGTCGATGAACTCGATGGCGCTGCGGATCAGGCTGCTCTCGTGGGCATCCATGTCGCCCTCCTGCTGCGCCTCGTCCACCATGGTGATCAGCTCCGCCTCCAGGTCGGACTCGTCTTCCTCCGGCCCGGCCATGCGGGTGACCATCCGCTGCCAGCAGGCGAAGAGCAGGTTGACCGGATGGAGAACCCACATCAGCATGCGCAGCGGCGCGGCGGTCCCCATGGCGATCCGCTCGGGGGAGCGGCGCGCGAGCGTCTTGGGGGTGACCTCGCCCAGCAGCAGGATGACAAGCGTCATCACCACGGTGGAGAGGGTGGCGCCCATGTCGCCCGCCCACAGTGTGAAGAGGACGGTGGCGATGGCGGTGCCGGTGATGTTGACCAGGTTGTTGCCCACCAGGATGGTGGTCAGCAGCCGGTCCGGTTCCTCCGCCAGCCGCAGGGCCAGATCAGCCTTGCGCTTTCCGCGCTGGCTGAGGGTTTTGAGACGGATTTTGCTGACGGCCATGTAAGCCGTCTCGGACGCTGAAAAGAAGGCGGACAGCGCCACACAGACGGCCAGCACGGCCAGGAGTATCCAGGAAGCGGGGCTCATCGGTCAGTTCCTTTCTTGAGCTGCGCACATTGGCAAAATCACCCGCCGCCCCATTGCAGGGAGCCGGCGGGCGGTTTTCTTATTCGGAATCCTCGGGATCCATCGTGTCCTCCATGGGACGCTGAATCTCCACAAAAACATGGTTGCTGTCCTTGGGGGTAGCGGCACGGATCACGGTGCGGATCGCCTTCGCGATGCGACCCTGCTTTCCGATCACCTTGCCCATATCCTCCTCCGCCACGTTCAGCTCCAGAATGACCCCCTCGGGGCCTTCCGTCGTCTGCACGCGAACCTGCTCGGGATGATCCACCAGGGACTCTGCCATAAACGTGAGCAGTTCCTGCATGGCGTCTTCCTTTCTGGCGAACTTTATCAGTCGATGACGCCGGTCTTCTTCAGCAGGACGCGAACCGTCTCGGTGGGCTGGGCACCGGTCGAAAGCCAATACTTGGCGCGCTCGCCGTCAACCTTGACCTCAGCGGGCTTCTCCATGGGGTTGTAATAGCCGATCTGCTCGATGAAACGGCCGTCGCGGGGGCTGCGCTCATCGGCGATGACAATGCGGTAGAAGGGCTTTTTCTTCATGCCCATTCTCTTCAGACGGATCTTGACCATGGGGTACTCCTCCTCTTTCTCTGGGATACTCTTCTGTATTGGTAAACCGTGCGATACGGCTTGACCTCTTACTTGCCGCCCATATTGCGCATCATGGCGCGCATGCGCTTGCCGCCCTTCATGCCCTGCATCTGTTTCATCATCTGGCGGGCCTGGTCGAACTGGCGGATGAGCAGGTTGACGTCCTGCACCGTGGTGCCGGAGCCCGCGGCGATGCGCTTGCGGCGGCTGGCGTTCAGGATGCCGGGGTTGCGGCGCTCCTTGGGTGTCATGGAGCGGATGATGGCCTCCGGCTTCTTCATGGCGTTGTCATCGATATCGATGTTCTTGCCGGAGAGGCCGGGGATCATGTCAATCATCGACCGCAGACCGCCCATCTTCTTCATGCTCTGCATCTGCTGCAGGAAGTCCTCGAGCGTCAATTCGGCGGTCTTGGTCTTGTTGGCCAGGGCGTCCATGTCCTGCTCGCTGAAGGCCTCCTGGGCTTTGTCGATCAGGGAGAGAACGTCGCCCATGCCGAGAATGCGGCTGGCCATGCGGTCCGGGTAGAAGGGCTCGATGTCGGAGAGCTTCTCGCCGATGCCGCTGAATTTGATGGGCTTGCCGGTCACCTGCCGCACGGAGAGCGCTGCGCCGCCGCGGGTATCGCCGTCCAGCTTGGTGAGGATCACGCCGTCCACAGCGAGCTTCTCGTTGAAGGTCGAGGCCACGTTCACGGCGTCCTGACCGGTCATGGCGTCGACCACCAGCAGGATCTCCTGCGGTTTGACGGCGGTCTTGATCCGGTCGAGCTCGTCCATCAGCTCGGTGTCGATGTGCAGCCGGCCGGCGGTATCGATGATCAGGACGTCGCAGCCGTAGTAGCGGGCCTGCTCCACCGCCTCCCTGGCGGTCTTCACGGGATCCTGGGTGCCCTTCTGGTACACCCGGGCGCCCACCTGCTCACCGACGACCTGCAGCTGTTTGATGGCGGCGGGGCGGTAGATATCGCAGGCGGCCAGCATGGGCTTCTTGCCCTGCCGGATCAGGTATCCGGCCAGCTTCGCGGCCATGGTGGTCTTGCCGGCGCCCTGCAGACCGCAGAGCATGTAGATGGTCGGGGTGGAGGAGGACCAGGTCAGCTTGCTGATGGTGGAACCCATCAGCGCGGTCAGCTCGTCATTGACGATCTTGATGACCTGCTGTCCGGGGGTCAGGGAGCTCAGCACCTCCTGGCCCACGCACTTCTCCGTGACCCGCTTGATGAAGTCCTTGGCCACGGCGTAGTTGACGTCCGCCTCCAGGAGCGCCATGCGGACCTCCCGCATACCCTCCTTGACATCCTGCTCGGACAGTTTGCCCTTGCCGGTCATTTTCCGAAGCGCGCCCTGCAGTTTGGCGCTCAAGCCCTCAAAGGCCATTGGATTCCTCCTGCTCCAGCCGGATGAGTTCATCCAGCAAAGTCAGCGCACCCGCGCGATCGTCGGCCAGCAGCAGCTCCCGGCACCGGGTGAGGCCGCGCTCCATCTCCTGGAAGCGCGCCGCCAGGTGGAGCCGCCGCTCCGTCTCGAGCATGCGGTCCGCCGCGCGGGCGATCATCTCGTGCACGGCCTGCCGGCTGACACCGGCGGTCTCGGCGATCTCGCCCAGCGACATGTCCTCCTCGCAGTGCAGGGTCAGCACCTCGCGCTGCTTCTCGGTCAGCAGCGGCCCATAGAAGGCCATCAGCCAGGCCAGCTCGACTTTCCGGGTGATCTCTTCCTGCACGCTGCGCCTCCATGACTGTCAAAGGTTTTCCCTTGACACCGCGCCATTATAATCCAGCGGACGCTCCATGTCAAGCCCTGCATTGAAAATTCCCGGCGCGGTTGAATTCCCGGCCGGGCTGTGTTATATTCCGAACTGAAAGGAATCAGAGCTTCCTGATGGTCTCGATCAGATGCTGCACGGACTCCGGGCGGGTGGCCCAGGAGGTGCAGATGCGCACCGCGGTGCTCTTCTCGTCGACCCGCTCCCAGGTCTCCAGCACGAAGTCCTCCTCGATCGCCTCCAGCTGGTCGTCGGTGAGGACGGGGAAGAGCTGGTTGGTGGAGGCGTCCACGTACAGCGGGATCTCCTGCTCGAGCAGCGCGTCCCGGATCAGCATGGCCTGGTCCACGGCGTGCTTGGCGATGGTGAAATACAGGTCGTCCTGCATCAGCGCCTCAAACTGCACGCCCAGCAGCCGTCCCTTGGCCAGCAGGCCGCCGCGCTGCTTCATCATATAGCGGAAGCGCTTCTGCAGCGCCGGGTTGACAATCACGACCGCCTCGCCGAAGAGCGCGCCGTTCTTGGTGCCGCCCACGGTGAAGACGTCGCACAGGCCCGCGAGCTCCTCCGGCTGGATATCGCAGATCGGCGACATCAGCCCGGCGCCCAGGCGCGCACCGTCGATATAGAGATACAGGCCGTTGTCCTGGCAGACGTGATACAGGTCCGACAGGGTGGAGAGATCATAGATCGTCCCCAGCTCGGTGGACATGGAGATGTAGACCATGCCGGGGCGCACCGTGTGCTCCCAGTCGCCCTGCAGCGCGGCGGCAATGGAGACCTGCGAGCCCAGGATGATGCCGTCCCGGCCGGGCAGGGTCAGCACCTTGTGTCCGGTGGCCTCGATGGCGCCGGTCTCATGGGTGTTGATGTGCGCGGTGTCGGCGCACAGCACGCCCTCGTAGGGCTGGAGGATCGAGGCGATCACCGTCAGGTTGGCCTGGGTGCCGCCCGTCAGGAAATGAACTGCCGCGCCCGGGCACTGAAAACGCTTCCGGATCATCGCCGCGGCGGCCTCGCAGTGGGGGTCCAGCCCGTAGCCGGGGGTCTGCTCGAGGTTGGTCCGGGTCAGAGCTTCCAGCACCTTCGGGTGGCAGCCCTCCAGATAGTCGCTTGTAAAGTATTCCATACTTGGTTTCCTCTCCCGTCTGGGCGGCGTTCCGCACCGCCCTGTGTCCCAAAGTATACTGTATGCGGGAAAAACTGTCCATTGCAGAAACGGTCAAAGGATGCCCAGATCCTGCCGTTTCGCGGAAAGGAGTCCTATGTCCGGCAAAAGAGATCAGATGTTTGAGATCCTGTCGCGATGGCCCTGTCTGGCCTGTCCGGTCTGCGGAGAGCCGCTCTCGCGCGAGGGGGAGAATCTCTCCTGCGGGCGGGGCCACAGCCTGAACGTCAGCCGGCAGGGGACCGTGAACTGTCTCTCCGCGCCCCGGAAGGATTTCTACACGGCGGAACTGTTCGAGGCCCGGCGCCGGGTCTTCGAAGCGGGCTGGTACGAGCCGGCGGCGGAGACTATCGAGCGGCTCCTGCCCGGGGAGGAGCATCGGCTCCTGGACGCGGGCTGCGGCGAGGGCTGGTACCTGGCGCGGCTGCTGCGCCGGCATCCCGGCTGGCTGGGGATCGGGCTGGATATCAGCAAGGAGGCGATCCGCCTGGCCGCGCGGCAGGAGGTGCCCGCGCTGTGGGGCGTGGCAGACCTGCGCCGGATGCCCCTGGCGGAGGGGAGCGTGACCGCGGTGCTGGATATTCTGACCCCCGCGAGCTACGAGTCCTTCGGGCGGGTCCTGCGGCCGGACGGGGTGCTGATCAAGGTTTTCCCCGGGAGCAGCTACCTGCGGGAGATCCGGGAGGCGCGGGGCCTGCCGCCCTATGACGACGGCCAGGTGCCCGCCTGGCTGAGACAGCGCGCGCGGGTGCTCGCGGAGGAGCGCGTCTGCGTGACGCGGCCGGTGCAACCGGAGGTCTGGGCGGACTTCGTGCGGATGACGCCCATGAACGCGGAACTGACCCCGGAGGAGCGGCAGCGGCTGGCGGAGCGCCCGGCGACGGCCATCACGATCGATCTGCGGGTCGCGGCGTGCTCGCTCAGAAATGCATGAGCTTGTGCCCGATCCGGTAGCAGCCCACGAGGATCCACCGTCCGAGCCTGCCGGGCAGGTGGGTGGTGATGCCCACCGGGCTGTAGTAGATTGCGCGGTAGAGCGGCTCGTCGAAGGAGCGGATCGCGTTCCACATCTCCCTGTTCATCTGCAAGCTCTCCGGCGTGTCGGCGATGAAGTGCAGCGCGGAGAGGGACCAGATCTGGCCGGTCACGTTGTGCACCATGTACCCCCGGCGGCGTTTGGAGCCTTTCTCCAGATCCGCCAGATGCCAGGACGTGGCCATCTGCGTGATCATGTTGTTCAGCTGGCCCAGACGCCTGATGAGGTTTTTCTCGTTGATGGACTGGTCCTCCCGGCCGATGTTGTAGCCGTAGACGGTCTTGTGCAGATAGAGCAGCTTCTCCGTCCAGGGCAGGGGCTGGTAGGTGTAGAGATTGTCCTCGTAGAAGGTGTGCTCGGGCAGCCGGTAGCCGTGCTCGCGCAGCAAGGCGGTCCGGTAGACCATGCAGTGGATGATGAACTGGTTCGCGGCGGTGAAGCGGCGGCAGTCGTCCCAGCGGAACAGCCGCCCCTCCGGCATCACCCGGTGGTAGCTGATGCTGAAGACCGCGTGCTGGTCCCAGCGGTCATAGCAATAGTCATGGATCACCAGATCCGCCTGATTCCCGGGCTCCGCGTGCTTCCCGAGCAGCTCGAGCAGCGCCTTCAGGCCGGCCTCGTCCAGGCGGTCGTCGGAGTCCACCACCTTGAAATAGATGCCCTGGGCGGTCTCGATGCCGCAGTTCAGCCCGGAACCATGCCCCCCGTTGGCCTTGTGGATCACACGGACCATCCGGGGGTATTTTTCCGCGTAGCCGTCGGCGATGGCGCCGGTCTCGTCCGTGGAGCCGTCATCCACCAGGAGAATGTCCAGCGCCTCCCCGCCTTTGAGCAGGCTCTCCACGGTCCGGGAGAGGTAGGCGGCGGACTGGTAGCACGGTACGACGATCGTTAAAAGCTTCATAATAGAGAAGTCCCTCCCTGCATTCTCAGGATGCGCTGAACTGGCTGTTGTAGAGTGTGGCGTAGAAACCGCCGTGTTCCATCAGGGCCTCGTGGCTGCCCTGCTCGACGATGTGTCCGTCCCGCATGACGAGAATCACGTCCGCCTCGCGGATGGTGGAGAGGCGGTGGGCGACGATGAAGGATGTCCGGCTCTTCATCATCTGGCTGAAGGCCGCCTGAATCCGGATCTCCGTGCGGGTGTCGATGGAGGAGGTCGCCTCGTCCAGGATCAGCATCGGCGGCAGGCAGAGCATCACGCGGGCGATGCACAGGAGCTGTTTCTGCCCCTGGGAGATGCCCTCGCCGCTCTCGGAGATTACGGTGTCATAGCCCTGGGGGAGCCGCTGGATGAAGGAGTGGATGTGCGCCGCGCGGGCCGCGGCCTCCACCTCCGCCTGGGTGGCGTCCGGACGCCCGAAGGCGATGTTCTCCCGGACGGTGCCGCCCTGCAGCCAGGTGTCCTGCAGCACCATGCCCCACTGGCGGCGGAGCATATGCCGCGGAAGACTCCGGATCTCCCGGCCGTCCACCCGGATCGCGCCGCTGTCGACGTCGTAGAAGCGCATCAGCAGGTTGATCAGCGTGGTCTTGCCGCAGCCGGTGGGGCCCACGATGGCGATGCGCTGGCCGGGCTGCACCTCGAGGCTGAAATCCTCGATCAGCGGCCGGTCCGGCACATAGCGGAAGGACACCCGGTCCAGCATGATCTGCCCCTGCGCGTGTTCGAGCGGCTGCTCCGGCTCGGGGTCGGGGGACTGCTCCCGCTCGTCGAGCATCTGATCGATCCGGTCGGCGCAGGCGAGGGCGTTCTGCATCTCGGTGACGACGCCGGAGATCTCGTTGAAGGGCTTCGCGTACTGGCTCGCGTAGGAGAGGAAGGCGCTGAGCTGGCCGACCGTGACGCTGCCGGGCACGAGCATCGCCCCGGCGACGGCCACCGCCGCGTAGACCAGGTTGTTGACCAGGCGGGTCGTGGGGTTGACGAGGCTGGAGAAGAAGGTCGCCTTGAGGGAGGCCTCCATGAAGTGCGCGTTGACCTTTCTGAACGCCTCCTGGGTCCGCTCCTCCTGTCCGAAGGCCTGGACCACCCGCTGGCCGTCAATCAGCTCGTTGATCAGCGCGGTCTCATCACCCCGGGCGGCGGACTGGGCGTGGAACCAGCGGACGCTCTTGCGGGCGATGAAGGACGCGGTCAGGAGACTCAGCGGCGTCAGCAGCACCACGCCCGCGGTCACCATCAGATTCATCCGGGCCATCATGACCAGGGTGCCGAAAATGGCCACAAGCCCGGTGAAGAGCTGGGTGAAGCCCATCAGCAGGCCGTCGGAGAGGGTCTCCACGTCGGCGGTCATCCGGCTGATCAGGTCTCCGATGGGGTGGGCGTCCAGCCAGCTGAGCGGCAGGCGCTGCAGTTTCTCCATCATCTCATTGCGCAGATCCTGGGAGACACGGAAGGCCACATGGTTGTTGCAGACCGCCAGAACCCACTGGGCGGCGGCGCAGATGCCCACGGCCGTCAGGATGGCGGCGCAGGCTTTCGCAATCTCCGGGAAGAGCACCTGCCCCGCGCCCACCATCGCGTCGATCGCCTGTCCGCAGTAGATCGGGACAAGCAGCTGCGCGACCGAGGAGAGCACCGCGGTCAGCAGGCTGGCGGCCATCCAGGCGCCGTAGGGGCGGAGCCGCGGCAGGAGACGGGCGAGCGACTTGGTCATGCCTTTCATGCGCGCGCATCCCCCTTCTGAAACTGGCTCTCGTGGATCTCCCGATAGATCGGGCAGGAGGCCATCAGCTCGTCGTGTGTGCCCTTGCCCGCCAGCCTGCCGTCCTCAAGGACAAGGATGCAGTCCGCGTGCCGCAGGGAGGTGGTGCGCTGGCTGACCAGGAACACCGTCGGGTGCCAGGGGAGGGCGCGGAGAGATTTGCGCAGCGCGGCGTCGGTGGCGTAGTCCAGAGCGCTGGAGCTGTCGTCCAGAATCAGGATGCGCGGCCGCCGCACCAGGGCGCGGGCGATGGTCAGGCGCTGACGCTGGCCGCCGGAGAAATTGCGGCCGCCCTGCTCCACCCGGGCGTCCAGTCCCTGGGCCTGGCCGGCGACAAAGGACTCCGCCTGCGCGTCCCTGAGGGCCTGCCAGAGCTCCTCGTCCGAGGCGTCCTCCTGCCCCCAGAGCAGATTGGAGCGGACAGTGCCGCTGAAGAGCTGCGCCCGCTGGGGCACGATCGAGACCGTCCGGCGCAATTCCTCCCGGGGATAGGCCCGGACAGGCTGCCCGAAGAGACGGACCTCGCCCTGGGTGGCGTCGTAGAAGCGGCCGATCAGGTGCACCAGCGTGCTCTTGCCGCTGCCGGTGGAGCCGATCACGCCGACAGTCTGGCCTGGGAGCGCCTCGAAATCGATCCCGCTCAGGCTCTCCAGCGGTGCGCCGGGGTAGGCGAGCCCCACTCCGCTGAATGCAACGGCGGGTGCCTGCGCGGCAGGAGCGGGGGTCTCAGAGGGGAAGACCATGGCAGGCTCCGTGTCCAGCACCTGGGAGACGCGCTGCAGGCTTGCCAGCGCGCGGCTCAGGGTCACGACCAGGTTCGCCAGCTTGACCAGCTCCACAAGGATCTGGCTCATATAGTTGACCAGCGCGATAACGTCGCCCGCCCGGAGACCGCCGGCATCGACGGAGGTCCCGCCGACGCGCAGCAGGGCGACGATGCCCAGATTGACGACCACGAGGGTCAGCGGGTTCATCAGCGCGGATATGCGGCCCACCGACAGCTGGCGGTTCTTGAGATGGCCGTTGACCTCGCGGAAGCGCTCCAGCTCGCGCTCCTCCATCCCGAAGGCGCGGATCACGCGCACGCCGGTCAGGTTCTCGCGGGCGAGCTGCGTCACCCGGTCCAGGCGCTCCTGAATGTTCCGGTAGCGCGGGGAGGTGATGCGCATGATGCCCACGACGATGAGCGCCATGCCCGCGATGGCGGCGACGAAGATCAGGGAGATCCGCGCGTCGATCAGAAATGCGCAGACCAGCGCGCCGCCCACCACGAAGGGGCTGCGCAAAAACAGGCGCAGGAACATGTTGACGCCGTTCTGCACCTGGTTGACATCGGAGGTCATGCGGGTGATCAGCGTGGCGGTGCCCATGGTGTCCATCTCGCCCCAGCCCAGCCGCTGGATATGGGCGAAGAGGCGCTCCCGGAGCCGGCCCGCGCTGCCGACGGCGGCCCGCGCCGCAAAATACTGCGCGGTGATCGCGCAGGTGAGACCTACCAGGGCCATCGCCGCCAAGACGCCGCCCAGCCGGAGAATCCGCCCGGTATCGCCGATGCCCTCGTTGACCAGCCTGGCAATTACCGCCGGGACGAGCAGATCAAAAACGGCCTCCAGCATCTTGAACAGCGGAGCCAGGACGGTTTCCCTGCCATAGCCCTTCAGGCACTGACGCAGATACTTCAAGAATCTCCCTCCCGAGAAGGCCGGGCACAGGGGCACAGCCTGCTTCTATTCTAAAGCAGACGGGGAGGGGAGTCAACCCACAAAATATTCCCGGTGGAGCTCTTGACATTCTCCGGAAAACGTGTACAATGAAGGTGCAAGGTCAAAGAAAGTCAGACTTTTGCAAAGGCAACAGAAAGGGGCTGATCCAGATGGCAGCTACGAATCAATATACACATAAATCCGCCGAAGCGATCCGGCGGGCACAGCAGATCGCACTGGAATACCAGCACATGCAGACGGATGAGGAGCACCTGATCACGGCGCTCATCGAGGAGGACGGCCTGGTCGGACAGCTGCTGAGCCGCGCGGGTATCCCGGTGGACAGCCTGCGCGCGGCGATGCAGGACGCGCTGGAGCGTACGCCCCGGGTCACCGGCAGCGGCCGTGAGATGGACAAGATCTATGTCTCGCCCGATCTGGACAAGGCGCTGACCGAGGCGAACGCGATCTGCCGGCAGATGAAGGACGAGTATATCTCCGTCGAGCACCTGTGGATGGGCATCGCGGCCAAGCCGAACCGGCGCGTGAAGGCGCTGCTGGACCAGTACCGCTATGACCCCGAGGCCTTCCTCAAGGCCCTCAGCGAGGTCCGCGGCTCCGCACGGGTGACCTCCGACAGCCCGGAGGAGACCTATGACGCGCTGAAGAAGTACGGCACGGACCTGGTGGAGATGGCGGGCAAGCAGAAGCTCGATCCCGTGATCGGCCGGGACGGGGAGATCCGGAACGTGATCCGCATTCTCTCCCGAAAGACGAAGAACAACCCGGTGCTGATCGGCGAGCCCGGCGTGGG
>JAFWQU010000024.1 GCA_017508975.1 Clostridia bacterium | reverse complement strand
CTCCTCGACCTTCTCCGCCTTCACGGGGGCAGGGGCCGGTTCGGGCGCGGGTTCCGGAGCCGGAGCGGCCACGGGAACGGGCGCCGGGGCAGGCGCGGCGGCCTCGGGAGCCGGTGCCGGCGCCGGCGCAGGCTCGGCGGCGGGCGCCTCGTCTGGGTTGATCACCACAGGCTTGCTGACGTGCGAAAAACCGCTCTCTGCCGTGTAGGCACTGGACTGCGCCGTGATCGCCTGCTCCTGTTCCTTCATCTTGCGCTGCCTGGCGGCTTCCCGGTCGCGCTCCTCATAGCTCTGACGCAGATTGTTGAGCGCGGTGAGCAGATGCCCTGCCCGCTTCTGAGACTGGGACGCCTGGTCCAGCAAGACTTTGGTTTCCTGGGACAGCTCCTTTGCGACTACGGTAAGATCCTGTTTCGTCATTCGGCGCACACACCCCCGCTGATGTTCTCCTCTGAACCTTCCGTTGCATTTTCCTCCGGAAGGAGTGACAGTAATTGTTGACTGAGTCCGCCGGCGCTGAGTGCCATCGCGACACCGGGCCGGCCGGTTGACTGGCTGAGCAGCCCTTCGGGCAGGTACCGCAGGGGCACTCCGTAGTGCCCGCAGCTGTCCGAGTAACGCTTGCGCGTCGCTTCGGACGCGCCTTCGTCGAGCACCAGCAGCGCGCAGTTTCCGTTGCGGATTGCCGCAAGGCAGCCGTCCTCGCCGAAGGTGCCCTGGCGGGCCCGGACGCTGAGTCCGAGCAGGCCCTGCACACGGCTCTGAAGCGTTTTATCCACCCGGATCCGCCTCCTCCGCCGTGCATTCGGCCAGCATCTGACGCAGCTGCGCGGCCGTCTCCTCGCCGAGGGATGTCTCCAGCTGGCGTTCCAGCTGTTTTTGCCGGATGGCGCGGTTCAGGCACGCGACATCCCGGCAGACATACGCTCCGCGGCCGGGCTTCTTGCCGACGGGGTCCAGGCTGACTTCCCCGTTTGGCGCACGCACCACCCGGATCAGCGAGCCCTTCGGCTTCATCTCCCGGCATCCCACGCACATGCGCATGGGAATCTTCTTCGGCTTCTGCGGCATAGGCTGCTTCCATTCCCCTCTACAGTGCTTCAGATGCTGATATCGCTGTCGTCGGTCTGATAGCCGACGGTTTCATCGTGCTCCATCCGCATGGAACCGGTCTGCACCATGGGCATGCCCTCGTCGACCATGTCGTCGCGCTGGGCGGCCTGGGACTGGCTCATGATCTCGATCTTCCAGCCGGTCAGCTGGTGGGCGAGGAAGGAGTTCAGGCCTTCCTTACCGATCGCCAGGGAGAGCTGGTTGTCCGGAACGACGACGCGGCATTCGCGCTTCTGGGTCGTGCTCGTGTAGACGTTGATGACGTGGGCGGGGTTCAGCGCGTGGGCGACGAACTCCTCCTCGATGGGCGACCAGCGGATGATATCGACCTTCTCGCCCTTGAGCTCCGCCACGACGCGCTCCACGCGGCCGCCGCGCTGTCCGACGCAGGCGCCGACGGGGTCCACCATGGGATCCGCGGAGTCGACGGCCATCTTGGTGCGGACACCCGCCTTGCGGGCGATCGCCTTGATGGTGACCACGCCGGAGACGATCTCGGGAACCTCCATCTCGAAGAGGCGCTTGACCAGGGAGGGGTGCTTGCGGCTGACCCGTACCTGCGGCGCGCGCAGGGAGGGGGAGTCGCGCAGGACCTGTAGAACGTAGACCTTGATGTGGTCCTCCTCCTGCAGCACCTCGCCGGGGATCATCTCGTCCTCCTCGAGGATGCCTTCCGCGTGGTCGAGCTCCACGATCACGGAGTGCTCGCTGACGCGCTTGACGACGCCGGTGAGGATCTCCTCGCTCTTGCCGATGTACTCATCGTAGATCTGGCCGCTCTCGGCCTTGCGGATCTGCTGGATGATGATCTGGCGCGCGGCCTGCGCGGCGACGCGCAGGAAGCCGGCCGGGGTCACGTCCTTCTCGACGATGTCGTCGAGCTCGGCGCCGGGCCGGATGGTGCGGGCCTCCTCCAGAGAGATCTCGTTGGCAGGATTCTCGACTTCCTCGGTCACGAGCAGCCGGGCGTAGATGTGGATATCGCCGCTCTGACGGTCCAGCATCGCCACGATGTTCGCGGGCGCGACCACGTCCTTCGGCAGGTTCTTTTTATAGGCGGACTGCATGGCGCTCTCGATGGCGGTGAAGAGCATCTCCTCACTCAGCCCTTTTTCCTTCGCCAGCGCGTGAATCGCTTCAATGACCTCGGCTCCCTGTCCTCTTGCGGGGGCTTTATCCTGTTTTCTGCTCTTCATGACCCTTCTCCATCTCCCAAATCAAATTCTTCCACTCCGTCCAGGCTGACGACCGGGCGGATCAATGCACAGTCTTTCCGCTGCAGAACGCGCGGCGTTCCGCTGATCTCGAGCGTAAGGGTATCTTTGTCCCAGTCGGCCAGAATGCCCTGGCACTCCTTGCTGCCGTCGATCGCGCGGAAGAAGTGAACCTCCACCTCGCTGCCCAGGCTGCGCTCGAAGTCCGCATCCTTTTTCAGCGGACGGTCGATGCCGGGGGAGGAGACCTCCAGATAGTCGTACTCCAGATCCTCCACCAGCGGCAGCAGCGCGCGGTGGTAGCGCTCGCAACTGTCCATGTCCATCCCCTCGGGACGGTCCACCAGGATGCGCAGGGTAATCCCCGTCGCGTCCCGCTCTGTCTCGATATCCACCAGCTCGAATCCGAGCTGCGCGGCCAGCTTTTCACAGCGCGGCTGTGCCTGCGCCGCCAGGCTTTGCCTGCTCTTCGCCACAAGCGTCCTCCTTCCGGTCAAGGTCAATAGAAAAGAGTGGAACAACACAACCCTCCACAGATTTCCAGACAGCTGTCCTTTGCAGAAAAGCCGTCCGGCACTGCTCGGGTCGTGTCCACTCTGATCGTCAAGCCCTTCTTTCTGATCGTCGAACCGCTTGCGCGGGTAAATGCTCTAAGGCGGGAAACAAGCGCAGTATAACACAGTTTTCGCGCTGTGACAAGGGTTTGTACAAAATTCATAGCCTGAAATCCGCTTTTTTTCGGACAATCCGGGCCGCAAGGGGCGGACGATCGTCAAAAGGGGATGATTTTCTGCATAAATTGCCCGAAAACCCTTTTCTTTCCGGGATGAATCGTGTATAATCCCATCATGGGGGTGAGCGCATGAACGATTCCACGACCAAGATGACGACGATCCCGGCTTCCGGCAACGAGGCACAGGAGATCCTGATCCATGTGTACAAGGCGCTGCAGGCGAAGGGTTATGATCCGATCACGCAGTTTGTCGGATATATGATTTCCGGGGACCCGACCTATATCACGAGTTACAACCAGGCGCGCAGCCTGATCTGCCGCGTGGAGCGCGACGAGATCATGGAGGAGCTTGTCCGGGCCTATATCCAGACCCACCTGCCGCAGGCCTGAGAAACAAAAACCGCAGCTTGTGCGGTTTTTTGTCTCTCTAAAACCCCACGCTAGGCGTGGGGTTCGGGGAAGCTTATAGCTATGCGGATGACAGAAAAACTCCTTTTGCTATAATACGAACGCGGTCTGCCAACTGCGAAGAAGATAGCAAAAGGAGGTCATTAG
>JAFWQU010000018.1 GCA_017508975.1 Clostridia bacterium | reverse complement strand
ATAGAATAGCCCGTTTACGGGCGACCGGAACAAGCCCCTCGCAAGTGGCAGACCGTATTGCGCCTGCGAGGGCGCCAGCTAGTATCCTAGGGCTATGCCCGCATATGAAAAGCCACCGGCTACGCCGGTGGATGTTTACTTATTCTTCGCTATCCCCGGCATCCCGACCTCTGTGGCGGCGGATACTGTGATCGCCTGCATACACCGGGAGGGATCGGGTTGCCGCCAAGGCACACTGGAGCGGATAGCTTCTGTGGATGAACACGAAGTATTCACAATTTATTCAATCCAATTTCAATCATTTCATGTATCATCAGAGATGATACACTCGCCCTTCAGTGACGCGACGCTGACGGTCCTTGGCAGGGTCATTCCTACGCTCTTGCATTCAGTCCATGGATTAGCTGGTTCTCACTAATTCGAAATGCTCCAAGCAATAAGCAGCGCAGATTGATGGTCTGTCGCCTGATTTAAGAATAAGTCTGGCTTCATAGATATTATCCTTGTGAAACAACACATTGCTCTGGATGGTTGCCGACAGGAGAGAGAAGCGCACGGCATCCTGAAGTGCAGCGCAGTTTTCCTTTGGAAATGTCCGGGAATATGGTATCATTGGAGCCGGGGAGCAGCGAATGCCGACGGCGGAAGAAGCAGAGCGGGAAGACCATGGTGTGAATACTAACTCCCGGAGGAATGCAATGAATCACGATCGGGGACAGATGACGTTCAGGAAAGCCACGGTAACAGATCTTGATCTGCTGGTGACAACGCGGATTGAAGTACTGCGCGCAGCCAACGGACTGACAGACGACACGGACATAAGCGAGATTGAAAAGCAATCCCGTGAGTACTATGGGAAGGCAATTCCCGATGGAAGTCATACAGCCTTTCTGGTTTTTGACCGTGATCGGTTTATCGGAGCCGGCGGCATCAGCTATTACCGGATTATGCCGACATATCACAATCCGACCGGCAAAAAAGGGTATATCATGAATATGTATACCCGGCCTGAGTACAGAAGGAAGGGGATCGCCTTTCATACCCTGGATCTCCTGGTTCAGGATGCCCGGGAAAAGGGTATTGTCTCTGTGTCCCTGGAGGCAACCGCGGCAGGCCGGCCGCTGTATGAAAAGTACGGTTTTGCTGATTTGAAGGATGAGATGAGCATAACCCTGCAACCCCCGGATTTCTAACGAACAGATAAGGATCCGGAACAGAGGAGAGAGAATCATGAGCATGGATAATAAATCAGCTTATGCGTCCAATGTGTATGATGATCATATCGTCCATGTCCTTCCGTATTATCGCGATTTCCATGACCAGATCATCGACCTGGCGGAAGCCTGCAAACCAGGGGCTGTGGACTGGCTGGATACCGGCTGCGGAACGGGCACGCTCGCAGCGAAGGTGCTGCAGGCAAGGCGGAATATTCGATTCACCCTATGCGATCCGTCAGAGAAGATGCTGAATGTGGCAGAGAAAAAGCTGAAGGATCAGCCTGTCCGCTTTCTTCGCGCTGCCTCGCATGAGCTCGTCTTTGAATCGGAATTTGATGTGGTCACTGCGGTGCAGTGTCACCACTATTACAGACCGGACGAGCGGGAACAGGCCGTGCGAAGCTGCTATCGGGCTTTGCGGAGCGGCGGGGTTTTCGTTTCGTTTGAAAACATCAGGATGTCCACCGAGGTCAGCGATGTCATCGCGATGAAGCGCTGGGTGAGCTTCCTGCGTGAACAGGGGAATCCGGAGCAGGAGATTCAAATGCAAATAGACAGACGCGGAACAGAGACTTTTCCAATCACCATAGAGCAGCATCTGGATCTGCTGAAAAGGACCGGCTTTCAGTCGGTGGATCTGTTATGGGTGTCCTATCTCCAGGCGGGATTCATGGCGATCAGGTAATTCACCGCGCCGCTGTTACATTGTTTCCCCGGTATCTCTGTCTGTACGCGTTGGGCGTTTGCCCGACGTGTTTTCTGAATGCCCGGATGAACTGTACGGCAGCATTCAGAACTCTGATACTAATCTCAGTTTAGAATACTTATTGTTGACAGTAAGATTTCGCGGCCTGCGGGCCGCGACCAGGGCTTTCCGATCGCCCTGGACCTTCGGATACATGCTGTTGCTTGATTTGCAGCTTTTACTTGAGAGCGGTATGAGGTGTCGCGCAGCAGCAGCCGAGCGTCTGAAGGAGCGGGAACAATTTGGAAGAAATAAAAAATCCGCTGCCATATGTCCCGGAAGTGCGTATCAAGAGGTGTAAGGCACAGCAGAAAAGTCTGCAAAAAACGAAACATTAAAGACGGAGGAAATGACAATGAAGCAACTGATGGCTGCTATCCTGGCTCTGGCCCTGGCGCTTTGCATGACCGCCGCGCTGGCGGAGGAAACCCCCTTTGTGATCCGGAACAACGTAACCTTCGGCATGAACATGGACCAGGTGATCGACGCCGAGAACACCCGCCGCTATGAGATCGATTCCGAGCACAACCGCGGCCGGGTGGAGTTCTGGGAGCTGGAGTATGAGCACATGACCGAGAACGGCGTGCCGGCTGACATCCACTACCTCTTCGTCGGCAATGAGCTGGTGGCGGTGCGCTTCGAATATGAGGCCCGGGATATCAGCGCGCAGCAGCTGAAGGCTGACCTGGCCGCGGATTTCGGCGCTTTCGGGGCGCTGGACCGGGACGTCCTGGGCAACGGCATCTACGCCGTGGATGACGACGGCCGGCCCGAGGGCCGCGTGGAAGCCGCGGTGAACGGCAATGTGATGGTCGTGATTGCGCAGGACGAGGATGACATTGACGTCACCTTCATCGACCTGACGGCGGCCTATATCAAGTAAATACAGACAGAAGAGGGCTGCTTCCCGGCGGAGGCAGCCCTCTTCTTATGCCTTTCCGAATGCTTCCTTAATACCGATCTCAGTATCGTGCGTTCAATGTCATCAAAGAGATTTCGCGCCTGCGGGCGCGACCAGGGCTTTCCGATCGCCCTGGACCTTCGGATGCATGCTGTTGCTTGATTTACACCTTTTCTTGAGATCAGTATCAGTATCGTGCGTTCAATGTCAACAGGGAGATTTCGCGGCCTGCGGGCCGCGACCAGGTCCGCAGCCGGACTGGCGGCTTTCCGATCGCCCTGGACCTTCGGCCACATGCTGTTGCTGGATTTGCAGTTCTTATTTGAGATTGGTATCAGACATGCGCCGGGCGTGTGCTCCTATGCGCCGTCATTCCCCAGACACCTCCCGATCCCTGACTTCAATGACCCAGTCCTGTTTTCGTGCCGAAGCTGCACCGGAGAAGTGAAGGCCCGGGATTGTAACTACCCCGCTTTGAATGCATTTTGCGTATGTACATTTGCCCCGGAATCTGCTATACTGTCCATGCAAGGGCAAAGGAGCCGAACGGCTGCCTTTGCTTTTTCCGTTTTGGCAGGGCACAGATCACGATGAGGGGGTGCGGGCATGGCTGCCTTTGACAGAGTGAAATCCGGGATACCCGGCCTGGATCAGGCCCTGGATCAGATCCGCCTGGGAGACAACGTGGTGTGGCGTGTCTCTGATCTGGAGGAGTTCCGGTGCTTTGCGGGCCCGTTTGTGGAGCAGGCCAAGCGGGACGGACGGAACATCATCTACATCCGCTTCGCCGACCATCCGGAGCTGGTGCCCGAATGCCCGGAGGTCAAGCGGGTGTGCATCCCGCTCTCCCACCGGTTTGAGACCTTCACCGTGGATATCCACCGGGTGATCGAACGGGAGGGCCGGGACGCATTCTATGTCTTCGACTGCCTGTCCGAGCTGCAGACCGCCTGGGCTACGGACCTGATGATGGGCAATTTCTTCCGGGTCACCTGTCCGTTCCTGTTCATCCTGGACACAGTGGCCTTCTTCCCCGTGATCCGGGGAAGACACTCCTTCAGTGCGATCAACAAGATCATGAACACCACGCAGCTGTTCCTGGACGTCTATGCGGACCCGGAGCAGGACGTTCTCTACATCCGGCCGCAGAAGGTATGGGAGCGGTCCTCCGAAACCATGTTTCTTCCGCACCTCTACCGCCCCGCGACGGGAGAGGTCAGCCCCCTGCGGGACGGCATCATGACCAGCCGCTTTTATCAGGTGATGAACCGCCTTCAGCGCCCGCTGGAGGAGCAGCAGGGGGATTTCTGGGACCACTTCTTCAGCCGTACCCGGATGCTGCACGAGAACGGGATCCCCGTGGCGGATGAATGCGCGCGCATGTGCAGCATCATGATGACCCGTGACGAACGGCTGCGTCAGCTGGTCCGGAAGCATTTCCGCCCGGAGGATTATTTCGGGGTCCGGGACCACATGGTGGGAACGGGCATGGTGGGCGGGAAGACCTGCGGCATGCTGCTGGCCCGAGCCATCCTGCGGAACCTCGCCCCGGAGATCGACCGGATTCTGGAACCCCACGACTCCTTCTATGTCGGCTCGGACGTATTCTATACTTACATCGTGGACAACGGCTTCTGGGACCTCCGCGTTCGCCAGCGCACGGAGGAGGGATACTTTGAGCTGGCCGGGGAGCTGGCGGAGCGGCTCCGGAGCGGGACTTTCTCCCGGGAGATCCGGGAGCGGTTCGCGCACATTCTGGAATACTACGGCCATGACCCGTATATCGTCCGCTCCAGCAGCATTCTGGAGGACGGTTTTGACAACGCCTTTGCCGGGAAATATGAGTCTGTCTTCTGCTCCAACTGCGGCACGCCGGAGGAGCGGCTGGAGGAGTTTGAGAACGCGGTCCGGACCGTATACGCCAGCACCGCCGGGCTGTCGGCGCTGGTCTACCGCAGGCAGCGCGGCCTGGATCGCCGGGACGAGCAGATGGCGCTGCTGATCATGCGGGTCTCCGGCTCCGCCTTCGGGTCCTGGTACATGCCCTGCGCGGCCGGCGTCGGGTATTCCTTCAGCCCTTACAAGTTCCTGCCGGATATCGATTCCTCCGCGGGCATGCTGCGCCTGGTGATGGGCCTGGGTACCTCGGCGGTGGACCGGACGGAGGGCTCCTATCCGCGGCTGGTCAGTCTGGACAAGCCCGAGGCCACGAACTTCACCACCTCGGCGGAGAAGCACCGGTATTCCCAACGCCAGGCGGAGGCCGTTGACCTGAAAGACCGCTGTCTGCGGCGGGTACCCCTGGAAACCCTGGAGCCGCTGCTGCCCCGGGAGGTGAAAAACCTGGTGCTGGAGCACGACTGGGAGGCGGAGGCTACCTTCCGGGACCGGGGGATCAGCCGGGATATCTGCTTCATTTCCTGTCTGGGCCTGGTCCGCAACCGCGGGATGATGGAAGCCCTGCAGCGCATGATGCGCCTGATCCAGGAGGAATACGGCGAGCCGGTGGACATCGAGTTTACGATCAACGTCTCGGCGCACGGTGAATTCATGATCAACCTGCTGCAGTGCAGGCCGCTGCAGGTCTTCCACGACACCGGAAGCGTCTGCGTTCCGGCAGACGTTCCCGGGCCGGAGATCCTGCTGGAGACCCGCGGCGCGTCCATGGGCCTGTCCCGGGTGATCGACCCGGACCTCATCGTCTGGGTGGATCCGGTGGCCTACTATCACCTGCCCTATGCGGAGAAGGGAGAGATCGCGTCCCTGATCGGACAGATCAACTGGGCATACCGGGATCAGGGCAGGCATCTGATCCTGATGGCGCCGGGCCGGCTCGGGACCTCTTCGCCGGAGCTGGGCGTGCCGACCGAGTTCTCCGACATCAGCGGTTTCGACGCGGTCTGCGAAATCGCGGAGAGCCAGGCCGGCTACAACCCGGAGCTGTCCTATGGCAGCCATATGTTCCAGGACCTGGTGGAAGCACAGATCCTCTACATGGCCGTCTTCTCAAACGAAAAGACGCTGCATTACCGGCCTGAGCTGATCCGCGCTCTGCCCAACCGGATCGCGTCCGTTCCCGGCGGCGGGAAATATCGGGAGGTGGTCCGCCTTGTCGATGTGAGCGGCCGTTGCCGGCTGTACTTCGATCTGACCGATGGGCGCGCGCTGATCCGTCTCGCAGCGGAAAGGGCGCTATGACTCATGGAGAATGTCCGGCAATAGTCATTGACCGTCACTCCGACATCGTTTTGCCCAGGTCCTTCGTTGATTGGCCCTCCAGGTAGTGCCCCATGCAAAAATATATCTCGAAAAGTGGTTCACCACGCCGCTGTTACATTGTTTCCCCGGTATCTCTGTCTGTACGCGTTGGGCGTTTGCCCGACGTGTTTTCTGAATACCCGGATGAACTGTACGGCAGCATTCAGAACTCTGATACTAATCTCAGTTTAGAATGCTTATCGTCAACAGTGAGATTTCGCGCCTGCGGGCGCGACCAGGGCTTTCCGATCGCCCTGGACCTTCGGATACATGCTGTTGCTGGATATGCAGTTCTTACTTGAGATTGGTATCACATCACAATCTCCGCCGGGGCACTGAGCCGCAGCCGGGTTCCGAACATAGCGGGGCCCGGTTTTCTTTTGCCGGCCGCATATGCGTTTCTTTCTGGGAAATACTTGGGTCTGTACAGATATTGTGCTATAATCGTTGTCTGAGACTGGACATGCACTTGAATAGAGTTTACAGAATCCGAAAGGAGCGAGGAAGATGCAGCGATATTCTCTGCCGGACACCCGGTTTGTCACCATCGGACGGCATGACGCCGGCGAAAAAGAGCAGAACCTCTGGTGGAGTGGTTCGGGTGTGCGGGTGAACCTCGCCTGCAGGCGGCTGGACGTGGAGGCGACCTCAACCGCTACCGACCATGCCCAGTGGCTGGGCGTGCTGGTGGACGGCGCGCCGATCACCCGCCTGCCCATGGTCCAGGGCACCCATACCTATCCCCTGCTGGCCGGACTGGACGATCAGTTCGCGCACGAAATCACCATTCTGCGCGACACCCAGCCCAGCTATGACGAGTCAGGCGCGGTGGTGCTGAACGCGGTCCTCACGGACGGAACGCCTGAAATACCCGACGCCCGGCCGCTGATGCTCGAGTTCATCGGCGACAGCCTGACCGTGGGCGAAGGCACGATGGGGCCTTACGGCGAAGGGCAGGAGTGGCGGATGCTGTTCATCTCCCATATGCCCGCGTTTCCCACGCTGGTGGCCGAAGAGTTGAAGGCCGACAAACGCGTGATCGCCCTGGGCGGATGGGGCGCCGCGCGCAGCTGGGACAACCAGCAGGACAGCCGCATCGGCCGCATTTACGGCCAGCTCTGCGGCGTCACACCCGGCGGCCAGGTGCCCGCGCCCGCTGGCGAGCGGCCCGCCGACGCGGTGGTGATCAACCTGGGCACCAACGATGCCTCCGCCCTCGCAGGCCTCGATGCGGATGAGCTGCCCGCGGCCCGGGCGGAGCTGCGCGCCCGCGCCGCGGAACTGATGGAGGCCGTCCGCGGCCGGTATCCCCGTGCGGTCATTGTGTGGGCTTACGGCCTGTGCGGCCACGCCGTGGAGGAAATCCTCCGGAGCGCGGTGGAGGACGTGCGGGCGAAGGGTGACCGGAACGCGTATTATCTCAGCCTCTCCGACGCCAGAACCCTTGGTTCCCGGATGCACCCCAGCCGCGACGCCCACCGCCAGGCGGCCCGGGAGATCGCGGACGAGCTGAAAAAGCTGCTGCGCCTGGCATAAACGGAAAGCTCATGCCTGTTTCCCCGAAATGTGGGGAAGCCGCAGTCCAGCTCGGAAGGCACTCAGACCTAAAACCAATCTCAAGTAAAATTACAAATCCAGTAACAGCATGTAGCCGAAGGTCCAGGGCGATCGGAAAGCCCTGGTCGCGGGTGCGGAAGCCGGGCTTCCTGCCGAACTTCACAAAAGGACAGTCCCCGATTGCTCTGCCGGTCATGACAGACCGGCGGGGCTTTTTCATTTCGCGTAAAAATCTGCATCCCATTTGGCAGCGTTCTGTATCCACATCCGGTCGAAAATGTGATATGATTGCAGGGAGCGAATGCCCGGATCACCGCGGACGCGGCCAGGGCTTTCCGATCGTCCTGGATCTTCGGATACATGCCCTTTCTTGATTTGCAGTTTTACTTAATATCAATCTCTGTATCATATGCGAAATGTCAACAGAGAGATTTCGCGGCCTGCGGGCCGCGACCAGATCCGCGGCCGGACTGGCGGCTTTCCGATCGCCCTGGACCTTCGGATACATGCTGCTTGATTTGCAGCCTTTGCTTGAGAGCAGTATAAACATGACAGAGGTGGTTCTATGAAGAAAATCCTGCTGCTGGCGCTGGCGGCGCTGCTGGCCATGTGCTGCCCTGCCGTCCTGGCGGAGGAGCGCGGAACGGCACGGCTGCTGCCGCTGATCTCCATCCGCACGGTGGATCCGCGGGAAGGCACCGCCTTTGCGACCGAGCCCGTGAAGGCCCATGTCGCCGAGGCCATCGCCTCATGGACACCCGGCTATGTGATCCCTCCCGAGCCGTACTATGTCAGCTGCACCGTCTCCTGCACCGGCGCGGGCGGCAGTGCGGACCTCGACCGCGTGGAGGCGCAGGTCAAGGTCCGGGGCAACTGGACCACCAGCTACGAGAAGAAGCCGCTGCGGATCAAGTTCGGGAAGAAGCAGTCTCTCTGCGGCCTCAACGGGGGCAGGGCATTCAAGAACTGGGTACTGCTGGCGGAATACAAAGACCTCTCCATGCTGCGGAACAAGGCTGGCTTTGACCTGGCGCACAAGATTCTGGGAGACGGTCTGTACTGCTCCGACTGCGCGTTGGTGGAGGTGGAAATCAACGGTGAGTACTGGGGTGTCTACCTCCTGGCCGAGCAGCAGGAGTGCGCAGAGGGCCGGGTGAACGTGCCCGAACCCAAGAAGGACGAAACCGGGGCGGACGTGGGTTACTTTCTGGAGTTCGACGGATACTATACCCTGGAGGACCGCCTCCACTCCTTCACCATCAACTACGCCAATTACGCGCCGCTGATCCCCTTCAACGGCCGATCCGCCGCAAAGCCCTTCAAGCCCCTTTCCACCAGCCCTGACAGAAGCAAGAATGTGGGCTTCACGATCAAGAGCAGCGTCCGGTCCGAGAACCAGCGCATCGCCATCCGGAACTTCGTGGCCAACGCCTACAAAATCATGTATGCCGCCGCCTATCAGGACAAGGCCCTGGAGATGGCCCCCGGCTGGCGCGGGACCGTGCCGTCTGAGAAGACACCCCGGGAGGCGGTTGAGGCGGTGGTGGATACGGACTCCCTTGCCGGAATGTACATCCTCAGCGAGATCACCTGCGACCCGGACATCTACTGGTCCAGCTTCTTCATCAGCGCGGATCTCAGCGAGAGCGGAAGCAGAAAGCTCCGCTTCGAAGCCCCCTGGGACTTTGACTCGTCCATGGGAAACCGCTATGTCTGCGTGAACGCAAAGGGCTTCCACGCAGCGAACGTGGTGGACGATGTGGACCACGTGTACAGGGCGATCAACCCGTGGCTCGCTGTGCTGATGCAGACGGACTGGTTCAGGGATCTCATCGCCGAAAAATGGACGGCGCTCTACGACAGCGGCGCGCTCTCCGGCACCGTGGAGATGATCCGCGCGGACAGCAGAACGTATGAGGCGGCGTTCACGCGCAACTACCGGCGCTGGAGCAACATGGCGGACAAGTCGCCGCTGGACTATGAGCTGAACCGGGAGGCTTTCGCGTGCCGGTCGGAGGCGGAGTCCGCCGAGCAGCTCGCCCACTGGCTTGAGCGGAGAATCGGGTTTCTCAACGACTACTGGCACAGATAGCCGAAGCCGGGCGGAGCGGTGATCGCCCTGCTGTGTAATCAGATCCTTTCCATTTCCCGCACGGCATGCCATAATCCCTGTTATGAAAAACAGCTTTCCCGGAACAGGCTGAAAGGAGTAATTTTTTGAAAAAGATCGGCAAAATCTGGAACGGAACTTCTCTGATCGTCAAAATCCTGATCGGTCTGGTGCTCGGCACCCTGTTCGGGCTTCTGACGCCGCAGGCCACCTTCCTCACCATCCTGGGCGACCTGTTCGTCGGCGCGCTGAAGGGAATCGCGCCGCTGCTGGTATTCGTGCTGGTCATCAGCTCCCTGGCCAACGCCACCGGCGGCATCGGCAAGCGCTTCACGACGGTGATCGCGCTCTACCTGGCGAGCACGCTGATCGCGGCCGTCATGGCCGTGATCGCGAGCTTCCTCTTCCCCATGACCATCAAGCTGACCACCGGCGATGTCGGCTCCACGCCTCCCGGGGGGCTCCTGGAAATCTTCCAGTCCATCCTGGGCAATATCGTGCAGAATCCCATCACGGCCATCGGCAGCGCCAACTATGTCGGCGTGCTGGCGTGGGCGGTGATGCTGGGGCTCGCCTTCAAGGTCTTCGCCTCCCAGAGCCTCAAGCTCTCCCTGCAGAACATCTCCGACGCCGTGTCCCAGGTCGTCCGCTGGATCATCGGCCTGGCGCCCTTCGGCATACTCGGTCTGGTGTTTACGGCGGTCTCCACCAGCGGGCTGTCCATTTTCGCGGATTACGGCAAGCTGCTGCTCCTGCTCGTGGGAACCATGGCCTTCGTGACGCTCGTCAGCAATCCCCTTATCGTGGGCCTGACCCTTCGCCGCAACCCCTATCCGCTGGTGTTCAAATGCCTGCGGGAGAGCGGCATCACCGCTTTCTTCACCCGGAGTTCCGCCGCCAATATTCCCGTGAACATGTCCCTCTGTGAGAAGCTCGGTCTGGATAAGGATTTCTATTCCGTGTCGATCCCCCTCGGCGCGACGATCAACATGGACGGCGCCGCCGTGGTCATCACCGTCATGACGCTGGCAGCGGCGCACACGCTGAACGTCAGCGTATCCTTTGTCAGCGCGATTGTCCTGAGCATCCTGGCCACCCTCGGCGCCTGCGGCACCTCGGGCGTGGCCGGCGGATCCCTGCTGCTGATCCCGATGGCCTGCTCCATGTTCGGGATCAACAATGATATTGCCATGCAGGTCGTGGCGGTTGGCTTCATCATCAGCGTCATTCAGGACTCCTGCGAGACGGCCATCAACTCCTCCGGCGACGTGCTGTTCACCGCCGCCGCGGAATTCCGGGAGTGGATCAAGGCAGGCCGGAAGCTTCCCCTGTGAGCGTCCCGGCATCCGACAGAAAAAAACATCCCAGTGAAAAGGACAGCAAAAAACGGATTGGAGGCGGAACGGCATGAAATCCATCCAGGAAATCTTCAAGATCGGCAAGGGGCCGTCCAGTTCCCATACGATCGGGCCGGAACGGGCGGCGACGCTGTTCAAAAGCGAGCATCCCGACGCGGACGGCTATCGTGTCATTCTCTATGAATCCCTGAGCAAAACCGGGAAAGGCCACGGCACGGACCGCGTGCTGCGGGAGGTTCTCGCGCCGAAGCCCACGGAGATCGTCTTCGCGGCGGAGTCCCCCGCAGACCTGCCGCATCCGAACACCATGGACTTCGAAGCTCTCCGCGACGGTCAGGTGACGGACCGGCTGCGGGTGCTTTCCATCGGGGGCGGGGATATCCGCGTGGAGGGCCAGCCGGGGCGCGAGCCCCCGGAGGTCTATCCGGAGAACACCTACGCCGAGGTGGAGCAGTTCCTGCGCTTCCGCGGGCTGAACCTGGCGGAGTACGTGGCCTTCAACGAGGGGGAGGAAATCTGGCCCTTCCTGGAAAAAGTCTGGGCCGCGATGAAAAACGCCATCGAGGAAGGTCTCCATCACGAGGGCGAGCTCCCCGGCGGACTGCATATTCTGCGGAAGGCGAAACTGCTGTACAACCAGAGCATCGAGAACGAACTGCCCCAGGTGCGCGAATGCCGGATCCTCTCCGCCTACGCGTTCGCGGTCAGCGAGCAGAACGCGGACTGCGGCACCATCATCACCGCGCCGACCTGCGGCGCCTGCGGCATTCTGCCCGCGGTGCTGCGCTACGCCCAGGAGACCAATGGCTTCTCCGATGAGCATATCCTGCACGGGCTGGCTGTCGCGGGACTCTTTGGCAACATCATCAAGCGGAACGCCTCGATCTCCGGCGCCGAGTGCGGCTGCCAGGCGGAGGTGGGCTCCGCATGCTCCATGGCGGCCGCGGCGCTGGCCTATCTCTACGGCCACAATACCAACCAGATCCAGCACGCGGCAGAGATCGCCCTGGAGCACCATCTCGGCCTGACCTGCGACCCGATTTGCGGGCTGGTGCAGGTCCCCTGCATTGAACGCAACGCGGTCGCCGCGCGGCGGGCCATGGACGCCTGCGATCTGGCCAGCTTCCTCGGAGATACGCAACGCATCTCCTTTGACATCGTTGTGCGCACCATGTATGAGACGGGCATCAGCATGAACCAGCGCTTCCGCGAGACCGCGGAGGGCGGGCTGGCCAAGATGTTCGAGCGCCGGAGGCGATAAAGCTTTTCTCTGCGTCCGACACGCGGGAAGAAAAAGGGGGTTGCGCATGCTGAAAAAGGCGGCTGCCGTTCTTCTTGTGCTTGCGCTCCTGCCGGCAGGAGCCTTTGCGTGCACGGCCATCTATATCGGGTCAAGCCTGACCGCGGACGGGAGCACCATCTTCGGGCGCCTGGAGGAGTATACCTCCGATGAGGAATGGCCGAAGCTCTTTGAGCCGATCCCTGAGGGCGCCCACACGGCCGGGGAAGTCTATACGGGCTGTTACGGATTCACCTGGACGTTCACTCATGACAGCTACGGCTGCACGGCGTTCCGGGACAACAACTCCCTGGGAGTCTGCCCGGACTGCGGAGGGACGCACGCCCATACGCCCTATCAGGCGGGCGGAACAAACAGCAGGGGCGTGAGCGTTACGGCGACGGAGACGCTTCTGGGAAAGCCAGCGATCGCCGCGGTGGATCCGTACAATACCGAATCCGGCATCGAGGAAGCCGAGATTCCCACGATTCTGCTGAGCGAGGCGGCTACAGCCCGTGAGGCCATGGTGCTCCTGACCTCGATCTACGCAACCGTCGGGGCCTGTGACGGCGGGGGTGTGATCGTGGGGGACGCCGACGAGGTCTGGTATATCGAGAACCTGAGCGGCAGACAGTATATCGCAGTCAGGCTGAACGGGGACCTGGCGTTCGTCTGCCCAAACATCTCCGTCATCGGGCTTGTCAATCTGAATGACACGGAGAACGTTTCCGCATCCGACGGATTGATCGAGACCGCCGTCCGGGCAGGCACCTTTGTCGGAGACGCGGAGGCTGGGCTGATTGACTATGCGGCCTCCTACGAAGGAGCTCCCGATTCGCCGTATCTCCGGCTGGCCGCGGGGCTGAATGCCCTGTCCGGAGAGTCTCTGTATCCTGCGGATTTGACACACGCCGGGATTGCGGGAAGCGCGTTCCGGATCTCCAACGTGGACCCGGAGGGCGAGATCGTTCCCCCGTATACCGGCATTCGGCTGAGAGGAAAGCCGGGCATCCGGGATGTGATGGCGTTTTATCGGCAGGAGCCGATCAGCCGGCACAGGAGTCTCGAGACGCATATCTTCCAGATCAGCGGTCCCGCTGAGCATGGGACGCTGGAATGGATCTCGATGGCAGATAACCCGAGCAGCGTCTTTGTGCCCTATGACCCGATGACGGCAGCCGACGTGTTTGAGCACTTCCATGCGGTAACCGCCATGCCGGAGCATATGGCGGAAAAGCCCGCCGACAGCCTGTCCTATGCGATGGGAGACGGAACCTGGGGTCTCTACCCGGAGGGCTGGCGGGACTCGTGGTATTGGGTGTTCACCATGCTGGAGCACATCGCTAGGGATGACCCTGCCGCGGCGGCCTCCATCAGGGAGCGGCTGGACGCGCTGCAGGATGAAATCTGCGCCTCCGGGGAGATCGGGAACCCGGCCGCGGAGCACTGCTGGCGCACGGCATTGGAGCTGTTGTCCGGTTTTGGAAGATAAGCCGAAAACAGAGCATACAAGTTTGACTTTTATGCCCGTTTTTGCTATATTTCTCGTAGTTTTTCGGAAAATGAAAGGAGGATTCCCCTATGGATGAGATTGTGCAGTTTCTGGTGAGCAACTGGCATTGGATCCTGATCGGGATCGTTGCATTGATTATCCTGATCAAGGTGATTCCCCGCTATATCATCGCCCCGCCCGATACGGCGCTCATTGTATCCGGTCTGCTCCGCAAGAGTTATAAAGTACGCAATCCTGACGGGACAATCTCCGCCAAGAAATTCGGCTACCGCATTGTGCGCGGCGGCGCCACGTTTTTCATTCCCGCTATCGAACGGATCGATAAGCTGGACATGTGTCTGATGCAGGTGGACATCAAGACCGCGCAGCCCGTGCCGACCAAAGAATATATCTCCGTGTTTGTGGATGCCGTTGCCAACATCAAAATCGGTTCGGATGATCTGTCCATCGCGACCGCCGCGGAGCAGCTGCTGCACTACAACGCAGAGCAGATCAAAATGCTGGCCAAGGATGTCCTGGAAGGCAACATGCGCGAGATCATCGGCCAGATGACGATTGCCGAGCTGGTCCAGAACCGGGACAAGTTTGCCCAGGAATCCATCAAGGCCGCCATGTCAGACATGAGCAACATGGGTCTGGAGATCATTAACCTGACGATTCAGAATTTCTCCGATAAAGACGGGCAGGTTATTGAGACCATGGCGACGCAGAAGATCGTTGAGAAAGAACGCGACGCCGCCATCGCCCGTGCGAAAGCACAGCAGGAGGGACACAAGGCCGAAATCGAAGCCGCCGCCGCCATCGCGGAGCAGGACAAAGAGCTGGCTCTGCTGCAGGCGGGCTACAAAATCGAGTCCGATCAGCAGAAGGCAAAAGCCGACGAAGCCTATAAGATCGAACAGGAGCGCGTCAGAAAAACCTTTGAGGCAGAACGCGCCGCCGCTGAATTGACCCGTCTGGAAAAAGAGACGGAGCTGAAAAAGCAGGAAGTCGAGATCGAGCGTGAACGTCTGAATGTGAACATCCGTGAGAAAGCCGCCGCAGAAAAGGATGCTCGCGTTTATAAGGCGGAGGCCGAGAAATTCGAGCGCCAGGCGCAGGCGGATGCGCAGCTGTACGAGGCGGAAAAGGAGGCTGAAGCGATCCGTATGCGCGGCGAAGCCGAGGCGGAGGCCATCCGCCGCAAAGCCGAGGCCATGCAGCTCTATGGCCAGGCAGCCATGCTGGAGATGGTCGTCAACAAGCTTCCCGAAATCGCCCACTCCGTCAGCGAGCCGCTCAGCAAAACGGAAAAGATCATCCTGTTTGGCGAAGGCGGTGCTTCCTCCATGGCCCGGGACACCGCGGGAACGATGCTTCAGACTTTCGAGGCGGTCAAGCAGGCGGTAGGTCTTGATATTCCCCAGATGCTCAAGGATGTCTCCAAGGGCGGCCTCGTCGGGAAGCAGATTCCCGCTGAGCCGGAAAAGAATGGGGAGGCAGACTGAGTCAATCGCAAGGCAGCCTTTCTGATGCTGATCTCAATATCATGTGCTAATACTAATCTCAGTTTAGAATGCTTATTGTCAGCAGTGGGTTTTCGCGCCTGCGGGCGCGACCAAGGCTTTCCGATCGCCCTGGACCTTCGGCAACATGCTGTTGATGGATTTGCAGTTTATACTTGAGATTGGTATCAACAAAACTTCTGAAATCATTGATCCGGGACAAAAGCGGCAGCGGTCTAAACAGACCGCTGCCGCTACTGTTTTATTCCGATTTATTCCGCCGCGCAGTTCACCAGTTCGAACCGGGTCGGCTGGTCGAAGGGTGCGCCGTTGACCGCGAGCGCCTCGCTGAAGAAGCCGCTGCCCACGATATCGCCGATGCCGTCCGCGTCAGCGCCGGCATTCACGGTGACGTTCAGCGCCCTGCAGTTGGTGAACACGGTCACGGGCATGCCGAGCTCCTCCGCCGGGTAGCCGCCCGCGTAGCCGGTGATGCCGCCGATCCAGCGGCAGTTGTCGCCCACGGTGAGGATCACGTTCTGCGCGGTCAGGTCGGTGAACTGCTCCGCCACGAAGCCGCAGCCGGAGATGCCGCCGATGCCGTAGCAATTGCTGCCCGCGGTCACGGATCCGGTCGCCGTGCAGTTCACCACGCTGGTCATCTCCAGACCACCGCCCACCAGGCCCGCATTGGCGGTGCCGTCCGGGATCACGATGTCGGCCTGCACCTCGCAGCCGGTGATCAGGCTGCCCATGCCCGCGCCGGCGATGCCGCCGAACATGCGCTCGGCGCCCATCTCCGCATAGTGCGCCGTAACCCTGCTGTTCACCAGCTTGATGCCGGAGACGGTGGAGCAGTAGCTGTAACCCACCACGTCGGCGGACATCATCATGCCGTCCACCGCGGCGTTCTCCAGGGTGAAATTGCCGACCTCGGCATTCGCGATGCAGCCGAACAGGCCCATGGCCCAGGCCTCGGGCTGGTTGACCGTCAGGTTGCAAATCGTGTGGCCCTGGCCGTCGAACGTACCGGTGAAGGCGGCCGTCATATCCGGCACCTCGCCCTCCTCGCCGCCGCCGGGAAGGAACGCGCCGATGGGCGTCCAGTCGATGCCCGCCAGATCGATGTCCGCGGTCAGCACATAGCGGCCGGACAGGTTGCCGTTCATCGCGGCCAGCTCTTCCGCCGTGCCGATCTCGATGACCTCGGAGTCGGTCTCCGCGTCCTGTTTGATCCAGCTGATGGTCCCGTCGTCCGCGATGAAGGTCAGCACGCTCTGCCCGGCCTCGTTGACGGTCATGGTATAGGGCGCGCTCTCGGCCTCGGACTCCAGATTGCTGTATGCCACGTACAGGCCCTGGCCGTCGCCCTTCTCGCCGCTGTCCGCCGCATAGGCCTCGAAGTCTGCGGTCTGCGCACCGTTCATGGTGGTGACGCCGTGGCCGTTCGCGTCGATGCTCATGGACAGGTCGACGGCAGCATAGTCCTCGCCGTAGGCGGACAGGTCGGCCTTCCAGCTGCCCACAAAGCCGAGGTCAGCCAGCTGATTCAGCGCCGCGTCCGTATGGGCGGAATAGTCCATATTCTCCAGGCAGAACAGGGCAATGACCTTGCGGATGGTTTCCTCATCGGCATCTGCGTCGATGCCTGCCGCCAGCCAGTAGGCGTAAGGGCCGACAAGATAGCCCTGCAGTTCCTCAAGGTCCCGGCCATAGCGGAACTCAATGTGGTAGGTCTCCGCCATGGTGTCCTCGCGCAGGAAGAAGTAGTTGAACTCGCCGGCTTCATCTGTGCTCTTGTAGACATCCACCGGGAAGGCCATGGAGATCTCTGTCCCTTGGTACATCATGGTCTCGGTCCCACCCACGTTGTACTTGCCCAGGTATTCATAGGTGTGGGTTTCGCTGGTGCCGTCCGTCTTCAGAATCGTGGCCGTGCTGCCGTTGAAGGTGATGGACTCCGCGCCGTTGATGAAGTCGCAGTCGAAGGCGTACCCGCCGTCCACGAAGGCCGCAACAGCCGCCTCGCCGTACAGATCCGAAGTGATGGAGCTCTGCAGCCGGGTTGTCATGTCCGGCGCAGCATCCTCGCCAAGCACGGCGGCGATATAGTCCTGCCACACGGGCGTCCACCGGTCGCTTATGATGACGTCGAACAAGCTGACGTAGGTGGTGCCGTTCTCCCCGGCGATGGCGGGGAAAACACCGGTCTCCGCTGCGGGTTCCGCCAGCCCAAAGGCCGCCGTGGTCAGCAGCAGACAAAGGGAGAGCATCAGAGAGATGAGTTTTCTCATGGGGATACCGTCCTTTCCTTTATGGTCTATTCCAATCCCTTTCGGGGTCATGAATAGCGTGCTTATCGGGCCACCGCCAGCCGGTCCAGCGTAAAGCCGCGGGACAGGCAGGTCAGGTACACCTCCGTGCAGTGCCGGCAGCGGGCGAACTGCCGGTGCGCGCTCTCCACGTCGTCATACACCTTCCAGAGGCCGCAGAGCTTGCACTCCTCCTTCCGGTGCATGAAGCCGTCCACGTCCGCCGGCGGGTAGCCGAGAAACAGCCCCACCTCATGGGGGAAGTCCTCCCCTGTCCGCACGCGCGTCATCAGCCGCGTCAGGCAGGCGCTGATGTTCTCGCTGGCATACCCGCACTCCGCCAGGAGCGCTCTGGCCAGCGGATCGCGCAGATCCCGTTCGAGCAGCTTCGGGCGGTAGAGGTACAGAAGCGCCTTCCCGTTCCGCCATTTCAGCGGCAGAATCCGCAGGCCCTTTCTGCCCAGCCGCCGGTTCAATTGCTTCAGCTCCGCGGTCATCTGCTCCCGGCTTTCAAAAGCGCAGTTGAACATGTTCCCCGTTTTCAGGCTGGCCATCGTCGGCGCGCAGCAGCGGATCAGGATTTCGTTGGACATGGAGACCTCCGTCAGATATATCAATGTTAGATTTGACTAACCCATATTCCTAAGAAAAGCCGCTGGAGCATTGGAGGAGGTTTGAATGCCCAGCGGCAGATGTTAGTTTAAACTAACGGCCATATCGTAACATGTTTTCAGCCGCTTGTCAAGACCTCATACTGATCTCAATTTAGAATACTTATTGTCAGCAGTGGGTTTTCGCGCCTGCGGGCGCGACCAGGGCTTTCCGATCGCCCTGGACCTTCGGCCACATGCTGTTACTGGATTTGTAGCTCTTATTTGAGATTGGTATCAGCTTATCTTCTTCTTGTATCCGCAGTCACAGTACGGCCCGCCGGAGGCCAGCGTGTATGCCCGGACAAAATCGCAGGCGCCGCCCGCCTCCGCCATGGTGTAGTCCAGATGGCACATGGCGGGGACATACGCGGCCAGTCCCAGCTCTCGCATGAGGGTGCAGATGCCGCACCGGCTGAATCGGGCCTCGTAGCCGCTGCCGTCCGCATAGGGCAGAAACTCCATGTTCCAGGAGTACGGATTGCGATCCGCCGCCCGCAGCGCGGCCGTGGCCCGCATGCCGCGGATGTCCTTTTCGCCGAATTTCCGCCTGCCCATCATCCGGCAGAAGAATCGCATGGGCGCGGTCATCATGGACGCCGCGTAGTAGTCTGTCAGCTTCTCCACGGACGGCTTCTCCCGCATGGAGAGCACGAACGCCGAGAGCATGGCGCAGTTGACGATGTTCATCTTGAACCGGTCCGCCTTCTCGAACTCCGGCAGTTTCGCGATGATCTGACGGTATTTCGGCCCGGCGGCGTCTGTTATGCGCTTTGCCTCGTCTTTGTCAAGGCCCAGCACGGAGACCAGGTGTTCCCGGAAGGATCTCCGGAACAGCATCCACATGCCCGCAGGCATACCGGCGAACTTCATGACCTTACTCCTTTCGGATGCGGAAATCGCACCGGTCCGCGCCCTTGCCGAGGGTGCCCGTCCGCTCGAACGCGATGCCCGGCAGATTGCCGTAGGTGCGCTCGTCGTTCTCGCAGTAGATCCGGGTCAGCTCCGGGCAGCCCAGCTCCGTGAAGTACCGGCAGTAGGGGCAGGCCAGCACGTCCATCCGGTATTCGCCCTTCTGCTTCGGGTAGAACACGTTCCGGAAGCCGTTGTCCGGGCCGAAAACCTTCCGGACCAGGGGATCCCAGATCCGGACGAACAGCGAGCGCATCCCCGGCAGCCGCATCAGGCGCGCCAGCTTTCTTCCCAGGCTGTCGGTCAGCGCAACGGCGGCGTTCTCCACAACGCTGACCGCCGTCTTCTCCCCCAGGCGCTCCTTCGCCGTGAGATAGATGGCGGCGGACGGGAAGATGCGCGATTCCGTATGGAAACGCATGCTTCTGGGAAGATCGGGGTACTGGGCCAGAATCCCGGCCAGCTTCTCCGTCGCCTGCCGCCAGAGCGCGTCAGCCTCCTCCTTCGACAGATGCTTTTCCAGCTCCGCCCGCATGGGGCCTTTCTTTTTCATGATCTGTTCAGCCGTTTTCATGTGCGTTTCTCCCCTTCAGCCCAGCGTCACATCCAGGATCATCATCACCACAAAGCCCAGGGAAAAGGCGACGGTGCCGATGTTGGAGTGCTTTCCCTCCGACATCTCGGGGATCAGCTCCTCCACCACCACATACAGCATGGCTCCGGCGGCAAAAGCCAGGAAATAAGGCATCACCGGCGTCACCAGGCCGGCCGCGAGCAGGGTGATGACCGCGGCCACGGGCTCCACCGCGCCGGAGAGGACGCCCATCCAGAAGGTCTTCCGTCTCGGCATTCCCTCCGCCAGCAGCGGCATGGAGACAATGGCTCCCTCCGGGAAGTTCTGGATGGCGATGCCCAGGGCCAGCGCCAGGGCGCCGGCCGCAGTAATGCCGGTCTCCCCGGCGAGAAATCCGGCGTAGACCACGCCCACCGCCATGCCCTCCGGGATGTTGTGCAGCGTGACCGCCAGAATCAGCTTGGTGGTGCGCTTGAATCCGCTCTGCGGACCCTCCTGCTGCTTGTCCAGGTGCATGTGCGGGGTGATCATGTCCAGCACCAGCAGAAAGCCCATGCCGGCCAGGAAGCCGACCGCCGCGGGCAGGAAGGCCAGTGTTCCCAGATGGGTGCTGCTCTCCAGAGCCGGCTGCAGCAGGCTCCAGAAGGAGGCAGCCACCATGACGCCCGCCGCGAAGCCGGTCAGCGCCTTCTGCACGCCGGCGGAAATCTGTTTTTTCAGGAGGAACACCATGGCCGCCCCCAGGCTGGTGCCCAGGAAGGGGATCAGGACGCCCTCCGCAATCTGAATGTTCATGAAGTCACCCTTCCATTGATCTCAGTTCAGTGCTCATCTTTTCACCAGTGAGATTTCGCGGCCTGCGGGCCGCGACCAGGTCCGCAGCCGGACTGGCGGCTTTCCGATCGCCCTGGACCTTCGGATGCATACTGTTGCCTGATTGGCAGTATCATCAGCCCTGCCGTTTTCGGGCCAGGCGGACGGTCCGTGCCTGCTCCTCGGTGTCGTCGTCCTCCACATAGCCGTCGTAGGGCGCTTCCGGATCGGTGTAATGCCGGGTAAAGGGTCTGCAGAGCTCCGTCCGGTGGCGGAACACGAAGTCCAGGTCGTCTGTCCAGCCGGTGTGGCCGGTGACCACCGCGATGGGACGATGCCGGGCCCGGATGTTCCGCTCCAGCTTTTCCAGGCTCCGCACCGCCAGGCGGTTGTCCTCCGCCAGAGTGCTGATAAAGCTGTACCCGCCGTCCGCCCCGAACCAGATCGTGTCGCCGGTGAACAGCCAGGCGTCGTCGATCAGGTACACCATGTGCCCCCAGGTGTGGCCGGGCACCAGGATGCACTCGACCTTGATCCCGCCGATGTCCAGCACCTGCCCGTCCTTCAGCAGGACGCGTTTGTTGTCCGTCTTCACCCTGGGCAGCTTATAGAAGCCGTGAAAAACCTTCCGCCTCGTCTCCCCGGTGAGATAGCGGTTCTCAATCTCCCCGATGTACACCGTGGCGTCCCGGAACAGCTGTTCGCTGTCATTCTCCAGCGCGCCTACGTGGTCGGTGTCCTGGTGGGTAATAAGAATGTGCCGGATGGAGGCCGGGTCGATGTCCAGCCAGCCCATCTTCTCCCGCAGCCGGGCGTAGTTGTAGCCCGCGTCGATCATGATCGTGGTGCCGTTCTTCGTGTAGAAGAAGATGTTGGCGACCCATTCCCGCACGCAGGCGACGCCGGTGTCGATCCAGCCGGTGTTCAGGGGCTTGAAGATCGCCCGGCCCCGGAACAGGGCGCTCATGGATTTCTTCTGGTTGTCCGAGTCTTTTCTGGCCATGTTCTTTCTCCTTCACTTGACGCAGCGGAAACAGCCGATCCCCTCGACGTGCTCCACCGCGGCGCTTGCGTACATCCCCGAAAGCCTCGCCTGCAGGCTCTCCCGGGTCTCAAAGGGCGGCGTGAAGAAACCCCTGGGGACGTACAGATGGTCGATCATCCAGTCCGTGCGTTTGCAGCAGCCCCGGATGTAGAAGCAGCCGCAGAAGGTCCCGCCCTTCTTCAGCACCCGGAGAGTCTCCCGATAGGCTGCCTCCTTGTCCGGAAAGGCGTGGAAGCCGTTCAGCGACAGCACGATGTCGAAAGATTCATCCGCGAAGGGCAGCGCCCCCACGTCGCCCTGCCGGAAGCGGATGTTCCGGATGCCCAGCGACTCCGCCCGCTGCTGCGCGGTTTTCATCATGTCCGGCGAGTAGTCCAGGCAGGTGATGTCGGCGTCGGAGAGTTCCCGGTAGACCGGCATGGTCAGCACACCCGTGCCCACCGGCACCTCCAGCAGCTTTCCGCAGAAGCCCTCCGGAATGCCGGACAGGGCTTTCTCCAGGTAGGCCAGGTTTTTCTCCCCGTCCATGTTCCACACCAGGCGGCAGACGGCCTTCCCCAGCACCGTGGAATACGTCATCATCCCGTCGTAGAAGCCGGCGTTGCTGCCGGTCAGCCGATAAGCGCTTCTGATCTGATCCCGTCGCGTCATATTTTTCCTCTCTTCTATAGATATTAGAGTAAACTAACCCGTGGTCAAAAAAAGAAGGATCTGCGAGCCCGCCCGATACGGTTCCCGGCATGTGTTTGAGTTAGTTTATTCAAACACATGTTCTATTATAGACAAATTTGCCGGGAATGCAAGAGGAGATTGCTTTTCACCCCCTGTTGTCCTCTCTGGCAGTTATATCGATTACAGAGAAAATGCTGAATTGCGGAAAAGAGGTTTCGCGCCTGCAGGCGCGACCAGGGCTTTCCGATCGCCCTGGACCTTCGGGTACATGACGTTGCTTGATTTGTATTCTTTCTTGAAACTGGTATGATCTGATTTCAAAAGAACCCCTCCGCTGCCCGTACGGGTAACGGAGGGAGAGTGCCGTGCTGTCACGGCAGGAACTGCCAGCGGTCGAGCGTGATTCCCGCGGAGCCGAAGCGGAGGATGAGATTCTGCGTCCCCTGCAGCGGCTGCGGCAGGTCGAAGGTTTGGGTGGTGAACGCCTCGGAGGCGGGAAGCTGGAAGGCGGCGAAGGCCTCCGCCTCCGGATCGCCCAGCGCCAGCGAGACCGCCGCGTCCTTCTCGCTCTTCCAGGTCAGCGAGACGCGCCGCGCGCCCTCCGCGCCGAAATCCGCGCCCGCGACAGCGATCCAGCTGCCGGCCGCGCGGCTCTGCACCGCCAGCCCCGAGGAGGCGTCCGCCGTTTCCGGCACCTCCGCGCCCGCGAGCGCGGCCAGGGTCTCCGCCTCGGTCTCCCGGTAGGGGTCCAGGGGCTTGACCTGCGGGACGCCGGTCAGGGTTCCCTTCGACAGCGCGGGAAGGCCGTCCTCCCCCATCTGCAGCGCGTCGACGAACGTGCTCCGGTAGCCGGCGTTCCAGCCCTTGTCCCGGTCCACGGTCGCCGCGTGGTAGGTGATATACCACTGTCCCTTGAATTCAAACATGCAGTGGTGGTTGTTCCCGCCCACGCCGAAATAGCTCCCGGGGTTGCGCAGCACCCGCCCGGCGAAGGTGAAGGGTCCCAGCGGCTGATCCGAGGTCATGTACACGATCTCGCCGCTGCCGAAGCCCTGCTCGCTGCCCGCCGCGGGCACGTTAAAGTTCGAGCAGTAGGAGTAGACATAGGTGTCGCCGATCCGGTTGATGCCGGAGTCCTCAAACAGCCACGGGGGATCCAGGGCCACGGGCGTCCCGTCCAGGCTGATCATGTCCTCCCCCAGCTTCACCGCGCGGGCGGTTCCCGGCGCGGATGCTTTGTCCGGCGAGGGGATTCCGCCGCCGAAATACAGATAGGCCGCGCCGTCGTCATCGACAAGCACGGCCGGGTCGAAGAGCCAGGTCACCGAGGCGCAGATCGGCGTGCTGCGGCTGACCAGGGCGCGCCCCAGGGGATCCGTGAAGGGTCCCGTGGGGCTGTCCGCGGTCAGTACGCCGATGCCGCCGCCGCTGTTGGCGAAATACAGGAAGAAGCGGTCCTGCCCGTCGATGGTCTTCCAGGCCGCGCAGGGCGCCCAGGAGTTCCCGGCCCACCGCGCGGCGCCATTGCGGCCCGCCGCGCGGATCTCGCCGTGGTCCTGCCAGTTGACCAGATCGTCGGAGGAGACCACGCGGATGGTGTTGATGTTGCCGTAGTCGTTGGTCTTCACCGTGCCGTCCGCGTTGATCACCGGCTGATCCCCGGTCATGTACAGATACACCCGGTCCCCGTAGACCATTGCCCAGGGGTCTGCCCCGAAACGCTGCACCATCACCGGGTTGTGCTGCGCCAGCGTCTTGTATACCGTCACGTCCTCATCCTCCTGTGAAGCTCCCGCGTCGAGATGCAGCCGGTCGATGGTCTCCTGCAGCACGTCCTCCCCCGACTTCCACGGGATGCTCGCGTCCTGCAGCACGCCGAAGAAGGCAGCTTTCGGCTGAAGCTTGCGATCGAAGAGCAGCGGGTACCGCGGACCGTCGCTGTTCAGCCAGGAGCGGTCGTCCGTCAGGCCCCAGAAGGTAATGCTCTCGATGTCGATGCCGGCCCGCTCCTTCAGGCGCTGGAAGAGCGTGAACAGCGTCCGGTAGCGCACCGCCAGCTTCATCTGGCCCATCACGCTGCCGTCGTCCGTGTTGACGTCCAGCTCCGTGAGGTGGATTGTCAGGCCGATGTGCGCGTAGTTGGTGATAACCTGCTCGAAGTTGGACGCCGAGGGCGAGTCGATCCCGATATGGCACTGCATGCCAAGGCCGTCAATCAGGTCCTTCTCCTTCAGCTTCTTCAGCAGCGGGCGGATCCGGCCGAACTTGATCGTATCCGTGCAGCCGTAGTCGTTGTAGAAGAGCTTCTGATCCGGCGCGGCGTACTTGCGGGCGAAGGTGAAAGCCAGCTCCACCCAGTCGTCGCCGATGGTGTCGTACCAGAGGTTGTTCTGGGTCCGCAGGCCCTCCGGATGGCCGTTGCCGGGCTCGATCGCCTCGTTCACCACGTCCCAGGCGTACACGATCCCCGGGTAATTCCCGTTGACCCAGTCCATCATGTCGTGGATGTAGTTCTCCATCCGGCGGATCATGGTCTCGCGGTCCACCAGCGGGGCGCTCGGGGACTTGTCCCAGTTCTGCGCGAAGAACCAGCGGGGCGTCTGCGAGTGCCAGACCAGGGTGTGGGCACGCACGCGGAGGCCGTTGTCCCGCGCGAAGTTCAGCACCGCCTTGGCACGCGAGGGGAAGACCACCGCGCGGTCCGGGTCCTTCTGCTGCCGGGTATCGGCCCAGCTGAGGGTGAAGTCCGGCTTCATCTCGTTCTCGCAGGTCATGGAGTTGAACTGACCCGCGATCAGCTCCCGCGCCTGGCGGTTGGACAGAAGGTTCTCCGGCACCGCCACGCCGATGAGGAACGTGTCCTGATAGCGCTCCTTGAGGCTCGGGAAGCTCCCATCCTCCAGGTACTGCTCATAGGCCGAGCGCGGCGCCTCCGCCAGCGAAGTGACAAGGAAACACAGGGCAGCGGCAAGGGCTGCCAGAATCAGAATAGTCCTGCGACGCACTTTCTTTTCCTCCGTCCGGGAAGAGGATTTCGCGGCCTGTGGCCGCGACCAGAGGCTTTCCGATCGCCTCTGGACTCTTCGGATGCACAGCTTGATTGGGTATGCCTTTGAGATACGGCTTTCGCGGAAGAGGTTCCGCGCCTGCGGGCGCGGCCAGAGGTCCGCAGCCGGACTGGCGGCTTTCCGATCGCCTCTGGACTCTTCGGGTGCACAGCTTGATTGATGATCCTTTGAGATATGGGTTTTCTGCTGGGGAGATTTCGCGGCCTGCGGGCCGCGACCAGGGCTTTCCGATCGCCCTGGACCTTCGGGTTCGTCTCCCCCTTGGAGATGTCCGAGATTCCGTGAGAACAGTGAATGATTCAGGGAACAAGAAGGGCGGAGGACAGTCGCCTGCCTCCGCCCCGGAAAGTTCGGAGAATTACTTGTTGGTCGCATTGAGCTCGTCCACCAGGCCCTGCCAGGTCGGCATCATTTCCTCAACCTTCTCGGCGGGCGTCTTGGCGAAGCCGTACACGTCCCAGCAGAACTGGTTGCCGGAGTCGAAGCCGGGCACCAGGGAGACCAGCGCTTCCACCTGATGGGCCGGATCGGCCATCATAGCCAGGGTCTCGTCCACAGCGCGCTCGTCGCGGAACACCGGATAGTAAGCGGTCTTCCAGGCGTCGGGATCGTCATAGCCGGGGGTGGGGGTGGTGAACAGGTTGTACGCGAAGGCGACCTTCCAGGCGCGCTCGGCGTCATAGTTGGCGGGGATCACGTACACGTTGTCGGTGGGAGCATGCACATAGGTCTCGGCCTGGGGTCCCTTGGGGAACATCACGAAGCCGAAGTCGTCGACCATGCTGGCCAGGCCCTGGCCCGCCTCATACTCCTCAGCAACCTTGATGGCGGTCTCGCCGTTCATGAAGGCAGCGTCGAAGTAATCCCAGTTGGCGCCCTCGGGAGCCTTCATCTCATACTTCGAAACCATGTCCATGATCCAGTTGGCGGCTTCCATGAACTTCTCGTCGCCAGCGGTCACGATGAAGTTGCCGTTCTCGTCCTTGCCGAAGAAGTTCGCGCCGTTGGAGTAGATGGCCGGCAGGAGCAGACGGGGAGAGAAGCTCATCATGGGCCACTTATCCACGTTGCCGTTCTCGTCCTTGTGCATCAGCTTCTTCAGCACTTCCTCGAAGGCTTCCCAGGTCCAGGTGCCGTCTTTCTGCATGTCGTACAGGGACTCCGGATCCACGCCGGCTTCGGTCAGCAGCCGCTTGTTGAAGTAGACGCCTCCGCGGGGCTCGGCCGTGGCAGCGCGCATGCCGTAGATGTGGTCGCCCTTGGTGGTCATGCCCAGGATGGCGGGATTCCACTTGCTGTCGGTGAAGTCCAGGCAGTCCAGGGTGGCCAGGTCATAGAACAGGCCGGAGTTCATCGGAGCGGTGATGGTCTCGAACCGCATCGCCCACACATAGTTGTGGGGATCGTCCGTGGTGGCGATGTTGTTGAAATCATCGGGGCAGGCAGACCAGCTGGTGTCCGCGCGGGTGATGATCTTGAAGTTGTAGGTCTCCTCGAGCCACTCGCGCCACTCATAGGTCGCTTCGGCGGAAGCGGTCTCGGGCTCGTCATCGTGCCAGTCATGCGCCCAGTGCTCGCAGATGATGATCTCCATGCCGCCCAGGTCGATCTTGTTGCCGTCCGCATCGGTCAGGATCTCGACGCCATACTCGGCGTAGGGATTCTCGTCCTCAGCCAGGGTCGGCAGCCAGCACATCACGAGGATAGCCGCCAGGAGCAGTGCAACCAGTTTCTTCATACGGGGTAACCTCCTTTGATATATTCAGGCTCTCTGAGCCTGTGGAGCGAAGGGAAGCGCGGCTTACATCTTCATGCCGCTGGTGGCGATGCTCTCCACGAAGCTGCGCTGGGCCACCAGGTAGACCAGCAGCAGCGGCGCGACGAGCATCAGGGTCGCCGTGGATACGAACTGGTTTCGGCGTCCCAGGGAGATGCCGATGCCCAGCTGGGTCGAGAAATAGTTGGCAATCCGGTCGCTGATGCCGCTCACCTCCATGGACAGGAGGGTGTTGCCGCCCAGGAACAGCTTGGAGTAGAAGGAGTCCGTCCACTGCCACACGAAGGCGAACAGCATGCAGGACACAATGATCGGGACCGCCTCCGGCAGGATGACCTTCCAGAAGGTGTGGAAGGTGTTGCAGCCGTCCACGTAGGCCGCCTCCTCCAGGGAGATCGGCACGCCGCTGAAGAACTGCCGCAGCATGTAGATGTACAGGCCGTTCTTCAGACCCATGCAGGTGATGCTCATCAGGTAATACGGGATGGAAGATCCGCGGAGATTCAGCGCCTCGCCGTTGTTGAACAGCCGGATCAGGCCGAAGATATCGAAGTAGCGGAACCGCAGGAACAGCGAGGTGGAGATCGTCTGCGGCGGCACGATGATGACCAGCACCACGGCGGCGAACCACAGCTTCTTGAGCGGGAATTCGAACCGGGCGAAGCCGTAGCCCACCAGGGTGCACGCGGCCACCTGCAGGACGGCCACCAGCACGCTGATCCAGAAGGTGTTGAACAGCGCCTTCCAGTAGTAGATCTGCTGCGCCACAATCGAGTAGTTCTCGGTCGTCACGTGGCGCGGAATCGTCGTGATGGACGAGTCGTACAGGTCGCGCTCCTCCATCAGGCTGATGGACAGCTTGTCGAGCACCGGGTGCAGGATCAGGAAGCAGATAGCGAAGAGCAGCAGGAAGCGGAAGAACTTATAGGCCTTGCTGCGGGCCTCCCGCTTGAGCAGGTAGCCGTGGGAGCGCTTGTTCCGGGTCCAGAAGGACTGAGGATGGTAGCCGTTCGGCAGAGCCGTCTCCTGTTTACGCATTGTTTCCCACCACCCTCTTTGAGAAGATCAGCGAGCAGATGCCGATCAGCGCAATCACCAGCACGAAGTAGATCCAGGCCATGGCGGAGGAGAAGCCGTAGTCCATGTTGATGACCATGGCGTCGCGGATCTTGTTGTTGATCTCGCTGTCTGTCTTCATGAAGAAGTCTATCACCGAGTAGATGATGTTGACGATCAGCAGCGGGCTGATCAGCGGGAAGGTGATCTTCCAGAAAGACTCCCACTTGGTGCAGCCCTCGATGTCCGCCGCCTCGTAGAGGCTGCCGGAGATGCTCTGCAGGCCGGTCAGGAACACGATGATCTGGATGCCGGAGGCCATGACGATGTCCTGCACCTGCGCGATGATGTTGACCACCTCGTCCAGGATGCCCCGGCCCAGACCGGAGAGCCGCAGGATGTTGATGACCGTGTCCGACAGCTGGATGTTGGAGTTCTCCTTGATCAGGCTCGAGATGGAGCTCATCAGGGAGTTGTTCGTCTCCAGGCCCACCAGCACGCCGGAGGAGAGAATCACGGGCAGGAAGAACACCGCGCGCACGAAGGCCCTACCCTTGAAATCCTGGTTCAGGATGATGGCAACCACCAGGGAGAAGACCAGAATAGCCGCCGTGTGGGTGACGATCTTGGTGAACTCCTCGGTCAGCAGCCGGGTGAAGTCCGGGTCGATGGTGAACGCCTTGATGTAGTTCTGGAAGGAGTTCCAGCTGAGCTGGAAGCCCTGGGGGCTGATCTCCACCGAGCTGAAGCTCATCCGGAGCGAGTGGATCAGCGGGCTGACCATGAACAGCAGAAAGCCGAGGATAAACGGCAGAATGAACAGGTATCCGCTGATTGCCCGGCGGGTCTTGATATCCATCCGCCGCTTGGGCATCTCAGATTTCCTGGCAGTCATTGCGCTCCCCCCCTTCTGACGACATACTCTCTTGCCGGGACCTCCACGCCGTCGGCCGTGACGCTTGTCTCCCCGTAGTTGACGTAGACCTTGGTCCCGTCTCCGTAGGTGGTCACCGAGAGGCTTCCTTCACGGACAAAGTCAGTCATCGGGACGCTGTTGAGTCCGGCCGTCTCCGCGGCGTAGCGCCGCCAGATGCCGGTCATCCGCTCGTAGATCAGGTTCATGTCCGCCCCGTAGTAGGCGGAGTAGAAGGTGTTCTGGAGCTTTCTCGCGCTCTCGGCGCTCAGGGTGAAGTAGAGGCCCGCGCCGGATTCGGCCGTTTGAAGGACCTGCGTCTCGATGTCATCGCTCAGGTTGAGGCAGCTGCCGGTGTAATTCACAAGCCCGTGGATGGCCATCGGATAGAAGGGCGCGTAATAGTCGATAATGCCGTAATTACTGCCGTCAAAATCCATATCCACGACCAGATCGCTTGCGTTCAGTATAAAATCGAAGCCTTTCTTTGTCAAGGTTTTCTGCCCGTTCGCGCGGGCGTCCGTGAGAATTCGGCGGTGGATTTCACGGCTCTGCGCACGGGTCACCAGATGCTTGCGGTCGTAGTCCGAGGAGAGCATCGAACCCACGTCCCGGTAGGCCACGCCGTCCGCGCCGTACTTCACGACCGCGTCCCGCAGCACCCTCGCGTGCTTCTCCATCAGCGCGGGCTTGAGCAGGAAGTATTCCTCCGTGTTCTTGTCCGGGCCGTACCAGACCGTGGAGTAGGTGCGCAGGGAGACGATCTCCTGCGTGGTCAGCTTCGCGGCGTCACGCACATAGATGAAACCGTCCAGGATGCCGCTGTGGCGGGAGAAGCCCGTCAGGCCGTCCAGATAGCTCGTGAGCCCCTTCTCCCGGGCCAGGCTGAGGAAGGCCTTCAGGTCCTTCTCGCTGCCCAGGTCGCCCAGCAGATTCACCTTGTTCAGGATCCGCTGGTTCAGTCCGCCGTTCATCCAGCCGGTATAGCCGATGGAGAAGCCGGTGAAGCCGTCGTCCGTCAGCTTGGTCAGAATCTCCGAACCCTGCTTGTAGGTCGTCATGGCCACGGGCAGCAGGCTGGGGATGCCCATCCGCTGCTGCACCTTGTCCACCGCGCCCAGCAGCTCCACATACACCGGGGCGTCGTCGGAGACCGCCGGGTGCTCCTTCAGGATGCCGTTCTGCAGATACTCGCGGTAGGCCAGCGCCATGCCCGCCACCGTGTCCGTCTCCAGGAAGCGGTACCGCTGCACCAGATTGCCCTCGGGGATCTCCTCCTCGAAGAGGTACTTGGCGTTGATGTCGCGGTCCGAGGCGTCGTAGGGATCGCTGTGGATCAGGGTGAAGGTGTTGTAGATGGTGTTGTAGGAGGTCAGGCGCCCGGAGACGTCCGCCGTCAGCGAGGACCACTGCGCGCCGTCCTCGATCATGCACAGGCAGGCCGCGCCGTTGCGCGAGATGCCGAACACCGGGAAGGAACTGGAAACCTCGTTGTTGACCTGTCTGCGCAGGCTGGCCCAGTCCCAGCCGTAGAAGCTGCTGTAATAGGTGTTCTGGTCAATCTTGCCGTTGTTGAAGTTGATCACGCCGCCGTTTCCGTCCGGCACCAGCAGGAAGCCCGTGTCGCTCGTATGGCCGGCGCCGAAGCCCGGCAGCAGCGAGATGCTCTTGATCGGGTAGCCGTCGTTGTAGCTCACCTGGTCCATCGGGATCGTGACCACCAGGTCGTCCCCGTCCAGGGTGTACAGTACGCTGATGTTGAAGGCGGCGCTGGCCGTGGTCTTCTCCACGTTGACGCGGGACATGTCGTACTCATAGTCCTCGCGGGTGTAGCCGGCGCCCTCGAACAGGCCCTCCATCTTCTGCCGCAGGTGATCCTTCACGGTGTCCCGGATCACGTAGATCGTGTGGTCCTGGATATCCGGATACTTCGCGATCAGCTCCTCCGGATTGTCCTTTTTCTTGAGCTTTGCAAGGCTCTTCTTCTCGTAGTACTCCTTCACGTCGCGGGCGTCCTTGGCGGCCATCCTGGACAGGAAGGAATCCATGCGCTCCTCCGTGATGGCCGTGGGGATCATGAAGGTTCTGCTGATGCGGCCCACGGAGAAGTTGACCCGCACAGCGTTCTCCTCCGGGATCACCTCGTAGACCTGGTTGGTCACGCTGTACTCATGGCTGGTCAGCAGGGTCTCCATGCCGGTGGACACGCTGTAGATCAGCGTCAGCTCCGACTGCATGCGGTGCTTCTCCACCGGCTGCGCGATCGGGTCGTTCGCCGCGTCCGCCGGGAAGGATTCCCACACCGCGCCGTTGCGCTTGTCCGTGACCGTGAAACGGGTCGTCGCGGGATCCATCTCGAAGCGCAGGGTTTCGTTCTCCATCACCACCGGCTCCTCCCGGCCGTCAAAGCCGTAGGGAGTCACCGCGTGCACCTGGGTATCCTCGTTCTCGGAGAAGAGCGGGATGCCCACCTTGACCACGAACAGCGCGATGAGCGCCAGGAGAACGGCCCAGAAGATGGCTGTCTTTATCCATGATCTTTTCTTTGCCATGTTCTGTCCGCCTCCTTAGTTCAACCGGAAGTTGATCTCTTTGTACACGGAGATGATGTACCCGATGCCGTCGCCGACCAGCGTCAGGAACAGAAGCAGCAGGAAGATCACGATAGCCATGCCCACGACCGTCAGGAACAGGAACAGGAGCGTCTTGCCCAGGCCGAAATCGTGCACCTGCACCATCCCGCAGACCAGGAGCAGCGCGGACCAGACCAGCATGGCAGTCTCGATCACGGTGTAGAGGCTGCCCTCCTCCATGGTCAGGATGTTGCTCAGGGGGATGATGATCAGCTGGCCGAGGATGTAGGGAACCAGGGCGTAGGCGGTCGCGATGTAGACGTCCTTCAGCGTGCCCTTGCCGTCGAACAGGGTCGTCAGGCCCCAGTTGCAGCCGCAGTAGATGCCCAGGGGCAGGAGCAGCGAGGCGCACTGCTGGAAGATGTTCACCCGGGGCCAGTAGACCTTCATGAACATGATGTTGGTGAGCTGCAGGCTCATCAGGCGGCTGAGCAGCAGCAGAATCACGAAGAAGTTGGCCGCCGCGAGCGTGCCGCGGTGCTCATGGGTCAGATCCCAGAAACCGTCAAAGGGGTGGAACATGACATGGAAGGCGTATTTGACGGAGCCTCCGAAGCGCTGCCACCAGGCTTTGTTCAGCAAGCCCTTTCTTGCCGGCATGTTTGCTGTCTTCTCACTCATTTGACCTGGCTCACCTCCCACCTGATCTTCTGGATCCTGCGCCACAGCGGCGGGAGGACCAGGATGGCCGCGACCACGAGGAAGATCGGCACGATGTTCTCCTCCACCAGCTCCATCCGCCTCAGCCGCCAGGCCTCCGAGTAGTTCCGGTCGTCCATGGCCGCCTTGAAGTAGCCCATGGCCTCCTCATATTGCTCCTGCTGCAGCAGCGCCCGCCCGATGCCGACGTAGGCGGAGTCGAAGTTGCCGTTGCGGGAGAGGACCTCGGTCCAGGTTTCCGCCGATCCGGTGTAGTCGCCCGTCCGGTACTGGTGAATGGCCTTGTAGACCAGCATGCCGTACTCGGTGGGCGTCATCACCGTGAGAGAGCCGCCGTAGGCGCCGCCCTCGTCCAGGATCAGCAGGTCCGTGCCCATGTGGTCGATGGCGATCGGGCGGTTGAAGAAGCCATCCGCGTTGCCCACGCCGCCGAAAGCCCAGAGCATGCTGCCCTGCTGGTCATAGCCGAAGATCCGGTTGTGCGTCGAGTCCAGGGCCATGTAAATGTCGTCCTGCAGTACCGTGATGTCCGCGAATTTGCTCGGGCCGCGGTTGGTCAGGTTCGTGTTGCCGGCCGCCCACTCCAGGTCGCCGATGACCCAGAAGGCGCCGTTCTGCACGAGGATGTTGTTGCCCACCGCGTTGAGGCGCCGGATCGGCTCCGCGACGCCGCTGCGCAGATCCTCCTCCTTGAAGGTCTTGGTGACCACGTAGAAGAACCCGTCCTGGTCCAGGGCGATATTCTCGTATTCCGTGGGGACGAAGCTCTCCATCCGGGCGCGCTGCTCCTTGGTGGCGATCATCTTCCACAGCTGATCGTACCAGTTGACCCGGACCTTGTTGGCGCCGATGAAGCCGGTAAACCTTCCGTCCGGCTCATACTTCACGATGCCCTTGTTGACGTTCTGCGCCAGCAGGTAGACGCGTCCGGCCACATCCGCCACCAGCTTGCGGGGCAGGAGCACCGTGCCCTGGTCGAAGTTGTTGTCCTCGGGCTTGAGGAAGGAGAGCACCCAGTTGAGGTCCTTGTCCAGCCGCACCACGCGGTTGTTGCCGTAGTCGGCGACGAAGAGGTCGCCCTCCGCGGAGATGTAGACGTCCCGCGGACTGTTGAACTTCAGCGGGCTCGTGTCGCCGGTGAACGCGTCGATCACGCGGATACGCTCATAGCCCGTGTCGTTCATGCGCAGCTGCAGGATGCGGTTGTTGCCCGTGTCGCAGATGTAGACGTCCCGGTCCCGCACGAACAGGCCCTGCGGGTCCTTCAGGCCGCCGATATCCGCGAAGTCGGCGGTGGAGATCATCATCTTGACGCGGTAGGCGTCCGGGGATTCCCGCACATCCTCCCAATAGTCGTAGGTGTACGTGTAGGCGTAGTGATAGCCGTCCGCCGCCAGCGCGGGATAGAACTGGCACAGGATGAGCAGCAGACCGGCCACGGCGGCGAAGATCCGTTTTTTCATATCCGCGCCTCCTTAATCCTTCAGGCCGGAGCTGGCCATGGTCTCGAGGATCTGGCTCTGGGAGAGAATGAAGGTCACGATCGGCACGATCATGATCACCACGATGACCGCGGCCGCCTGGCCGGTCCGTGCAACGCCGCCCGCCTGAATCTGCTGCAGGGCGTAGGTCAGCGTCTTCTTGCCCTCGGAATAGATCACGGCGGAGGCCCGGTTGTTCCACAGGCCCTGCACGGAGAAGATGATCAGCGTCAGCCAGGCCGGCTTGACGTTGGGCATCACGATCGACCAGAAGATCCGGAACTCCCGGGCGCCGTCCAGCTTGGCGGACTCAATCAGGGAGAAGGGCAGGCCCTCCATGAACTGTTTCATCAGGAACAGGCCCATCGGGGAGGCGATCGCCGGGAGCACCACGGCCCAGATCGTGTCGATCAGGTGCAGCTTGCTCATGGTGATGAAGTTCGGCACGGCGGTCACGTAGCCGTTGAACATCAGTGCCACCACGACGATGTTGAAGAAGGTCCGTCCGCCGGGGAAATCGTACTTGGCCAGCACGAAGGCCGCCATTGAGGCGATCAGCAGGTGGCCCGCCGTGCCCAGCAGGGTGATCCAGACCGTGTTGGCCAGGTAGCGGGTGAAGGGCACCCAGCTCTGGCCCATCGTCACCATCAGGTCGGAAAAGTTGGTGAGCGTCGGATGGATCGGGAACACCGTGGGCGGGAACCGGAACAGCTCGTTGAGGGGCTTGAGTGCGTTGGAGATGGCCAGCACCAGGGGCAGCGCCATGATGATCGCCACGATGATGAGCAGCAGCCAGACCCCCAGATCGCCCAGGACGGAGCGGTTCGGCCTTCTCTTGCGGCCGTTGACGGCTTTCATCCGGTGACCGTTCGCTTGCGTCGTCATGCTCATGTGCCAACCCTCCTTAGCGCGTTCTGGATCAGCTTGTTGCACAGGATCATTACCAGGAACAGCAGCGTAGCGATGGCGGAGGCGTAGCCCATCTCAAAGCGGGTGTAGCCGTAGTCGAACAGGTGCACCACCACGGTGTGCGCGGCGTAGTCGGTGGAGGGGAAGCCGGCCAGCGCCATCGGGACGTCCGCGACGTTGAAGGACTGCGTGATGGCCATCACGGCGCCGAAGAGTAGCATGGGCTTCATGTTGGGCAGCGTGATGTAGTACAGTTCCTGCCAGCGGTTGCGGATGCCGTCCACATAGCCGGCCTCGTACTGGCTGCGGTCGATGCCCTGCAGGCCGGCCACGAACGCCAGGAAGCCGGTGGACATGCTCATCCACAGGATGACGAAGATCAGGACCGGCATGATGGTCGCCGGGTTGGTCAGCCACAGTTCGGGGGTCTTGATGATGCCCAGGTGCATCAGCACGGCGTTGAACCAGCCGTAGGAGTCGCCCCGGAAGATGATCTGGAACACGCTGTACGCGTTGCCGGAGATGCTCGGCGCGTAGAAGATCAACACCGCGAAGGTGCGGATCCAGCGGGGCAGCTCATGGATGAACCAGGCGAAGCCGAAGGAGAGGATGTAGCCCACCGGGCCGGTGATCACGGCGATCAGGAAGGTGTTCTTCACGGCCGTCAGGAACACGTCGTCCTGCAGGATCAGGTTGATGTAGTTCTGCAGCCCGATGAACCGCGCGGGTTCGAGGATGTTGTAGTAGGTAAACGAGTAGAAGATGGAGGTGATCATCGGGAGAATGAAGAAGGTGAAGAACAGGATGGCGTACGGCAGCAGGAACAGATAGCAGACCCGGTTCCTTCTGGCCTTCTCCCACGCGATCGCCGCGTTGCGCTTTCTCAGCTTGACGTATTTCTTCGCAAATGTGCTCACGATCCAGCCCCTCCCTTCTCAGTCCACCGGCAAGCCGAACTCGAGCCGTTTCTTGGTGATCTCCTCGTTGATGGTTCTGGCGTAGTCATTCAGGGTTTCGCGGCGGTCCGTGTGCTCGTTGATGATCTTGCGGATCGCGTTGGTCATGTGGCGGTTGGTGTAGTAGCCGCCGGCCACCTCGCGGTAGCCGACCGCCCAGCGCATCTGCTCCCGGATGACCGTCAGCTGGTTCTCGCTCCAGGGCAGCTGCTCGATGGCGGCCCGGTTCGCGGTGGCGTAGCGGGCGGAGGAGCCCAGCAGGCTCTCCATCTCGCGGCCGAAGCGCACCTGCGAATCCGCCGACACCCACCACTTCATGAAGGTCCAGGCGTCCTGCTTGACCCGCTCGTCGTCCGTGGCGATCATCATGCAGCAGGCGCCCTGGGAATGGCCGTGCCGGTCGAGGTACTCGTTCCCCTCCTCGTCGGTCCGGATCGTGCCCGGCAGGACCGCGATGTCCCACAGGCCGCGGATCTCCGGGGCGGAGACCATCAGGGTGTTGAAGATCGTATAGTCGAAGATGCCCATCACCATCTCGCCGCTGCGGAAACGGCTCAGGAAGTCGAACACGACGGGCAGTCCGTAGTCGTTGTACAGGGAGGTGTACATCTCGAAGGCTTTCACGCCGGCCTCGCTGGTGATCACCGTGCGCTTGCCGTCCTCGCTGTAGATCGCGCCGCCCTGCTGGTAGAGCATGGCGTAGTAGGTGGCCAGGTTCGGCGCGACGATGTCCGGGTAGGGGATGCCCACGCTCAGGTTGGCGCCCTGGATGGTCGGCAGCATAGCGATCAGCTCGTCCCAGGTGTTCGGCACCTTCAGGCCCAGTTCATCCAGGATGTCCTTGCGGTAGAACAGCACGTTGCACATCTGCGTCTCCGGCAGGGCATAGATGCCGCCCTCGAAACAGACGGCCGCGTAGGCGCTGGGATAGAAGCTCTCCAGCACCTCGTCCAGGTCGTCGAACTGTCTGAGGTCCTCGATGGCGTGGCGCAGGGCGTAGTTGATCGGGTTCCAGGTGTCCGTGGAGAGCACCACATCCGGGCCGTTGCCCGCCACGACCGCGTTGAGCAGCGCGGTGGGGTCGACCAGTTTCACGTTCACGGGGATGTTGTACTTCGGGGTGAAGGTGTCGTCGACCATGGCCTTGAGGATGGTGCTCTGGTCGCGGCCGGTCACGATCCACACGTCCAGCACGTCCGTATCCTTATATACATTGCCCAGGGAGTCGTAGTTGACCACATAGCTGCTGTAGAGGGAGCGGACCTCGTGCGCCGCCCGCGGGAAGAAGCCCTCCGCCTCCTTCGAGGGCGCCGTGCCGTCCGCGGTGATGATGATCTTGTCCACGTCCAGCTTGATCTCGCTCAGGGACAGCATGGCCGTGCCCAGCGCGGTGATGTTGTCCTTGAAGTTCATGAACATCTGTGTGATCTTGTCCGGGTCCTTCACGAAGTCCTCCAGCTGGATAGCCAGGGTCTGCATGCTGGCGGCCTTGTCGTTCTTCTGCCCGGTCACGGCGACCATCTGGTCCACCAGCTTGTAGAGCGCCTTGCTCTCCACGCCGAGGGCGGCCACCTCCTCCGGATAGACGGAGGCCAGCTTGTAGTCGCGGTAGACGTCCGGGTTTGCGCTGGTCAGCACCAGGAATTTGCGGTAGATGCTGTTGAGGTGCGAGGTCCGCTCCTGCAGGTTGGCCAGGATGCCGCCCATGGCGCCCAGGGTCGCCTCGAGGCGCACGGTGTGCCTGCCGGCCGTCAGCCAGAAGCGGAAGGGCGTGCCGTTCGCGTCGGCCAGGGTTCTGTAGACCCAGCTGTTGTCATAGCTGAACTCGAGCAGCTGCGCCTCGGCGAAGGGGGTCTCGCCGTCCAGGCTGAAGGAGCGGCTGGAGATGCAGCCGCGGGCGTAGTTCTGCCGGGCTTTCACGGTCAGGTTGTAGAAGCCGTCCGCCGGGACCTCGAACGCCCACTCGATCCACTGGCCGGCGGTGCGCCAGGGGTCGCCGCCGATGTAGTTCAGCCGGATCGCGCTCACGCTGTAGGGGTCGGTCGCCGGGGAGGAGCGGTCGTAGCGCGGATACAGCGACGGGGAGGAGCGCAGCACGGCGCTCTCGCCCTGCACCGCGGTCTGGAACCCGGCCGGCGCGCCGTCGGTCTCCCCCGCGTGCTCCTGCTGATACTCCGCGTAGGTCTTCAGTTCGGTCGGCACGGCCAGCGTCATCTCGCCGAGAATCACCGGCTCGCTGACCGCCTCCAGGCTGATGGTGTTGTCGCCCTTTTCAAAGTAGAAGAGATAGGGCTCGGTGATGTAGCCCAGCGCGTCGCTGCAGTAGGCTTCCTGCCAGTCGAAAACCTCCACCTGGGTGGGGCGGATGTCGTTGCCCTGGTTGTCCCGGCGGGGTTCCCCCTCGTCCGTCCACAGGCGGCTGAAAACCAGCTGATCCGCGCCGTCGAAGGGAACCTCGCCGTTGATCCGCAGGATGCGCTCCAGGTCCACGCCGCGCGACGCGACCGTCAGGTAGCGCAGCCAGATCCGGTACAGGCCGGCCTCCGGGACGTCGACGTGCCAGAGCGCCACGCTGCCGTTCTCGGTGCGCAGGCCCTCCGGCACCACGCTCAGGCCCTCGCCCGCCTCCGCGGACAAAACATCCACCGTCACGTCCCGGGTGGGCCGTGCGGCGTCCTCGTGCAGCTTCAGGTAATCGGCATAGCGGTTGCGATTGCTGAACGCGGCCAGCTGTTCCTCCAGGTCCGGCGTCTGGCTGTACTTGTTCTCGTAGCTCTCCGTACCGGAAGAAAGCGTGAACCACAGCACCAGGGCCACGACCACGCCAAAGAAGATCAGCCATTTGCGCCAAGCCGCGCTTAACTTACTCTTCACCGCCAGCACCTCCACAGATTTTGCCGCTTGTGTCATCTTCTGCTGTCCGGACATCGCCGGGGCCGATTTGCCCGCCGCGTCCGTTGATTCTTGGTATGTAAATTATAATATGAAATCTCCCCAGAAAAGTCAATTGATAAACCACAATCAGAACAATCCTTGCGCATTTCCTGAGGCAACGAGCGCAAGAAGTGAGTGATCTGCTTTTTTATTCCAATTCCGAAGGATCCGTCATTTTTGGCTGTGTCCTTCTTGAATCATGCCCTGTAAAGAAGACAAAAAAGGAGGATTCTCTGAGAACTGTGCGTTCATTCTGATCTCAGTTTCGTATGCTCATTGTCAACAGTGAGATTTCGCGGCCTGCGGGCCGCGACCAGGGCTTTCCGATCACCCTGGACCTTCGGCCTCACGATGTTACCGGATTAACAGTTTTTCTTGAGATTGGCACTATCGCCAATCAGGCCGCAAACGCAATGTATTTTCACGGTACAGGTCTTCCGGAGAGGGCGCGGGTGTGGTAAGGTTTTGCCGGAGCATTTCGGGAAATCGGGTTCATACTGATTTCAGTATCGTATGCTAAATGCCAACGGGGAGATTTCGCGCCTGCGGGCGCGACCAGGGCTTTCCGATCGCCCTGGACCTTCGGCCACATGCTGTTGCTGAATTTGCAGTTCTTACTTGAGATTGGTATCAGGCCCGGTCCCGGCGCAAATTGACATTCCGGCCCCGCATCCTGTATACTGGGCGGGAAGCGACAAAACGAGGAGGCGTTTTTCATGGCAGAGCAGTACAAGCTGGACACCCGGTGCGTGCAGGCGGGCTATACCCCCGGGAACGGGGAGCCCCGGCAGATCCCCATCGTCCAGTCCACCACCTTCAAATATGCCACCGGCGAGGAGATGGGCAAGCTTTTCGACCTGGAGGAGGCGGGATACTTCTACACCCGGCTCCAGAATCCCACGAACGACTACGTGGCGGCGAAGATCGCGGCCCTGGAGGGCGGCACGGCGGCCATGCTCACCTCCTCCGGCCAGGCGGCGAACTTCTTCGCCCTGTTCAACCTGGCCTCCTGCGGGGACCACATCGTGGCCTCCTCCTCCATCTACGGCGGCACCTTCAACCTGATCAGCGTCACCATGGCGCGGATGGGCATCGAGGTGACCTTCGTCTCTCCGGACTGCACGGACGAGGAGCTGGACGCCGCCTTCCGCCCCAACACGAAGGCGCTCTTCGGCGAGACCATCGCCAACCCGGCCCTGACGGTGCTGGACATCGAGCAGTTCGCCCGGGCTGCCCACGCCCACGGGGTGCCCTTTATCATCGACAACACCTTCGCCACCCCGGTGAACTGCCGGCCCATCGAGTGGGGCGCGGACATCGTCACCCACTCCACCACCAAGTACATGGACGGCCACGGCGCGGCGGTGGGCGGCGCGATCGTGGACAGCGGCCGCTTCGACTGGATGGCGCACGCCGATAAATTTCCCGGCCTGTGCACCCCGGACGAGAGCTACCACGGCGTCACCTACGCCGAGAAGTTCGGCATGGGCGGGGCCTTCATCACCAAGTGCACGGCGCAGCTGATGCGCGACTTCGGCGCCATCCAGTCCCCCCAGCACGCCTTCTACCTGAATCTGGGCCTGGAGAGCCTGCACGTCCGCATGAAGCGCCACTGCGAGAACGGTCAGGCGGTGGCGGAGTTCCTCCGGGACCGGCCGGAGGTGGAGCGGGTCCACTACTGCGGCCTGCCCGGGGATCCCTACCATGCCCGGGCGCTGAAGTACCTGCCCAACGGTTCCTGCGGCGTGGTGAGCTTTGAGCTGAAGGGCGGCCGGGCCACGGCGGAGGTTTTCATGAACGCCCTGCGCCTGGCGGCCATCGAGACCCATGTGGCCGACGCCCGCACCTGCTGCCTGAACCCCGCCAGCACCACCCACCGCCAGATGACCGACGAGCAGCTGCAGGCCGCCGGCGTGCCCGCGGGGCTGGTGCGCATGAGCTGCGGCCTGGAGGATCCCGGGGACCTGGTGGAGGACATCCGGCAGGCGCTGGAGAAGACCGGGGAGGCGTGAGCATTGACGGATCAGCCCGGATACGGGGAGGACGGGACATACCGCTGGCGCATTGAGCCCGACGGGACGGCGGTGATCACCGCCTGCAAAAGTCTGGAAATGCGCATCCACATTCCGGAGGTTCTCGGAGGGCAGCGGGTGTCGGGCATCGGCGAGGGAGCCTTTGCCCGCATGGAGAGCCTGTTCTATGTGAAGGCTCCCGACGGAATGGTCTCCGTCGGCCCGTCCGCCTTCGCGGACTGCATTCACCTCAACTGGGTCACTCTGGGGGACGGCCTTCTCTTCATCGGAGAGGAGGCCTTCGCCGGCTGCATCAGTCTCTTCCACATCCGGATTCCCGGGAGCGTCTGCTTCATCGGCGACCGCGCCTTTGAGGACTGCTCCCGGCTCCGCCGGCTGGATCTGCCGGAGGGACTGTCGGCGCTGGGGAAAGAGTAGCTTTCGAGGATCCTTCGTCACACAGGATTCATACCGATCTTCATTTTGTATGCTTATTGACACAGCGGGATTTCGCGCCTGCGGGCGCGACCAGGGCTTTCCGATCGCCCTGGGCCTTCGGATGCATGCCCTTTCTTGATTTGCAGTTTTTTACTTGAGATGGTATAAAACGGAATCGATGTGCAGATTGCGAAAGACTTTTTTGCGGATTTACTGCCACCCCTCCCGGGGGCGCGTATCAATGTGTGCAGGCGGCAATAAGCCTGCGGCAAAAATGCGTGCAAGCGGCAAAGGCCGCAGAAAGGAAGCAAATCAAATGAGCATGAAGAAGGAAATGAGCCTGGAAGAACTGAAGCAGATCGTGGGCGGCGTGGAGGATCCCATCGTGAGCATGACCGTGAGCTGGGAGGACGCGAACGGCAACAAGTACTCCTACACCGTGGGCGGCGAGAAGAAGAAGCCCTATGATCCCATCGTCAGCCAGACCGTGACCTGGGAAGACGGAAACGGCAACACCTACTCCAACACCTACGCGAACTGAGGGTTAGCGGGGAGATTCCGCGCCTGCGGGCGCGGCCAGGTCCGCAGCCGGACCGGCGGCTTTCCGGTCGCCCCGGCCCTTCGGGCACAAACCTGAACCTGGTTTGAGAACCTGGCTAAAGACAATTGCGGGGAGACGACCGGGTTTCCAGGAAATCCGCAGCCTGACAGCGAATCAGATCACTCCCATCTCCGGATGGGATTCTTCTTTTGCGGAGAAGGACGGCGCCGCTCCCCGGAGCCGCAAAACAAACTGTGATAAAAACATATATTTCCGAAAAAGGACTCCTGTCCCGGCTGTCGAATCAGACAGGCAGGAGCCGGACGCGGCACGGGAGCTTCTCCTGCGGGAAGAGCATACGCCGCGCGGCTGGAGAAATCATGATGAAAAAACTGCTCTGTTCTCTGCTCTGCCTGTGCCTGGCCGTGTGTCTGGCGGGGGCCTCCCTGGCCGAGGGCGCGCCCTGGGTCAATCCGGAACTGCCCGGCAACCTGCCGGCCGAACGTCCCGGGGCGGAGACCGATTTCTATCTGTCCGTGAACTATGACCGGCATCGTCAGGCCTCCTGGACGGACGCCTACAACGACGACAGCTCCCGGGAAACCCTGCTGGCGGGTATCGGGCAGACCATCGGCCACGAGCTCTCCCACGGCTACGATCCCAACGGCATCCAGTTCGGCTGGGACGGCGCCTCTGAGAACGTGCTGTCGGAGGAGGACCAGCCAAAGTTCCAGGAACGTGTACAGCGTCTGGTCGATGCCCTGAACCGCATCGAGCTGGCGGACGGCGTCCATGTGAACGGCGAGCATGTGATCTATGAGGCGGCGGCGGACCTGCTGGGACTCCGGCTGACCCTGGATCTGGCCGGGAAGACGGAGGGCTTCGATTACGACCTCTTCTTCCGGGAGTACGGCCAAAGGTATTACCGCAGCTTTCCGACCCGGGAGGCTGCCCTGCAGGACTACGCATCCAACCTCCATCCGGCCGCCTACGTCCGGATCAACTTCACCACCGCTCAGCAGGATGAGCTCTACGCCACCTACCCCGCCATCGTGGAGGGAACGCCCATGTACGTTGCCCCGGAGAACCGGGTAAGCATCTGGTGAGCAGTCCGCATCGGATCCCTTATGGCAAGGCCGGACAACGGCCTTGTTTTTTCTGTCCGGAATGGTATAATATCCTTACGACAGTATAACAAACCTGGGAAGGAGGGGAGCATCTTGGACAAAAGCAGAAGCCCTAAGAACAGCCGGAAGCTGACAGACGAGCAGGCGGATCAGGCCGCGGGCGGCGCGAGCTTCAACCGCATCTGGAAATGGACATGCCACTGCAGCGGCTGCGGCTGGGACTGGTTCAAAAAAGGAGGCGACAAACCCACCCGGTGTGAAAAATGCGGGAGTGCAAACATCACCTCCCGGGGAGAACATCCCTGAGCACACTTTGAAACCGGCGGGGGTTCAGCATATGAATTTATACTAATCTCAAGTAAAAACTGCAAATCCAGCGACAGCATGCGGCCCGAAGGTCCAGGGCGATCGGAAAGCCGCCAGTCCGGCTGCGGACCTGGTCGCGCCCGCAGGCGCGAAATCTCGTTGTTGACAATAAGCATTCTAAACTGAGATCAGTATTATGAATAATTTTCCGGATCACTGCCGCCCCCCGACGGCGGGCGTATCAATCTGTGGCTGGCGGAAATGAAGCGGAAGCCGCACCGCCTGCCGGAAGAAAGAAAAGACAGAAGTTATGGAGGAAAACGAAAATGAAGAAACTGATTGCTGTTCTGATGAGCCTGTGCCTGATCCTGACCGCCGCGGCCGCGTTTGCCGAAGACGTCGAGCCCTCCGTGGTCAACTGGAGCGACTATGAGGCCACTGCCGCTGAAATCGACGGACAGTTCGCCACCGTGTCCGATATCGGTCTGAAAATGTTTATCCCTGCCGAGTTCAAGGATACCGAGCTCTCCGATGAGGCCCTGGAGGGCGGCACCTTCATGGTGCTGAAGAGCGAGAAGGAAGAGAGAGCCTTGGTGAACGCGCAGCACCTCGCCATCGACATTTCCAGCTTCAAAGCCGGGCTGGAGAGCCAGGGAGCCACGGTGTATGAGACTGTTCTGAACGGTCTGCACTGCTATCAGTTCAACGTCGGGGCCGAGGGTGTCATCACTTCCTGCTTTGCCTTCGGCACGGATCAGGGCAGCGTCGTGCTGTTCGGCTTCACGCTGACGAATGAGGAGCCCTACAGCAGCCTGTTCAAGGTGATGGCCGCCTCCATCCAGCCCGCCGAATAATCAAAACGTCCGATAGCAGCCGGATCCCGCAGGGGTACGCACCCGAAGAGTCCGGAGGCGGCAGGAAAGCCGCCCGTCCGGCTGCGGACCTCTCAAAATTCCTTAATACTGATCTCAATTTAAAGTGCTCATTGTTATCAGTAAAATTTCGCGGCCTGCGGGCCGCGACCAGGGCTTTCCGATCGCCCTGGACCTTCGGCCACATGCCGTTGCTGAATTTGCAGCTCTTACTTGAGATTGGTATAACAACCTGAGGAGGAACCGAATCATGAAAAAGTTCTTTGCGATCCTGATGACCCTGTGTCTGCTGTGCGCCGCCTGCACCGCCATGGCGGATCTGGAGATTCCCACCTTTGACAGCATGCCCGGCGTGGTCCTTGAGGACGGCGATACGACCGTGGACGAGGCTGCTTTCGAGGGCAACTGGGTACTTCGCGTCGCCTTCGCCGGGGAAGAGTATGTTGACGAGCAGACACTGGCCGGCACCTATGGCTTCAACTTCATGCCCTACCGCATCACCAAGGGTATGATCCTGCAGGATCTGCAGGATGAGAACGGCGAGTTCCATACGGTGGAAATGCCCTATACCTTCGAGGCCGGCCAGCTGCAAGGCACGGATGCTGAGGGCCGCGGGTTCGCCGTTGAGCTCCTGGAGGACGGCAACATCGTCATGTCCACCTTCTACCCGGGCGCGGGGGACGAGGTCATCTGCCTCTCCGTGTTCCTGGTGCATCCGGCGGAATGAGCGGATAAAAGGTATTCCCTGCATACAGAAAAATCGGCTGCTGCGGAATCAAGTATTCCGCGGCTGCCGGTTTTTCTTTGGCATCCCCCTCCAGAATTCGGACGATTTCCACGAGCCTCCGCGAGCCGATCTCATCATTGTGGCGAAGCTTTCTGATACTAATCTCAAGTAAAAACTGCAAATCAAGAAAAGGCATGTAACCGAAGGTCCAGGGCGATCGGAAAGTCCTGGTCGCGGCCCGCAGGCCGCGAAATCTTGCTGTTGACAATGAGCATTCTAAACTGAGATTAGTATGACATGATCCTTTATGGTTGGTACTTGTTTTCTTTTCGGCCGGATGCTATCATGAAAGTGCCGGAAAGGCAATCCAATTTCGGGAGGGAATTCAATGAAGAAGAATCTTGGGGTCGTGCAGGCTGTGTACCCGATGCCTGTGCTGATGGTCGCCGCGTATGACGAGACCGGCAAGGTCAACGTCATGAACGCGGCCTGGGGCATGATCTGCGCCATGGACAAGATCGCGCTTTTCATCGATGAGGACCACAAAACCACGCAGAACCTGCTGAAGACCGGGGCGTTCACCGTCGCCCTTGCGGATCGGGACCATATGGACGTCGCCGATTTCTTCGGCATCGCGTCCGGCAACAAGATGAACGACAAATTTGAGCGCACCGGATATCACGCCGCGCAGAGCGAACACGTCAACGCGCCTGTCATCGAGGAATTCCCCGTTGTCATGGAGTGTGAGCTGGCCGAGGTCGTCCACACGGAGAACATGTATGCCATCGTCGGGAGGATCGTCAATGTCGCCGCGGAAGAGGCCGTGCTGGACGGGAAGGGCAAGGTCGATCCCGCGAAGCTGAACGCGCTGATCTTCGATCAGTTCCGGCACGGGTACTATGTGTCCGGCGAACAGGTCGGCAAGGCCTGGAACGCCGGTGCCGCACTGATGAAGAAATAACAGAACAGACAAAAGAGCCGGTCAGGAGTTCTCCTGTGCCGGCTTTTTGCTTGTTCTGTTTTGACGAATGAGCTCTTGGTTTTCTTATTGTCAACAAGGGGATTTCGCGCCTGCGGGCGCGACCAGGTCCGCAGCCGGACTGGCGGCTTTCCGATCGCCCTGGACCTTCGGCCACATGCTGTTGCTGGATTTGCAGTTTTACTTGAGACAAGAATTCTCTTCTTCTCCCCCGTCCTGTCCGGCGGGTTTGTTCTGGCTGCGGTATTCGCTGGGGGTGCAGCCCTCCGTTTTCCGGAAAATGTGGGAGAAGTGCGAGGAGGAGACAAAGCCCACCGCCTCGCCGATTTCCGATATCGACCGGTCCGTCCGCACCAGAAGCTCTCCGGCTTTTCGGCAGCGGACCCGATGGTGATAGGAGAGCGGCGTCATCCCCGTATAGCGCTTGAAAACCCGCAGCAGATAGCTGCCGTTCACAAACAGCGCGCCGGCCATCTCCTGGAGAGAAAACCTCTCGGCGCTGTGCGCTTCGATATAGTCCTGAGCGGCTCTTGCCAGGTCCTCCCCGGCATACTGCTTCTCTTTCATCGCCTTGCCCCCGTGAACCGGTGATCCCGGTCAGAAGATTAGCTAAACCTAACCTCAAACCATATATTAGCAGAAACTAACTGTTTTGTCATCTGTTTTCTTTTCTCCGGATTCAAAAAGTCAATATCAAGCAATTAGTTATCACAAACATGTCAATATCAGGATAGCAGAGCAGGGTGGAAATGTGCTATCATCCTCACCGTAGTTAGGGTAACCTAACAGCATGCCTGCCCTTCGGCATCCAGTCCCGGCAGGTTCATGAAAGGAAGGTTTGGGATGAGTCTGAGGCGGATTGCCGCAATGCTGCTGTGCAGCCTGATGATGCTGATCGCGGCGGTGCCTTGCGCCTCCTGTGCGGAAGCCGGCCTCTCCACCCGGTGGGCGGATGCGTCGGATGAGATCGACCGGTTTCTGGACGCAGCTTTCGAGGCCTACCTGGACGGCGACGCGAAAACAGCCTATGACAACGTGAGCAACGCCTATTTCCGGGTCTATGAAACCACCGGTTTTGAGCGCCAGACCATGAGCTATGTGTCCGGCAACCGGAAGAACGCGGTGGAAATGCAGTTCTCCGCCTGCAAGGCCGCTGTCAAGAAGGAGAACACGGATCCCGAGACCATCGTCTCCGTCCGCAGCGCCCTGCAGAAGCTGAAGGCCATGATCCGGGAGGACGGCAACAAGCTGGCCGCCCTGCAGGGCGGGGTGCAGAGCGAGACCAAGTTCTACAAGCGCGGAGAGCTGGTCTCCGTCGATCCCTACCCGGAATACTCCGCCGATCCGAACGCCGCGCAGAAGTATGCCAGCTGGTATGAGGCGGCGACCCTGGTGAAGGAGCTGCTGGACACGGCCTACATGGCCTATCTGGACAAGGACTTCGAGGCCGCTCGGGACAATCTGAACACCGCCTACTACACGGTCTACGAGGATTCCGGACTCGACCGCGCCATCTACGCGGAGCTCTCCCTGAAAGAGCGGCGGGCCATGGAGAAATGCTTCTCCGACCTGTGGGAACTCGCCGCAAGCGGCGAAACGAAGTATCAGAAGAACAAGTTCCGCACGACCACGGACAAGGCGAAAAACACCGTCCTGAAATACGCGAAGGCGATCGATCAGAAGAACGCACCGGCCGTTGTCACCGCAGACACCGGGGAACCCGCCGCCGCAGTGCAGGCAGAGCCCGATCCCGGCGCCCGGAACCAGGCGGTCTTCTGGGGCGCCTTCGGCATCATCGTCCGCGAGGGTCTGGAGGCCATCCTGGTGATCGCCGCGATCATCGCCTACCTGGCGAAGAGCGGCAACGGGAAGAGCGTCCGGAATGTCTATATCGGCGCGGGCGCCGGCGTGATCGCGAGTTTCATCGCCGCCGCCATCCTCGCCTGGGCCAAGCAGGCCTTTGTCGGAGCCGGCATCGCCCAGGAGGTCATCGAGGGCATCACCGCACTGATCGCCGTGTGCGTCCTGTTCTATGTCAGCAACTGGATGATCTCCAAGGCGGAGGCCGCATCCTGGAGCCGCTATATCGACAACCGGGTCCAGTCCTCCGTGGAGCGGGGCAGCTCCTTCGCGCTGGCGTTCACCGCCTTCCTCTCCGTGTTCCGCGAGGGCGCCGAGGTGGTGCTGTTCTACCAGCCCATGCTGTCGGAGGGAAATCCGGGCATGGTCTGGGCCGGCTTCGGCGTCGGCTGTGTGGTGCTGGTGTTCGTCTACCTGGCCATCACCAAGCTGTCCATCAAGCTGCCGATCAAGGTGTTCTTCACCGCGACCTCCATCCTGATGGCGCTGATGTGCGTCTCCTTCCTGGGCAGCGGCATCAAGGAGCTGGCGGAGGGCAATGTGTTCGACCTGACGCTCCGGGTGCCCGGCATCCCGGAGAACGACGTGATCCAGATCTTCGGCATCTATCCCTGGCTGGAGACGCTGGTGCCGCAGCTGATCCTGGCGGTCGTCCTGCTGGTCACCTTCCTGGCCGCCCACTACCGGGGCCGAATCAGCGCACTGGAAGCGCAGGCCAAGCCATCATCATCCCGATAACCCCGCGGTCCTGCCCCGCGCAGCGCCGTGAAGGCTATACAACCCAAATAGTATGAGGAGGAATACCAGAATGAAAAAGTTCTTTGCGCTGTTCCTGGCTGCCATGATGCTCATGAGCATGTCCGCGCTCGGTCTCGCCGAGGAGGAAGCGGGCTTTGACGAATACGAACTGGGCGTGGAGGGCGAACAGGAAGTCGGCTTCATGACCATGGCAATGGTGTATTTCCAGCCCGTGGACATGGCGCCCGCCGAGAACGCCACCCCCAAGGAAGGCTCTGACCTCCACATCGAGGTGGACCTGACCGCCAACGAGAACCCCTACGGCTTCCCCGTGGACGGCTGGGTGCCCTATCTGAGCATCGACTTCGTCATCAAGGATCTGGACGGCAAGGAAGTGTACTCCGGTTCCATGATGCCCATGGCCGCCTCCGACGGCCCCCACTACGGCAACAACATTCCGCTGCCCGAGGGTGAGTACACCGTGACGCTGTACATCAAGAGCCCCGCCGAGAACGGCTACCTGCTCCACGTGGACGCCGAGACCGGCGTCGAGGCCGACGAGTTCTGGGCCGAGCCCCTGACCGCGACCTGGACCGGCTGGAAGTTCGTCAAGGAGTGGTAATTCCCCGGATCCAAAACCTGTCTGCATGCTGGCGCGTCATCCGCGGGGGGTGGCGTGCCAGCATTGCGCGTATTGAAATGTCTTGATTGTGCGGAGGTTTGCCGTGTTCAAGTATCTCTGGATGGTCACCCAGGATCTGTTTATCACCGTCGTTCTGACTGCTCTGATGCATGCCGTTCTGTCCCGCCTCTTCGGACGCAGGGCGCGTCTGTTTCACGGCATCGCGCTGGGCACGGGCGTGCTGGCCTCCGCTGCGCTGGCCGCGGTGAAATTCAACACTCGGCTGATTATCTCCAGCCGCTGGAATCACACCATCTACGCAGTCGTCCTGGGGCTGACGTTGGCGATTCTGATCCTGACGCCGCTCTTCGGCCGCCGGGAAAACCGTCCCTTCCGTACCGGGGGCGTCCTGCTCTGCACCGCCGGCTCCCTGCTGTCGGCCACGCTGATTTTCTATTCGCTGCCCGGCGTGCTGCTGTATCCCTTCAGCTTCAACACCATGGGACAGGGCTATCTGTCCTCCTATTATCTGGTGCGCATGGCCGGCTGGCTGGGCGCGCTGGTGCTGCTGCTGATTCTCGCACGCCTGCTGTACGTCTGCGCGTTGTCCGTCCGGCGCTATGGCGCTGTCCCGCTGCTCCTGAACACCGGCCTGCTGTCCTTCGCCGTCTACTGTTTCGGCCGCTTCTTCGTGCCGTGGGTCAACCGGGCCAAGTGGCTGCGGTGGCCCGTGAAGTACACCGACGCGGCCTGGGGCTGGATCGGGGACTGGATGATGTTCACCGCCAACCACGCCATGCTGTTCATCTGGATCACGGCGGCCGCTGCGGTTCTGCTGGCCGTCCTGCTGTTCCGCCAGGGGACCGTGATCCGCGAGCCCTATGACAATCCCGCCCAGCTGCGGAAGCTGAAAGCCCGGAACCGCCACTGGCGGCGCGCTGCCGCGGGCCTGCTGGCATGCGTCGCGCTCTGCGCCGTCATCCTGACGGCAGTCAAGACGAACGATACCAAACAGGTAGAGCTCTCCGCACCGGAGGCCTACACCGTGGACCGGGAGGCGGGGGTCATTCTGGTGCCCATGGAGGACGTCAGCGACGGACACCTGCACCGCTTTGAATACAAAACGGACAAGAACATCAACGTCCGCTGGATTGTCGTGAAAAAGCCCAATTCTGCGGCGTTCGGCGTCGGCCTGGACGCCTGCGAGGTCTGCGGCAACGCGGGCTACTTCGAGCGCAGCGGACAGATCATCTGCAAGCGCTGCGACGTGGTGATGAACATCAACACCATCGGCTTCAAGGGCGGCTGCAACCCCATCCCCATGCCCTATGAGGTCAGGGATAGAAACCTCATTTTCAGGCTGAGCGACATTGTCGCGGGCGAAAAGGAATTCCGGTAAGGAGGGCGTTCGCTATGCTGTTCCGGATGATTCGCGGCGTGCTCTTTCACCAGAAGGGCAAGATGCTGCTGATCGCGCTGACCATTATGCTGGGCGCGTCCCTGGCGACAGGCATGCTCAACGTGGTGATGGGCGTGGAGGAGAAAGTCAACAAAGAGCTCAAGAATTACGGCGCCAACATCGTGGTCAAGCCCAAGGACTCCTCCCTGCTGGCCGACATCTACGATGTGGGCGAAGGGGCGGAGCTGAACGCCGCCTGGCTGAGGGAGGATGAGCTCGGAAAGCTCAAGACCATCTTCTGGGCGTTCAACATTGTGGATTTCACGCCCTTCCTGGACGCCCAGGCGACGCTGCCGGACGGCAGCACGGCCAAGGTCACGGGCACCTGGTTCAACCATCACCTGGACCTGCCGACCGGGGAAAGCCTGGATACCGGCGTGGTGAGCATGCGCTCCTGGTGGGACGTGACCGAGGGGCGCTGGCTGGACGAGCGGGATGAGAACGCCGGCGCCGAGATCATGGCCGGTGCCCTCCTGGCGCAGCGGATGGGCTGGCACGCGGGCGATACCGTGCACATCGCCGCCGCGCAGGGGGAAATGGACGTCACCATCGCCGGCATCTACGACGCGGGCGGCGACGAGGACGAGCAGCTGTTCGCCACGCTCGATCTGGTGCAGGCGCTGACGGGACGCGAGGGCAAGGTTGCCTCCGTCGAGGTCTCGGCGCTGACCACGCCGGACAACGAGCTGGCCCGCCGCGCGGCCCGCAATCCCGCCGCCCTGTCCTCCCGGGATTACGAGACCTGGTACTGCACCGCCTATGTCAGCGCCGTCTGCTATCAGATTCAGGAGGTCATGACCGGCTCCGTCGCCAGCGCGGTCCGCAAGGTGGCGGAGAGTGAGGGCACCATCCTGGACAAGACGAAGCTGCTCATGATCCTGATCACCGCGCTGAGCCTGATCGGCTCGGCCCTGGGCATCTCCAACCTCGTGACCGCCTCCGTGATGGAGCGCAGCCAGGAGATCGGCCTGCTGAAGGCCATCGGCGCAAAGGACCGGTCCATCACCGGCGTGGTCATGACGGAGATCCTGATCACCGCGCTGATTGGCTCGGCGGCGGGGTACTTCCTGGGCTTCGGCTTCGCACAGCTCATCGGGCACAGCGTGTTCGGCTCGTCCATCGAGATGAACACCCAGGTGATCCCCATCGTGGCCGGGCTGATCGCCCTGGTCACCGTGGCGGGCAGCCTGCCGGCCATCCGCATGGTGCTGCGCCTGCGTCCCGCGGAAGTGCTGCACGGCGGCCATTGAGGAGGTGTGACAGACAATGACGAAGAGAAAAATGTTTCTGCGCATGATCACCGCCTCCCTGCTCCGCCGGCGTTCCCGGATGCTGATCGCGCTCCTGTCCATCGGCATCGGAGCGACGATTCTGGCGGGCCTGGTCACCATCTACGTGGACGTGCCCCGGCAGATGGGCGCGCAGTTCCGCTCCTACGGCGCCAACATGCTGATCCTGCCCCGGGAGGGGGAGACCCTGACCCGGGCGGATCTGGACGAGACCCTGCAGGCCATCCCGCGGGAGGAGCTGGTCGGCGCCGCGCCCTACCGCTATGTCCGGCTGGACATGACCAGCCGCCAGCAGTCCTTCACCGCGGCGGGCACGGATTTCGCCGGGGTGACCCAGACCAGCCCCTACTTCAGCGTGGAGGGTGCCTACCCCGCCCAGACGCGGGAGCTGCTCGTCGGGAAGGAGATCGCCGAAACCATCGGCGTGAAGGTCGGCTCCACCATGGAGCTCACCTGGCAGCCCACCGCCGCGGCAAGCGAGCTCTCCCCCGAGGAGAGCCGGGTTCCCGGCGCGTCCCTCTCCGGCAGCGCGGAGGGCTTCGGCGGCGGGATGGTCTATGTGACCGCGGCACTCAATGAGGACGCCGCGATCGACAGCCTCACCGTCGACGTCTCCACCCAGACCGCCGAGTACGGCGGACGCATTCCGGAGGACGAGACCTTCCTCGCGCAGTTCACGGGCAAGACCCTGCCGCTGACCCTCGGTGAGGACGTGGACGCGCTCTCCGGCGCGACGGTGACCTCGGGCGCGATCGTGGACGCCCTGAACAGGGCCGTGCAGGCCGCAGCCCCCGCCAAACCCCGGACGGTGATCTTTACCGTCACCGGCATCCTGACCACCGGCGGCGAGGAGGAGGGCTATGTCTTCCTGTCGCTGCAGGACATGGAGTCCATGACCGGCTCGGACCGGCTCGATGTCGTCGAGCTCAGCGTATCCGCGGGCGCGGACCAGCTGCAGACCTACGCGGACGCGGTCACGGGCTCCGGGGGCAAGGCACAGGCCCGGCTGGTGAAGCGGGTCACCCGCTCGGAGGCCTCCGTGCTGGAGAAGCTGACCGCGCTGGTCTTCCTGGTCACGCTGGTCGTGCTGCTCCTGACCATGATCTGCGTCAGCACCACCATGATGGCCGTCGTCTCCGAGCGCAGGCGGGAGATCGGCCTGCGGAAGGCCCTTGGCGCGTCGGACAGCTCCATCCGGGCGGAGTTCCTGGGGGAAGGGCTTTTCCTCGGGCTGCTGGGCGGCGTCATGGGCGCCGTGCTGGGCTTTGTCTTCGCCCAGGCGGTGAGCGTGAACGTGTTCGGTTCCTCCATCACGTTCCAGCCGCTGCTGCTGCCGGCCGCGATCCTGGTTTCCATGGCGATCGCCGCCCTGAGCTGTCTGCTGCCCATCCGGCGGGCGGTGGCGATTGACCCGGCCCTGGTGCTGAAAGGAGAATAAGCGATGAGTCTTCTGGAATTGAGAAATGTGTCCAAAGTCTACGGGGAGCTGAAAGCGCTGGACAAGGTGAGCCTCCATGTGGACCAGGGAGAATGGGTGGCCATCATGGGCCCCTCCGGCAGCGGAAAGAGCACCATGATGAACATCATCGGCTGCATGGATAAGCCCACCAGCGGCGAGGTGCTGCTGGACGGCGTGGACATCAGCAAGGAGAGCAGCAAGCGCCTGACGGACATCCGCCGGGACAAGATCGGCCTGATCTTCCAGCAGTTCCACATGGTCAGCTACCTGACCGCCGTGGAGAACGTGATGGTCAGCCAGTATTACCACTCCATGCCCGACGAGGCGGAGGCCCTGGAGGCCCTGGGACGGGTCGGCCTGCGGGAGCGGGCGCGCCATCTGCCCAGCCAGCTCTCCGGCGGCGAGCAGCAGCGCGTGTGCGTGGCGCGCGCGCTGATCAACCACCCGGAACTGATCCTGGCGGACGAACCCACCGGCAACCTGGACGAGGCCAACGAGAACATCGTGCTGGACCTCTTCGCCCAGCTGCACAAAGAGGGCACCACCCTGATCGTGGTCACCCACGACCCGGAGGTGGCCGACGCCGCCCAGCGGACCATCGTGCTGGAGCACGGCAAGGTGGCCCGGGAGGTCATCAACGAGAACTTCGGAAAGTGACGGAGGAGCTGCATGAAGAAAAGCGTGATTCCCGCCCTGGTCATCCTGGTTCTGTCCCAGGTCATTGTGTTCGGCGAAACGACCTTCCTCTCCCCCTGCGTCCACGAGGACGGCTCCTTCGGTCCCTGTCACTGGGCAGGGCGGGCGCTGCTGGGGCTGGGCTGCGTGCTTGGCGCGCTGGCGCTGCTCTCCCTGTGCGGCAAACGCGCGCGCTTTGGCGTCTTTCTCAGCGGGTTGCCCGTCTGCGCGCTGGGCATTCTGATCCCGGGCACGCTGATTGACCTGTGTCACATGAGCACCATGCGCTGCCGGATGGTGATGCAGCCGGCGATGATCCTCCTGTTCTCCGCGGCCCTGCTGTGCGCCCTGATCGGCGCGATCCTCAGCGCAAAAGAGTAATTCTAATCTCAAAAAACCACAAGCAAATCAAGAAAAGGCATGTAACCGAAGGTCCAGGGCGATCGGAAAGCCCTGGTCGCGCCCGCAGGCGCGAAATCTCCCTGTTGACATTCAGCACACAATACGGAGATCAGTATAAAGCGATTATGAAAATCTCTTCTTTATCGTTGAACAATCTCGTCCGCAAGCCCGGGCGCACCCTCGCGCTGGCGCTGCTCACCGCGTTTCTGGCCCTGGCGGTCTTCGGGGGCTCGGTGATCGTGCTGTCCCTGCGCGGCGGTCTGCAGAGCCTGGAGGCGCGCCTGGGCGCGGACATCATTCTGGTGCCCTCCGAGGCGCAGAGCAAGGTCAGCTTTCAGAACATGTTCCTGCAGGGGACGACGGGCGCTTTCTACATGGACGCCTCCGTGGCGGAGAAGGCCCTGGAGGTCGAAGGCGTGGAAAAGGCCGCGCCGCAGACCTTCCTCGCCTCCCTGAAGGCCGACTGCTGCTCCATCAAGATTCAGGTGATCGGCATCGATCCGGCGCGTGATTTCACCGTGCAGCCCTGGATCTCCCGGAGTCTCAGCCGGGAGCTGGGCGACATGGATGTGGCGGTGGGCTGCAAGGTGGAGGCGGGCATGGGGGAAATCATCCGGATCTATGAGCAGCGCTGCAAGGTGGTGGCCCGGCTGGAGCCCACCGGCACCGGCCTGGACACAGCGGTGTACTGCAATATGAACACCATGAACGCGCTGCTCCGGGCCGCGGAGGAGAAGGGCATCAGCCACAGGATCGAAAGCGGCGACAGCGTGATCTCCGCCGTGTACATCAAGGTCCGGGACGGCAGCGACATCGACGCCGTCAACAGCAGGCTCAACGGACGTCTCCGGAAGGTAACGGCCGTGCGCACCCGCAGCATGATCACCGGCGTCTCCGACAGTCTGGCGGGCATCAGCCGGACGGTGACCGTCCTGATCGCGGCGGTGTGGGTGCTGGCGTTCATCATCCTGCTGCTGGCCTTTGCGCTGATCATCCGGGAGCGGACGCGGGAGTTCGCCGTGCTGCGGCTGGTGGGCGCGTCCCGGGGCATGCTGGCGCGGATGGTGCTGGCAGAGTCCGCCCTGTGCGGCCTGCTGGGCGGTCTGGCCGGCACGGGGCTGGCGGCGGCGCTGCTCTTTCCCTTTGCCCAGCTCATCGAGAGTGCCCTGAAGATGCCCTATCTGATGCCGGACGCAGGGGTCGTGGTGCCGCTGGCCGCGGGCACGGTGCTGCTCTCCGCGGCGGCGGCAGCCCTATCCAGCGTTCTGGCGGCGGTTCGCTTAAGCCGCGTCGATCCCGGCACAGCTCTGCGGGAGGGAAACTGATATGACCGTGAAGGCAGAAGGCGTATCCCGGCGGTACTTTCGCAAAACCGGCACCGCCAACTATTTCGACGCGGTGCAGCCGGTCAGTCTGGAAATCGCGCCGGGCGGAATGACCGTCCTGACCGGGCGCAGCGGCAGCGGCAAAACCACGCTGCTGAACATGCTCTCCGGACTGCTGGTGCCCACCGGCGGCAAAGTTTGGTATGACGATACGGATCTCTACGCCCTGGACGACAGGGCCCTCTCCCGCCTGCGCAGCGAGCGGACCGGCGTTGTCCCCCAGGGCCGCAGTGCGGTTGACACACTGACTGTCCTCGAGAACATCCTGCTCCCGGCCCGGCTATACCAGCGGGAGCTCCCCGTGGAGGCCGCGGTCCGGTGGATGGAAAAGCTCGGCATCGCGCCTCTTCGGGACGCCCGTCCCGCCGAGCTTTCCGGCGGCGAGCTCCGCCGGATGGCGATCGTCCGCGCGCTCGCGCAGGCGCCGGATGTGCTCTTCGCCGACGAGCCCACCGGGGATCTGGACGACGAGAACACCCGCCTGGTTCTCTCGGCATTCCGGGACTTCGCCCACGAGGAGAAAAAGGCCGTCTTTATGGTCACCCACGAAAACGACGCTTTGCTGTACGCCGACCGGGTCCTCCGGATGGATCACGGACAGGTCACGTCCTGAATACGCATCTTTTCAACGGTGAGATTTCGCGGCCTGCGGGCCGCGACCAGGGCTTTCCGATCGCCCTGGACCTTCGGATGCATGCTGTTGCTTGATTTGCAGCTTTTACTTGAGATTGGTAGTATCACGAAAACGCCCGCGCTCTGCCTGCACGATCCGCAGAGAGCGCGGGTGAATTTCTTTTTATTTTTTTGAATTCCGGGTGCCACCCTTTCCGGGAGGTGCGTATAAAGGAGTGCCAGGCGATCAAGAGCCCGGCGGAAACCAAAAACACAGCCGACAAACCGGCACGAAAGAGAGGAAACCAAAATGAAAAAGCTGACTGCACTCGTTATCGCCCTGATGACTGTTCTGACCCTGATGATCCCCATGTTTGCCTCCGCTGATTATACCCAGCTGCCCTCCACCATGTGGGTCAACTGCGCCGACGGCAAGCGGCTGAATGTCCGCGAAGAGGCCTCCACCAACAGCAAGCTCCTCTACCGTATCGACTGCGGCACCCGCGTGGAAATCATCTACACCGTCGACTCCGCCAAGGGCTGGGCTTATGTGCGGCCCCAGGGCCACGCGCAGGGCGGCTTCGTGATGACCAAGTTCCTGGTGGACCGTCAGCCCAGCAAGTATGAGATCACCGAGCGCTCCGACAACTTCCGCAACGTGACCCCCTACTATGTGACCGCCAAGGCTCTGAACGGCAAGACCGATAACAGCGTCGGCCTGCGGGTCTCCCCCAACAAGACCGCGAAGATGGTTCGCCGTCTGAACGCCGGCGACCGGCTGCAGGTGGTCGCCGTGGGCAAGACCTGGAGCAAGGTGATCGACCTGGCGACGGGCCGGACCGGCTACATGGCCAATGACTACATGATCCGCATCTGATCCGGACGCGGCAGTTCATATCAAATAAATGAAATAACTCCCTCCGAGGCTCGATGGGTCTCGGAGGGAGCTTTGGGTTTCGCGCAGGTGTCAGAGGGGCTCCGCGCCTGCGGGCGCGGCCAGAGGCTTTCCGATCGCCCTGGACCTTCGGCCGCATACTGTTACTGAATTTGAATTGTTACTTGAGATTGGTATTAATCCGCGCTGCTGATGGTGAACTTCTCGAACTTCGGCATTTCCACGCCGTCGATCTTCCACTCCTTGTCCTCTTTGATCAGCGTGAGCCGGATGGTTCCCTCAATCTCCTCCGACTTGGTTTTGATGGCAAATCCGACAATCGCGTTCGCGCTCTCGGAGCCTTTCAGAATCTCGACGACGGTCCAGTTGCAGTCGGCGAGCTTGTCGAGAAGGACGGAAACCTTGTTGCTGCCTGTGAGGAGGCTTACCCCGCCGGAGACGTTCTTGATCGTCGCCACGTTCTTCTCCGCGTTCTCGGTGAGATACGGCTTCAGGCCGTCGATCCCGGTGCTTTTCACATCCTTGATCGCGTGCTCCACCACGTACTCCGGGCTGATCTTCTTCATGAATCCGAGTGCCATACCCATGACTCCTTTCATATGGACAGATTATCCTGATCCAGGACAGAAAAACTGAACGAGGATTTCTCAGTCGGCAGGAAGCGCAAACGAGATATCCTTTGTCTCGAATCTCGTGCAGCTGAAATCCATCTCCGTACCGCCGAGCCGGTAATCCCCGATCCCGACGCTGATGCGGTCGTCCTCCGCGAGGCTGAATACCGCGCTTTTCAGCAGCTTGTCCGCCGCATAGCAGAGGCAGATGCCGCTCTCGTCGTCGATGACCATATCGCACTGATAGGTGAACGTGATGGTGCCCGGCTGCGCGTGGTACAGCCCGCAGGGTCTTCCGAGATACGCCGTGTCCTCCGTGCGCTCCACGCCGAGCCATTTGATGAACGTCTGGTCCGCGCAGTTCCAGAAATGCTCCGTCAGCCCGCGCACACTCCTGGCGCTCAGCAGCACGCCGTCCCATTTGCCGAATCCCTGCCGTTCCGGCAGCACCGGATACCGGCGGAAGCCCTCCTCCATCCTGACGAACACGCACTCTTTCCCGGCGTCCAGATAGCGGATGTTGCCCTCCCCGTCCCTCTCGAGCAGGGTGACGACATCCTTTTTCTTTTCGTCGCGGCGGTGATAGGCCACCGAAAACACGTCGGGCATCCTGACCGGGTCCGGAAGATCCATCGAAAAGCTGAACTTTCCCTTCTTCTCGGCATCAGCCTCCCGGGAAATCCCGTCCGCGCCGGTTCCGAAGAGGGAATCCATGAGATCCTCCGAATACTGGCCGGGGTTTTTGACCAGTTTCTTCACCTGTTCCAGAAGCTTCTCCTTCAGAACGCGCGGATCGCTGCCGGACAGGCCGAAAAGAACCGGGATCGTTTTCTTCATCTGCGCAAGCAGACTTCCGATCGGCTCGGCTTTCTCCCCGCCCTGCGATGTTTTCGGCTCATCCGGCAGAGCCGGTTCGCTGTTGAACGCTGTCATGTCTCTCACTTCTTTCCCGCGGCCTTAATCAGTTTTCTGAGCGCATAGATTCCCAGCGCGATGGAGACGGCAAACCCGATCAGCGCGAACAGGGGAATGTCGTCCACCATCGGCGCCATCGTTGTGCTGCAGAGACGGCAGGATCCGCTGTACAGCACGCAGGCGACGACGACAAGCATCACGTTTTTGATCACATCGATGAATATGCGGAACGGCTCCTCGTAGCCCGCCGCTTCCACGGTGATCTTCGTCCGGCCCTTCACCAGATTGCGGAGCACATCGGCGGCAAGGCCCGGCAGCTTGATCGTCCGGGCTGCCGTGGCGGCCACCGACTCCATCGAGGAGGCAAGCTTCTCCTTCACGTCAAAGCTGTCCTTGGCCCGGGCAATCAGCTTCTCCTGCAGGAAATCGAACAGATCCAGCTCCGGGCAGAGGACCTCGATGACGCCCTCCATCGTGACCAAGCTCCGGATCATCATCGTATACTCCGCGGAGACAGCAATGTGATGCGTACTCAGCAGGTCCGTGAGCTCGGTCATCAGCTTTCCGACGTCGATCTCCTTCAGGTTTGTGGCGGACATGTACCTGGAGGCGATGCCCTCCAGATCCTCCATCAGCCGGGTCTTGTTGAGCTTTCCCTTCACGGTGCCAATCGCGAGCGCGGCGTTGGTCAGGGCCTCCACATCCTCCTGCACCAGGGCAAAGATCAGGTTCTGGATCGCGCTGATGTTAGCCTCGCTGAGCCGGCCCACCATGCCGAAGTCGATCCAGTACGGCACGCCGTCGCAGACCATGATATTCCCCTGATGCGGATCGCCGTGGAAGAATCCCGCGTCCATCACCTGGTGCAGGTAGTTGTTGACCAGCGCCTTTCCGATTTCAACCCGGTCATACCCGTCCTGCTCCAGGCGCTCCTTGTGGGACAGGGAATATCCGTCCACAAAGGTCATCGTCAGCATGCGCTCTGTGGTGAGCTCGTCGATGATCCGCGGGCAGGAGACCACGGCGTCGTCTTCGATGCAGAGCTTGCGGAACAGCCGGGTATGCTCGGCCTCGACCCGGAAGTCCAGCTCCTCCCGGGTCACTTTTTCAAGCTCCGCCAGGATCCCGACCAGGTCGAGAGGCTCGCCGTTCTCCTCGTCCTCCGACGACTTGCCCACCATGCCGGCGAATTTCTTCAGCAGGACGAAGTCCTCCTTCATCATATCGGCGATGCCCGGGCGCTGCACCTTCGTGACGACCTTCGTCCCGTCCTTCAGGATCCCGAAATGCGCCTGTGCGATGGACGCGGAGCCCAGGGGCTCATCCCGGAACTCGCTGTAGATCTCGTCGATCGTCCTCCCGCTCTCCTGCTCAATGACCGCGCGCACGGTCTCCGCCGCCAGGGGCTTCACATTGCTGCGGAGCTTCTCCAGCTCCAGACAGTAGGCCTTCGGGAGCAGGTCCGTGCGGCTGGACATGATCTGGCCGATCTTGACATAGGTCGGGCCGAGATCCTCCAGGGTCGTCCGGAGTTCATACGGCGTGAATCCGTTGGCATAGAAGTTGTGCTTCGCAAAAATGCCCATCATCACGACGGCGCGTGATTTGCCTCCCTTGGGGGCTTGCTGCTCTCTCATTGCTCATCCTCCGTATACTTCTTCTGCTGAAACGGCCAGATCCAGAACAGACAGACGATATAGACCACCGCCGAATAGAAGAGCGTCCCGCCGATCACCATCAGGACAGCGCGCTGGTCGCCCGCCCAGGGATTCACGAAGAGGATCGTGCTGAACAGGAGCAGCAGGCAGCTCAGGATCACGAACACCCACCAGCCCTTCCGTCCGGAGCGCCGCAGATAGGTCAGGGCGAAATACAGGCTCAGGCCGCCCAGCAGAATCGGCAGCGTGCCCGTCAGCCAGTTCAGCAGCGCCAGGAACAGCCCGTCGATCGAAAAGAACATGATTCCCGCCAGCCCGGCAAAAAGGCCCAGGGACAGTCCGATATAATGGGCCAGCCCCTTCTTGCTGCTCAGGAAATCCAGAATCTTCAGGATCGACAGCGTCAGAAGACAAAAGCCGAGGGCTTTCCCCAGAACCGGGATATAATCCACCGGAATGACAAACATCGTCAGTCCCATGAACAGAAAGAAGATGATTCCCATCACCATCTTTCTTTTCAGGGTGTCAAGCGTGTTGAACAGCATTGTATTCTCCCTTCTCTGCTCCGATGCCGGTAAATAATGCCAACTATGGCATATAATACCAATTCTCGGATATTATACCATAATGCGGTTCGAAAAATAAAGAGATCCGGGCCGGTATCAGACACTATTTTTGTTCAGAGCCGCGGAGCCCGGCATGCGCGTCAGCGCCGCTGTGCGGGATTTCTCACTGGTTTTTCAAAGAAACTATTGAACATCTTCCCCGGATCAGGTATGATGGAGTTATCGGAAGCCTGTCCTCAGGCAGGCCCACATGGACAAGTGAAGGAGTGTCGGGTATGGCAAACAATCAGGAGACGGTCGGCGGCGCGAAGGGCATGAAGGTGGCTTTCATCGGTTCGGAGTGCTATCCGTTCATCAAAACAGGCGGACTGGGGGACGTGATGTACGCCCTTCCGCGGGCGCTGCTGCGCCAGGGCTGCGAGGTCCGCGTGATGATGCCCTGCTATCGGTGCATCCCGGAGAAATACAGGAACCAGATGAACTACATCGGCTCCTTCATGATGAACCTGACCCAGGACGGCCGTTCCTTCTACGTCGGCATCATGGAGATGGAACTGGACGGGGTGACCTACGATTTCATCGACAACCGGGAGTTCTACGACTGGGGGAATCCCTACACCGGCCTGTGGGAGGACATCCCCAAGTACTGCTATTTCTCGAAGGCCTCCCTCGCGGCGCTCAACTACATGGACTGGATCCCGGACGTGATCCACTGCCACGACTGGCAGGCGGCGCTGGTCCCGGTCTATCTGCGCACCCTGTTCAGCGTGACGCCCGTCGGCGCCGCCCGGAGCGTGCTGACCATCCACAATCTGCGCTTCCAGGGCATCTGCAGCATTGACCACCTGAAATACTGGACCGGGCTGCCGGACTTCCTGTTCGACTACTCCGTGTTCAAGGTCAACGACTGTGAGGCCAATATGTTCAAGGGCGGCCTCGCCTACACCGACCGGATCACGACGGTCAGCGAGACCTACGCCGGGGAGATCCAGACGGACTTCTACGGCGAGGGTCTCAACAGCCACCTCTGGTATCACCGGGCCAAGCTGACGGGCATCGTGAACGGCATCGACATCGACATCTGGAACAGCCGAACGGATAAGCTGCTCCCCGCGCCCTACGGGACGGAGGACGTGCTGAGCGCCAAGCGGGAGAACAAGAAGGCCCTGCAGGAGCGCCTGGGGCTGGCGGTGGACGAGAACAAGCTCGTGATCGGCCTGATCTCCCGCCTCACGGACCAGAAGGGCCTCGACCTGATCGACGCGGTCTTCACCCAGATCGCGGACGACGGGGTGCAGGTGGTGATCCTCGGCACGGGCGACGCGCGCTATGAGAACGCGTTCCGGTATTACGAGAGCACCTATCCGGGACAGGTGTGCGCCTACATCAAGTACGACGAGAGCCTGGCCCATCAGATTTACGCCGGGTCCGACGCCCTGCTGGTGCCCAGCCTGTTCGAGCCCTGCGGACTGACGCAGCTGATCGCCATGCGCTACGGCACGGTGCCGATCGTGCGCGAGACCGGCGGCCTCAAGGACACGGTCGAGCCCTACAACGAGTACACCGGCGAGGGCAACGGCTTCACCTTCGACCAGTACCGGGCGGACCTGCTGCTGGACGCCGTCCGGCGCGCCGAGCAGGTTTACTACGGCAACCGCGCCCGCTGGAACGCCATCGTCACCCGGGACATGGAGAAGGACGTCTCCTGGGAGCATTCGGCCGACCTCTACCTGAAGCTCTACGAGGAGCTGAAGGGGTAATCAGCCCCAACCGCGGAATCCTCTGTCCATGAAAAGCGCTCCCCCTGAAGCACACTATCCGGTGTTGCTTCGGGGGGAGATTTTCAATTCATACTGTTCTCGTACTAATCTCAGTTTAAAATGCTTATTGTCAACAGTGAGGTTTCGCGGCCTGCGGGCCGCGACCAGGGCTTTCCGATCGCCCTGGACCTTCGGTTGCATGCTGCTGGATTTGCACTTTTACTTGAGATCAATATCAGGACACAATTCCGGGCTTTCCAAAGTTGTTCGAAGGAGCATCAGCCCATAGGCGTGTCCGTTTTCGCCGTCATATCAGTTAAATCCGGCAAATCGTTCATTGCCTCAGATGGAATCGGTCCCTCTCCGCCATACAGATAGTAATGCGGCGTGGCGATATAACCATTTCCTTCCTGTTTCAGCGTAACCTTGACGATGTACTGGGAATCGGAATAGATGATATCCGTCGCATCTCCGGACTCCTCGTACACAACATAGTAGAAAACTGCGTTGCCTTCCGTGTCATGGTAAGGGGCATTAGCGATGACCTCACCGCTGTAATCCAGGCTGAAATTGAATGTAACCTCCTGATTTGCCCGGCCTGCCGGGTTCAATATGATCTGCTTGGCGGAATCGTCACGGGTACCATCCGTTTTAATGGGCTGGAGAACGAAGGAGAACTCTCCGGCCTCCATATCTCGACCTCTGAGCATCTTGATGACCGGGATATACAGCGCGGTGGTCCTGTTGGTGTAGGTCGTGCTGTAGCGTGCGTTTGCAAAATCAATCATTCCATCGATGGCCGTATCGTCATTGCTGGCGCTGGCATTGGCCGGAAGAGAGGACAGGGGAACTGCGGATCCCTGGTCTGTTCCGTCTTCCATATCTGCGATCCACCGGGTGCCGCTGACCTCCGCTTTGACAAAATTGTATCCCGTTGGGATATTGGTTTCCTCAAAGGAATAGGTCGTACCGATCGGGAGGTTCAGGAAACGTACATTCCAGCCCTGCTTGATTCTCAGGGTCAGCTGCTCCCCGCTGATCGCCACCAGGTAATTGGCATATTCGGGGCCGCTGTATTCCTCGTCTATCTCGGAGGGCCTGTGCGCGTTCGAGTAGGAGTACTCGCTGGGCGCCAGTGTGCGGCGTTCGACAGAATCGTAAACGCTGAACCATATATACTTCTCTACGGTATCATAGTTGTCGATCCCGCTGGGAACCGTTATCGCTCCCCCAATAAAAACGTGAATCTTAAGCGGCATATTGGGTGAAGGGTGCCCGGAAGAAGGAGGCAACGACAGAGGGCACAGAGGACAGATAATCCAGACGATTCTGCACGTTGGCTTCAAGCTCGGCCTGTGT